>NZ_JBIBHN010000002.1:237632-553685 GCF_042957035.1 Streptomyces sp. NPDC008137 | reverse complement strand
CGGCGAACTGACGGGCGAACTCCGCGCCGAGTCCAGCACTCGCCCCGGTGATCAAAGTGGTCTGGGTACGGTAGTCGATCTTCTTCATGGCGGTCGGGGACACGGCGCCCTCGCGGGTGCCACTTCCCCTGCTCCTTTCAATCCTTGCGACGGTCGGTGACCGTCATCGAGTGCTTCATCTGTTGCCGAGGCGGGCCCGGAGCCCACCTGGGCGATGGTCGTGACGTGTGAGGTGTCCCCGGTGACGAGAACGGGGCCGGTCAGTCATCGGGGCCTCCTTGCGGAGGCGTGGGCCTCGGCCATGTCCTGGCCGCTGCCCGGGCGGTAGTGCTGCCTTCTTCACCGGAGCAGGAAGTTGAGGAGGGTTTCGGTGCGCTTGTTGAAGGGGGCGCGCAGCATGCGGGTGGCGTTCCAGCGTCCCTGGACGTAGATGCCCTTGGGGTGGCTGAGCGTGCGGAAGCCTTCGATGCCGTGGTACTTGCCCATCCCGCTGGCGCCGACGCCGCCGAAGGGGAGGTCGTCCTGTGCGACGTGCATGATGGTGCCGTTGACGGTGACGTTGCCGGAGGTCGTGCGGTCGAGGACCTTGCGTCGGTCGGGGCCGCTGTCGCCGAAGTAGTAGAGGGCGAGCGGCCGGGGCCGTGCGTTGACGTAGGTGATGGCGTCGTCGATGTCGCGGTACCCGAAGATCGGCAGGATGGGGCCGAAGATCTCCTCGTGGGCGATGCGCATGTCGTCGGTGACGCCGAGCACGACGGTCGGTGCGAGGGTGTGCGGACGGCGGGCCGCGTCGCCCGGCCGGTGTCCGACCTCGATGATCCGCGCCCCGTGAGCGCGGGCGTCCTCTATCAGGCCGGTGAGGATCTTGTACTGCTTGTCGTCGACGATCGACGTGTAGTCGTCGCCGGTCGGGCCGTCGGGGTAGGCGGTCTTCACGAGTCTGTCGTAGGTGGCGATGAAGGCGTCGATCTCGGATTCGTGCACCAAGGCGTAGTCGGGCGCGATGCAGGTCTGCCCGCCGCTGAGAAGCTTGCCGAAGACGATGTCGGACACGGCCCGGTCGGTCACGTGTCCCTTGGCCACGATGGTCGGGGACTTGCCGCCGAGTTCCAGCGTGACGGGGACGAGGTTGTCGCTGGCCGCCTTCATCACGGCCCGTCCGACCTCGGTGCTGCCGGTGAAGACGAGATGGTCGAACGGCAGGGAGGAGAACGCGGAACCGTCGCCGCTGACCATCGTGACCTGCTCCGGCGGGAAGAGCTCGCCGAGCATCTGCGCGAGCACCGCGTTCGTCGCCGGGGTCAGCTTCGACGGCTTGAGCATCACGCGGTTGCCGGCCGCGATCGCGGTGACCACGGGCATCAGTGACAGGTTGACCGGGTAGTTCCACGGCGAGATGACGCCGACCACGCCGAGCGGCTGGTACTCGATGCGGTTGCTGCCGTTACGCAGCAGCAGCTCGATGTGGCGGTGGGTCGGACGCATGAACCGGCGAAGGTTGCGGTGCAGGTAGTCGATGCCCTGCACGACGCCCACGACTTCCATGAACGCGGTCTCGTGCCGCGAGCGATGTCCGAAGTCGGCGTCGATCGCCCCCTCGATGGCGCCGCGCCGGGCTATCAGCGCCTTCTTGAACCTGGCCAGATCGCTGCGCCGTGCCTGCAGGGAGGGCGCTCCGTCGCGGAGGTAGGCGGCGCGCTGGGTCTGGAGGATGTGCTGGAAGCGCTCCGCGTCGGTGGGCTGTGCGGTGACGTCGGTGATGGCCATGATCGCGTTCCTTAGCTGTTGATGAGAGCGGCGGGGACGGAGTCGGTGTCGCTCATGGCATTCACTCTACGCACATCTTTGCACTGAGTGCAAGTAGGTGCATGGCATGAGACGAAGTACCATCGGTGCATGACTCAGAAACCCGCCCCTATCCGGGAGCAGACCCGCTCCGTGGTCCGCTCCCTGCTGGCCCGGACCGCCATCGAGCTGTTCGCCGCCAAGGGCTTCGACAACACGACCCTCGATGAGGTCGCCGCCGCCGCGGGCGTCTCCCGGCGGACCCTGTTCAACTACTTCCGCAACAAGGAAGACCTCGCGCTCAGCGGCCTGGACGAACAGGGCGAACTGATCGCCGCGCGCCTCGCCGAGCGCCCGGCCGACGAGGACGCCTGGACCGCGCTGCGCGCGGCGTTCGAGGCCCTGGAGGAGATCGACATACCGGCCGAAGGGCGCCTGGAGTTCATCACGCTGCTGTTCGGCAACGACTCCCTGCGCGCCGGGCACGCCGAGAAGCAGGGCCGCTGGCAGGACCTGTTCGCGCCGCACATCGAGCCGCGACTGCCCGACTCCGACCGCCGCACCCTGCAAGCCCGCGCGATCGCAGCCGCAGCGATCGTCTGCATGCAGGCAGCCAATGAAGAATGGGTACGCCTGGGCGGACAGGCCGACATGTTCGACCTCTACGACACCGCCGTAGAGGCCATCCGCCGCCCCACCTGAAACCGGCCGCATCCAGCACCACCACGCTCGTCGACGTGGGAAACAGGGACCGGACCGAAGCGCCTTACCGCACCCGGCAGGACCGCCCGATCCGGCCGCCGTGAGCCGCCTGGCCATTCGACGCGGTCGAGCTGGAGAAGGAGCCGTCCCTTAAGGGGCAACGTGGTGCGCTTCCACATCCGAGGGACCTCCACGTGGGCGGCCGGATCGACTTCGGTGCCATCGCCCCGGTGGGACGCGCAGCCACGTGCCGGGCAACGCTTGTTGCCGGACCGGCAGGGGCGGGTGCGGCGGTTCGCCCAACGGCCTGGGCGATTGCCCGGACCGGTGCACCGGGACCGACTCCCACGCGATCGCATCGGCCAAGGCGCCCTTCTCGCCCAGGGAGCCGTGGAGCTCGTTCCTGACCGAGACGGCCCCTTCGCCGGGCGGACCCGATCATGAACGCCGTACCCCCGATAAGTCCTTCAGGTACAGGCGGGAGCAGGACAGGCAGGGCACTGGACAGGAAGTCCGAGCGCGGACACGATCGCGTTCATGACACCCGAGGATGCCATTGTCGCCACTGCCGACCGGATCGCGGAGCTGCTGCAGGCGGGAGCCGACCCTCACACGCCACTGCGGGGCGCAGAGTGGACGGTGGGGGAGGCGGCGGCGCACCTCGCGCTGGCAGGGAAGCTGATGGTGGCCATCGGGACGGGTGAGGAACGCCCCTACGGCGATGGGACGCCCAGCGGCCTCGCGGCAGCCAACCGGGCGGCTCTGGCCGCCTTCCCGCAGCGGGATCCGGAAGTCCTCGGCGCGGAGATCGCGGACACGGCCCGGGCCTTCGTCGCGGCCGCGGCCGGCCGCAGTCCGCTGGAGGCGGCGCTGACGCCGATGGGGCCGATGTCCACGGCCACCCTGGGCTCGTACCTGCTCACGCATCTGCTCGGGCACGGATACGACATCGCGGTCGCGTTGCGCGGGCCTCACATGGTCAACCGGGACGTGGTCGCGTTCACGCTGCCCTTCATGCGACTGGCCATGCCGCGTGCAGTGAACGCCGGCGCGGCCGACCACTGTGCGTGTTATCTGTTGCGGATCGGCCGCGACCGCTTCGCCGTCACCTTCTCGGACGGCATGCCCACGGTCACCGACGCCCCGCCCCGCCGGCCCGACTGCACGATAGCCATCGACCCCGTCGCCTTCCTCCTCCTCGCCCTGGGCCGCTGGACCGCCCCCACCGCCATGGCCCGCGCCAAGGTCGTCGTCTGGGGCCGCAAACCGTGGCTGGGCCTGCGCTTCCCGCTGCTCTTCACAGCGCCATAGACGAGCGAGCAGACTGCAGATGCAGGGATACGCCTTCGTGGCGGCCGCCGGGATGCAGGGCGACAACCTGATCAGGAGATCGGCCTGGGCCGGATGAAGACATGGGAACACTGGGCGCTGGATACCGATGCCGACCGGACCGCACGTTTCTTTGCTGCGGCATGCTCGGTAACACTTTCGCCGCCACCGGACTCCCCCGGTGCGGGAAAGAGGCCAGGAGACCAGGAAGCCTTCCGGAAGAACGAGGCGTCAGCGCACGCCTGCCGCATCCAGCAGGGTGACCACCGTGGGGGCGAGAAGTCCCGTCATGGTGTCGGCTCCGCTCCCCGCACGGGCGCCGGCGCCGTCAAGGATCAGGGTCAGCTGCCGGGCCAGCAGATCAGGGTCGCTCGCACCGCCGCGATCGGCCTCGGCACGGAAGAAGGCGGTCAGATTCGCCTTGATCCGGTGTGCCACCTGGCTCGCAGGGTGATTCTGGTCCTTGAGCTCGATCTGCACAGTCAGGTACCGGCAGCCTCGGAAGGCGGGCGCGCCCGCCTGCGACTCCAGTTGCTCGAAGACGTGCAGGATCCGCTCGCGGGGGCAGCGGCCGTCGTCCGCCGGAGGCAGGAGAGTGGCCACGAAGGGGGCAGTACGCTCCTCCAGGCTTGCTGCCAGCAGGTCGTCCTTGCTGTGGAACAGCTGGTACATGGAGCGCTTCGACACTCCCGCCGCCTTGCACAGCGCGTCGACGCCGATATTGACGCCGTCCCGGTAGGTGAGCGTGGCCGCCGCCTCCAGCAGGCGCTCTCTGGAAGTTGACTTCACTTCGGTGGTCCTGTCGTGAGGTTGACTCGCATCGGACGCATGGGAAACCGATCGGCCTTCAGGGGTGTAGGGAACCGGCGGCGCCTTCCGGGGGCTGAAGTCCGCTCAGGGCTCGGCGACGGTTCTCCCGGGAGAAGGCCCGTCGCCGAGCCCTGATGGTGTGCACGCCCCTCGTCCCCACGGGGGCGGCACACGGGGGGCCACTCCGCTCAACGGCCCCGTCCTGGGGGAGGCGGAAGGAGTTCCGCTACACCGGGGTGGCGTTCTTCTCGGGCTCGGTCTCGACCGGGATGCGGTGCAGCCCCTTGCGGTCGTACCACCCCAGCACGCCGAAGCCGAACAGGGCGGCTGCCACAAGACCGACGGCCATCATCACCCAGCCCCGGGTCAGGCCCGCGTCGCCCTGCGCGCCGTAGTAGAGGATCGCGCGGATGCCGTCGGCGATCTGCCGCAGGGGCTCGAACTCCGCGAGGAAGCGGTAGAAGCCGGGCAGCGCCTGGATCGGCGTGGTGGCGTTGGCCGTGGGCACCGCCATCCCGATGAAGACCAGTGTGGCCACCAGCATGCCGGGGGTGCCGAAGACGGCGAGGAGGGTGAGCGCGCCGATCCCGGAGACCGCGACGGCGCAGACCGAGTACAGCCACAGCAGCGGCAGGTGCGAGGCGTCCATGCCCATGATGCCGACCGCCCCGACCATGACCAGGGTGCCCATCAGGAGGGACAGGGCCGCCATGAGGGTGCTGCTGATGGCGAGGGTCTGCACGCGGGTGGCCCGGATCAGCGGGCGGTGCAGGCGCAGCGGGCCCAGGTCGTTGTGGGTGTAGCCGAGGGTGTGGTCGACCTGGCCGCTGATGACGTTGGCGGAGAGCATGCCGACGACCACGAGGGCGAGGGCGTAATAGAACGCGGTGAGGCCCAGGCCGCTGTGCGAGTCGAGGGGATGGCCGTCCTTCACCGTGACAGCGGCCGGATCGGCGAGCAGGACGCGTGCCGCGGCGGGCAGCTTCTCCTGCGCGGGTCCGATCTGGGCGGTCAGTTCCTTGCCGATGTGGAGCGAGGCGTTCTCGGCGGCCTGCGTCGTCGCGACCCGCGCCAGGCTGGAGCCGAGGCTGCCGGCGGACTGGTTCGTCAGCACCGTCAGCGTCGGGCGGGCCGGAGTCCCGGCGGCCGTGGTGCCGGTCAGGGCGGCGACCGAGGACGTGAAGTCGGCGGGCACGACGAGCGCGCCGTACAGCTTGCCCTCGCCGAGTTCCTCCTTCACCTCCCGCTCGTCCATCACCTTCCAGTCGATCTTGTCCCCTCCCGCGGTGGACTTACTGATCGACTCGGTGATCTGGGCGCCCAGGTTGACCTGCTTCCCGCCGACGGCGGCTCCCTTGTCGGCGTTGACCAGGCCGACGGGCAGGTTCTTCATGTGGCCGACTGGATCGATGTTGGCGCCGACGTACAGCACGGCGAACAGCAGCGCGAGAACACCCGTGATCACGCCGCTGGCGATCCACAGAGCTCTGGCGCGCAGCACGCGGAAGGGGTGAATTCCATTCATGACTACTCCGGCCTGGACAACACAGTTACATCGGGAGAAGACCGGACGGCACCATCGCCGGACCGGGAACCTGCAGACTCAAAACCCTTCAGCACGCGAAGGCAACCGTGGATCACGGCCTCGGCCGCCCCCTGAAGGGAAACCGACCGGTTTCCCGTAAGTAGTAAACCGATCGTTTTCGTTATTCAAATCGACCACCGCCGTCCCCGGGAAGGCCCCGTCTTGATCACTCGCGCTGATCACCCCCAGTCGGCGGGCTTCGGCGTCGTGATGGATCGGCGTGTGTGACTCGCTCAGGGGCAGGCCTGTACCGCCGTGGCGGACGGCGACGATCTCGGCGGCGATGGACAGGGCGGTCTCCTCGGGCGTACGGGCGCCGAGATCGAGGCCGATCGGTGAGTGCAGGCGGGTCAGTTCAGAGTCGGTCAGGCCGATTTCGCGGAGCCGGCGGTCGCGGTCCTCGTGGGCGCGGCGGGAGCCCATCGCGCCGATGTAGGCGGCGGGCAGTCGCAGGGCCGTCTCCAGGAGGGGTACGTCGAACTTGGCGTCGTGGGTGAGGACGCACACCACGGTGCGGCCGTCGGTCGGGGTCCGGTGGAGGTAGCGGTGCGGCCAGTCGACGACGATGTCGTCGGCCTCGGGAAAGCGGGTCCGGGTGGCAAAGACGGGGCGGGCGTCGCACACGGTGACGTGGTAGCCGAGGAACTTGCCCACGCGTACCAGGGCCGCGGCGAAGTCGATGGCGCCGAAGACGAGCATGCGGGGCGGCGGCACGCTCGACTCGACGAGCACGGTCAGGCCGGTCTCGCAGTGAGATCCGTCCTGAGCGATCTCGAAGGTGCCCGTGCGGCCGACGTCAAGCAGGGAGCAGGTTTCGTCGACGGCGGCGCGGTCCAGGTCCGGGTGTCCGCCGAGTCCGCCTTCGAAGGAGCCGTCGTGACGGACCGCCAGCGCCCGTCCCAGAAGCTCTGCCCGGCCGCGCACCACGCGGGCAAGTGCCACCGCCTCGCCCCGGGCGGCAGCCGACAGCGCCGTCTGGAGTGTCTTCCTACCGGGTCCGCCGGCGGGCACCGGGGTGACCAGGATGTCGAGGACACCGCCGCAGGTCAGCCCGACGGCGAAGGCGTCCTCGTCGCTGTAGCCGAACCGCTCGCGCACCGTCTCGCCGTCGACGAGCGCCTGCATGCACAGCTCGTAGACCGCGCCTTCCACACAACCGCCCGACACCGAGCCGACGGCCGTGCCGTCGGCGTCGACGGCGAGCGCGGCGCCCGGCCCGCGCGGTGCGCTGCCGCCCACGGCCACGACCGTGGCCACCGCGAACTCCCGACCCTCCTCAAGCCATCGGTTCAGCTCGTCAGCGATGTCCAGCATGGGAGTTGCTTTCTCGTCGTGTCGCGGTGCGCAGACCGGGCCGGCGTCAGAGCAGCTTGTCCAGCGTGATCGGCAGGTCCCGGATCCGCTTGCCCGTCGCGTGATACACGGCGTTCGCGATCGCGGCCGCCACGCCGGTCGTGCCGACCTCGCCCAGCCCGATGATTCCCAGCGGCATCGTCTTGTCCGGTTCGTCGAGCCAGGCGACGTCGATCGGGGGGATGTCGGCGTGGACGGGCAGGTAGTAGGAGTCGAGGCCGGCGCTCATGGTGCGTCCGTTGCGTGGGTCGATCAGGCTCTGCTCCGACAGCGCCATGCCGATGCCCGTGACCACGGCCCCGCGGAGCTGGCTGGCGGCGGTCTTGGGGTTGATGATGTGGCCGACGTCGAACATGCCGAGCCAGCGTGAGATCCGCAGTTCGCCGGTGTCGGCGTTCACCCGCACCTCGCAGAACTGCGCGCCACGGGCCGCCTTGGACCAGCGCTGGTCCTTCAGGAAGTTGGTCAGGAAGCGGCCCTGACTGCCCAGCGCACCCAGCCGGGTGTCCGACCCGACCGAGGCCTCCAGGACCGGGGTGCCCGCTGCCCACAGGGCGGCTGCCGGTTCCTGACCGCTCGTGCCCGTACGGCGGGCCAGGGCACTCACCTTGCGGTTCAGCTCGGCGCACGCAGCGAGGAGGCTGGTGGCGACCGTCGCCGTTTGGTTGGAGTTGCCGGCCATCGGGCCGGTCGGCAGGGCCGAATCGCCGTACTCGACGTGGACCTTCTCGAACGCGATGCCGAGCGCGTCCGCGGCGATCTGTGCCTGTACGGTCGCGGCCCCCATGCCCATCTCGTGGAAACCGCACTGCACGAGCACACTGCCGTCGTCGCTCAGTCGTACCTTGACGTCGGCGACCAGGCGAAGGGTCGGGTGGAAGGCGGCGGCCGTGCCCATGCCGACGAGCCACTCACCGTCACGCATGGAGCGGGGTTCGGGATCGCGGTCCGCCCAGCCGAAGCGTTCGGCACCCCTCTCGAAGGCTTCACGCTGCATGCGCTGGGAGAACTTCTTGCCGCCCGTCGGATCCTTTGTGGGCTCGTTGCGCAGCCGCAAGGCGATCGGGTCCATGGACAGCTCGTAGGCAAGTTCGTCCATGGCGGATTCCAGTACGAAGCTGCCGATCGCCTCGCCGGGGGCGCGCAGCCAGGTGTTGGGCATCAGATCCATGGCGACGAGGTTCTGCCGGGTCAGCATGTTCTCTGCGCCGTAGAGGTGCCGGGCCGGTGAGCTGGTCGCCTCGAGCAGGCCTCCGGCCGAGCCGGTGCGGGTGATGCTGTCTTGGATCAGCGAGGTGAGCCGGCCGTCGCGGGTCGCGCCGAGCGCGATCCGGTTGGTCGAGGCGGTGCGTCCACCGGTGGCGCGGTTGACGGCCGTGCGGCTCAGTGCCAGGCGCACGGGCCGCCCGACAGCCTTCGCCGCCATCGCCGTGATAACCGTGCCCGGCCAGACGGCGAACTTTCCGCCGAAGCCGCCCCCTAGGAACTCGGCACGGACACGGACGTGGGACGCCGGCACACCGAACCGCCAGGCCAGGTAGTGGCTGGTCTGGTGGATGGACTGGGTGGTGTCGTGCACCGTGAGGTGGTCACCGTCCCAGACGGCGACCGTCGCGTGCGGCTCGATCGCGTTGTGCTGCAGGCCGGGCGTGGTGTAGCGCAGGTCGAGCGACACCTCCGCAGCGGCCAGCGCCGCCTCGGCGTCGCCCTTCTTCTTCATGCCGGCGAAAGTGAGGTCGCCCTTCGCCGGGGTGGCGTTGGACTGCTCGATGGCGAAGTCCACGCGCGCGGGCAGCAGGTCGTAGGTCGCTTCGACAAGGGGGGCCGCCTCGTTCGCCGCCGCGGAGGTCTCCGCGATCACGACGGCGATCGGCTGGCCGTCCCAGAAGACCTGATCGGTGTTGAGATAGTCGACGTCGGTTCCCGAGACGTCGGGTCCCAGGTTCAGCACGATGTTGAGTTTGCGGGGTGGTTTGATCCTTGGCGCGTTGAGGTGGGTGAGGACCGCCAGGACGCCGGGCACCGCGGCCGCCGCGGCCGTGTCGATGCCGGTGATCGTGCCACGGGCGACGGTGGCATGGACCAGCTTCGCGTACGTGAGGTTCGGGTAGTGGTGCTCGGCGGAGAACCGCACCGCCCCGGTCACCTTCGCGTGGCCGTCTCGGCGGTCCACCGGCTGTCCGACCGCTCTCCCCACGGGTACGGAAGCGTCCGCGCCGGGGTCGGAGCCTGTCCAGGTGCGTGTGGTCACGATGCGCTCCGCTCGGCGTTGAGTGTCCGCAGCACGGCCACGACCGTCCGCTGGGCCAGGTCGATCTTGAAGGCGTTGTCGGACTGGGGCAGGGCGGGGGCGAGTTCCGCGGCGGCGGCCCTGGCGAAGTTCTCGTCGGTGGCTTCGGCGCCGAGCAGCAGCTCTTCCGCAACGCGTGCCCGCCACGGCTTGGTCGCGACCCCGCCGAGTGCGAGGCGAACGTCGGTGACCACACCGTCCTTGACAGCGAGCGCGGCGGCGACGGAGACGAGGGCGAAGGCGTAGGACGCGCGGTCGCGGACCTTGCGGTAGCGCGAGTGGGTCGCGACCGGAACCGGCGGCAGCTCGATGGCCGTGATCAGTTCGTCGGGGGCGAGGACTGTCTCGATGTGGGGGGTGTCGCCGGGCAGCTGGTGGAAGTCGGCGACCGGGATACGCCGGATGCCGCGCACGCTCTCCACCTCGACGACGGCGTCGAGCATCACCAGCGCCACCGCCATGTCCGAGGGATGCGTCGCGATGCAGTGCTCGCTCGACCCCAGGACCGCGCTGCCGCGGGAGAACCCGCCGATCGCGTCACAACCACTGCCGGGCACACGCTTGTTGCAGGCGGATGCCTCGTCGTAGAAGTACATGCAGCGGGTGCGCTGCAGGAGGTTCCCGCCGACGGTCGCCATGTTCCGCAGCTGGGCCGAGGCTCCCAGCAGGATCGCCTTGGCCAGGACCGGATAGCGGGTCCTGATGAGGGGGTCCGCGGCGAGCCGACTGTTGGACACCAGTGCGCCGACGCGGATGGTGCCGTCGGGGAGTTCCTCGATCCCGGTCAGCGGCAGGCGGGTGATATCCACGACCGTCGCCGGGTGTTCGATGCCCTCACGCATGAGGTCGACGAGGTTCGTCCCGCCCGCGAGGAATTTCACGTCCTCGCCGTCCGCGACCGTGCGCAGCGCCGTGCCCACGTCCGGGGCGCTGAGGTAGGAGAACGACTTCACTTCGCGACCTCCTTGATCGCCGAGACGATGCCGTTGTAGGCGCCGCAGCGGCACAGGTTGCCGCTCATCCGTTCCCGGATCTCCGTCTCGTCCAGCTCCCCGCCGGTGTCGGCGAGGTGCTCGGTGGCCGCGCTGGGCGCGCCTTCCTTGTGTTCGGTGAGCATCCCGATCGCCGAACAGATCTGACCCGGCGTGCAGTAGCCGCACTGGAACCCGTCCGTGCGGACGAACGCCGCCTGCAACGGGTGGTCGACCCCTTCGATGGTGGTGATCTCACGGCCCTGGTACTGCACCGCCAGCGCGAGGCAGGCGTTGATCCGCCGGCCGTCGACCAACACCGTGCAGGCACCGCACGCACCTTGGTCGCAGCCTTTCTTGGTACCGGTCAGGCCCAGGTACTCACGCAGCGCGTCGAGCAGGCTCACCTGCGGCGCGACGTCCAGCCTCCGGGCGGACCCGTTGATCCGCAGCTCGATCTCCACCGTGTCATTCCTCCGGTTCACCCGAGGGCTCGTTTTCATGGGGGGCCATCAGGCACATAGGGCCAGGACCAGAGGGACTCCGCTCCGCGGACTTCGGAAACCGCCGACCGGGGAGCCGAATCATGAGAGGAGGTCCATGATCTAAAACAGGAACGTAGCAGTTCGACCTCTTACTCGCATCACTCTTGTCGCAACTTTACTTTTCCATGCATCAACAGTGATGCAAATCAGTACAAATCCGCAGGTCAGGCGTAGGGTCTTCCGTGCATCACGAATCAACAACGGGAGTGGATACGTCATGGGCCGACCCCTGCGGGCCGATGCCGCGCGCACCGTGCGCGCGATCCTGGGGGCGGCCGAGCAGGTCCTCGCCAAGGACCCCGCGGCCTCGATGGAGCAGATCGCGGAGGAGGCAGGAGTGGCCAGAACGACCGTGCACCGGCGGTTCGCCAACCGCCAGGCCCTCATCGAAGCACTCGCAGCCTCGGCGAAGCGACAGCTCTTGGAGGGCGTAGAAGACGCCCACATGGACACCGCCCCGCCGCTCGTGGCACTCCACCGCGTCACGGCGAACGTACTGCGGATCAAGAGCGCCTGGCCGTTCACCCTCGGCCACCCCCTCGCCGACTCCCCTCTCACGGCGGTGATCTGGTCCGAGGTCAACGCCGGTGCCCTCGAGTTCTTCGCCCGAGCCCAGCGCGAAGGGCTCCTCGCCCCCGACACGGACCTCATGTGGGCGCGGCGGGTCTACTACGCCCTCGTCGACGAGGCTCAGCACGGAGGCGGCGCGGATCTCGACCCGGACCAGGTCCGGCAGAACGCGGACGCACTGGCAACACTCGTCGTCGACACGTTTCTGCGCGGGATGGGTCCCCACGGCTGACCGCCCGACCGGCAGCTCCCGTCCCGTCTTGCCCTCCGCCAGCGCTCATCGGCAGCGGGCACGGCGGCCGCGAGGAGTTCGTCGTCGCGGCCGCCGTCGTCGCCCTGGCCCACTCGCACGATCACGGGCGGGTGCGGCCAACCTGCGATCGGACCCCGGGGGCGGAGTGCCTGGTGTTGATCGTTCTGCTGCGGTCGAGGACCGTCTCGACACGCCGCACTGCCGGGCGGCCATCCGCGCGCCGCACCCCAACCGAGCGGCGTCAGCAAGGAGGCAGCTCGTACGTGTTCTTCAGACTGCTTCGGAGTCCGAGATGTCTGCCGCTGAGCGGCACGGGACCGCGCTTGCCACCCGGAATGTCCGAATATGCAGCGTGGACGGCAGACAGAAACGACGATACCCGCGGCTCGGATTCGCCCCGAATTCGAGCCCGACGGTTTATTCATCGAGTAAACATGGCCTCTGACCTGCGGAAATTGAGCACGGCAGACGAGCAGGGCTGTACGCCGGATTCTGCACACGGGAGGAGGCCCGCTCGTTGGGTGTCACCTGCCGGTGAGGGCAGCCGTATGGTCCTCGATCCACGAAAGTCCCCCGAGGTCCAGTTGTCGCCGGGCGCGAGTGACCGCGACGTATGCGAGGCGTGCGTCGGTATCGCTGACAGGTTCCGGGATGGGGCGGCCGCTGGCGTCCTGTTGGTCGCTGTCCGGCGGCGGGGGAAAGTCGTCGGCGATTCTGACTTTGGGCCATTCCCGGCCCTTTGCTTTGTGGGCGGTGGAGATGGTGACCTCTGCATTGGTTTCGTCGGTCAGTGCGTCAACGGCGGCGATGATGGCTTCGGGGCCGTGGTCGTCGATGAGTTCAACAAATGGCTGGAGGTCTCGGCCAGCGGGGTCGTGTTCCGCGTAGTCCTGCAGCTCGCCCCAGGAGGTGAAGAGAACAAGCTCGGGATGGGAGGTACGACGGCCCTCTTTGAGGTCCCGAGCGGCGAGCGCCAGCGCCGTGAGGGCCTGTCCACCTCTGGTCAGCGCCACCCGACGGCCAGTTTCCAACTGCCGCATGACTTCGGTCATGGCACCGATATTGGTGCGGCACAGCACCGCGTCCGGACAGGTGACCCGGCCGACCTGCGTGGAAATGGTGTCGGTGCCGGTCAGCCGGATCGGCGCGTCGGTGAAGGCAAGCCACCGGTTGGCCTCTTCAGCCAGGAGAGGGCCGAAGCGGAAGGAGCGGGTCAAGGTGAGGTGGGTGGCGTCGAAGCCTGTCATCACATCCCGCGCGCCTCGCCACCCGTAGATGGCCTGAGCGGAGTCGCCGACCATCACCAGTTGCGCGTGGCCTCGTTGAGCGGCGAAGACCTGCTCGAGGGCCGGGTTGGTGTCCTGGGCTTCGTCGAGGAAAAGGAAGTCGGCGTCGATCTTCGGTTCGGTCAGGGCCCAGATCTTCAGGTAGTGGTCGTGCTCGAAGCGCACCTCACCTCGCTCGGGATTCTGCAGATCGGTCCACGCCTTTTCAGCGAACGGCATGACTGCGTCGGCGAGTTGGGCCCGCTCGGCCGGTGTTCCGAGCCGCCGCAGGGCTGGTACGTGATGGGTTGCCAGAGCGTTGTCGGCGGAGTGGCAGAAGCGGGTGACCGTGCGCAGCACGGAATGAGACAGGGTTCTGTGGCTGATCTCGTGATCACCGATACGGATGGACGATCTGACGCCGAGGGCCTGCCCGATGCGCCATGCGGGCTGGCGAGGGCTGCTGAGGCGACCGGCGAAGCGGTGGCCGACGGCTGCGTAGGCCGTGGCGTGCGCGGTCTTGCACAGTACGGAGCGTGGGAATCGAGCGGCGGCATCGACCGCGATGTCCTTGTTGAACGCGACGTAGCGGCCACGTCGATTGGTACTCGCGGCCAGGAGGCACAGCGTGCTGGTCTTGCCGGTGCCGGCACCGGCTTGCAGCACCACATGGTGACCCGCGCGGAAGGTGTCGATGGCGTTGGTCTGTTCGTCGGTGGGAGTGTGCAATGAGGGCTCCGCAGTGGGGAGGAGTCAAGGGGTCGTGTGGGAACTGCTGCTCGGTCGGGAACCATCGGCATCGCACTGGGTAGGCGACGTGAAGTGCTGGCGGTCGAGGAGGATGCGGGCCGTGCAGGTAAGCACGTCTTCGGGGGCGTGATGGACGAGGAGGCGCCGGAGCTGCACGGCCAATTGCTGGGCACGGTCCCGCTTGTCGCGCTCGACGGCTGCGCTGACGGTCTGAGCGACGAACTCTGCGGGCTTCTGACCGTGAACCGCCGCGGCCCGCTTGATCACCGAGCATGTGGCCCGAGTGAGGACAAGGTTGATCAGGACCTTGCCCGACGCATCGGGGTAGTGGGTGGTCAGCACGTCGATGGGCAGGAGTCGATCGAGTTCATGGCGGAGCGACCGCAAGGCATGCCCCGGCGACTTTGCCGGACGTACGGTCATCAGCCGGGTGCGGTCGGCGTTCGCCGCGAGGGGCACGGCGCGACAAGCGCGGTGAAGTTCTCTGCGTGTGGCCGACCGGGTCAGAACGATCTCCACGGCGTGCTCTCGTCTCACGGCCGCGCCGCCTTTCGCGCATCGCCGCCGGGGCGCGGCCGACGAGGGTGGGTCGGGAGCCGAGGGTGCGTGTATTCGTGGTGGATGAGGGGGGCGAAGGGATCCCAGTCCGTCAGCGCCAGGTCCGCCGCGGTCGGGGCAGCCGCGTGCCAAGTGCAGCGCTGCGTGCGCCAGCGCAGCTGCTCGGTGTAGGGCAGGGAAGACAGATCGTAGAGAGCCATCACCTCAGCAGGCAGTGCCAGTTGACCTTGAGCAGTCGTTGCGGGAACCAGCTTCCAGACACCGGCCGGGCCATCCGGAGCCAGCACCGTGTGGGTGCATCTGTCACGCTGCCGCGCCTGGGCCACACATTGGATCTCGTCCACAGGTCGAGCGGCCAGGTAGCGCACGTACAGGAGTTGGACGACAGGTCTGGCGGGTCGGCAGGAACCCTCCGACTGCCGCGCAGAACGGTCTTGCGGTGCGGCCGGTGTGAAGACGCCGGCGTCGGTCAGGCGGCGCGAGTTCACGGCCAGCGCCCGGCGCAGCCTTGTCAGGGTGGGGACGAGGAGGGTGCCGACCTCACCGTTCGGGCAGACGAGAGCATGGGCCAGTCGGCACCAGGCGCTGCCGTCCCCGGCCGGATGGGCAAGGCCGGAGCTGACGTGCCAGCGGAACTCGGCGGGCACCTCAGCTGCCGACAGTTCATGGGGATGCAGGCAGACAGGGCGGTCGCGGACTCGGTGGTACCACTCGACATCGTTGCCGCAGTCGCGGCAACGACCGCGCTGAGCGCAGCGCAGTAGCCGGGTCGGGCTGTCGGGATCGATACGCAACGAGCGTCGCCGGTAGGCAAGGGCAGGGCTGGAGTCTCTGTGCCGGCCTGCGGATGAAGGGTGCATGGGCGGGAAGATGCCAGGCCGCACGCCGTACAAGCAGTGTCAGGGTCGTGGACATCCGCCGAACGGCCCAATCCGGGGCGACGCGCATTCGAGTAAACGCTCAAACGTGCGCATCGACCTGCCGGATCGGGTGAATGCGTCCCTGGCTCGCACGCACCGTCAGCCGCTCGCTGACCGAGGGGGTTCGTGCCCGCCGCAAAGAGCGCCAAAGAGTTCATCGAGGGGCGTGCCCAGGGCATGAGCGAGGGCGTGCCACGACTTCAGGGTGCCGATCGTGCGACCTTGCTCGATCTCGATGAGCGTCCTTCTGGCCAGGCCGCTTCGGTCTGCGAGCTCGTCATAGGTCCATCCCCGCGCCGCACGCAGCCGGGCCAGCTCCAGACGCAGAGCCTCGAAGTCCGGATCGGGCGGGAAGATCGTCACCCGACCATCCGACGGTGCAGACACCTGCCCTGTCAGTGCAGACCTCTGCCCTAAATCCCATCCGTCACCACTTCAGCAAAGGGCAGGGGTCTGCACTACCGTGTGCCGCCGATCGCAGCCCGACGGGGGTCGGCGCGGAAACGACAGGAGGAAGGCGCCTGCCATGAGGCCCCGCTTCGCCCACCCCGAAGTACGGCGCACTTGGACAGTGGAACTGCGCCCGCAGCCTGGCGGGCCGGTCCTCGTGTGCCAGCACTGCGCCCACAGTGGCCGACTACTCAATGGCCTGTCAGCTCGAGCCGAGCTCCTGGCCCATCTGGCTCTGCACGCGCGCCGAGCCCCGCTGCCCACGCATCTGCGGACATGTCAGTGCCACGAGCGGGGCTGCTGCTGGCACCGCCGCCATCGGGGATGCCAGGGCCCCATCGGACTCCTGCTCGCACGCGAGCGCGGCGGTCGGATCTGGCGGCTCAGTGATACATGCAGAGCATGCGCGGCTGCCACCGATGAGGCCGCAGTGATCCCCGAAACAAACCTGACCGTTGAGGTTTCGGCGTCGGAGCGGAAGACGGCCAACCGCAGGCGACGCCGCCCCAAAGGACCCGAAAGCCAAACGCGGGTACGAGAGATGCTCAGCTATCTTGCGTCCGCGCTCCCTCCCGACACTGGAGCAGCCGCGCGGCTCATCGCGCTTCAGTGTGCTCTACGCATGAGCGGTGCCGGCCAAGTGCGCCTTCCCCTGGGTCTGCTCCGGAGCCTTCGCTTGGGCGATGCCAGAGACCCCTTCCATGAGCTCGCTCAAGCGGGATGGCTGCACACTGTCCCAACGGTGGCCCATGTGGTGGAAGTCCAACTTCTCGACCCTGGCCTGTTCACGCACCACCCGGCGCGCCCTGACCGACTCCGCGCTGCCGACTGGGCATTGCGCCGTGCCTGCTGCATCCGTACGGACTCGGCCCCTCTCCCTCGGCTCGTCGCTCTCTGCCTCGCCGCTCGCTGTGCCCTGGGCGACATCCAAGGGGTGGCCGAACCAGAACAGGTGGCACGCGAATGCGGGATTTCCCCTTCCTCGCTTCCGGGCGCACTGGATCAACTGATTGAGCAGGATATCCTCAGGTCCTGGAGCGCAGGCCAGCCGTTTGACGATCTCTGTTGGATGCTGATGCAACCAATGTGATAACCCAAGATCGGCTGGGCGAAGGAATAGCGGCGAAGGACCGGCCTGACCTGCTGTAGAAACATCCGGCCTGCCGCTGCGAGCCTCAGCGGCCCCACGGTTTCCAGTACGGGAATGCCGTTGCTCTTCTCGATGATTGCGAAGTTCCGCTTCAGCTCTGACGGCCGCACGTTGGCCGCTTCGGCAACAGCTTTCAGCGCATGGTGGTTAAGCAGCACAGGCTGATCTTCTTCAGCCGTCCTACGGACTTCTATACGGAGAACGCCCGATAGACGACGGGTGGGATGACGAGTCCCTGTGCGTGGCCTTTGTTTGCGGATATCGATTCCGGCGGCGCTCAGGGCTTGCTTTAGAACGGTTCTTCAGTCGCCCCTGCCGCTGGTGGCGCGCCGCTGTCGTATCCACATCAGCTCGGGTGTGGCGGACAGCGGACGACGGAGTTCATCTGATTCGGCGAGAAGAGCGGAAATTCGCAACTCGGCGAAACGCGAACCAGTCGACACCGGCACCAGCCGGGTCGGCGCCATGCCGCATGTTCGAAGGTCACGAACAGGATACGGTTCTTGGCGTGCTCTGAGACAACAACCTGCGAGGTCCGATGTACATCATCGTCGTTCCTCACCTGGAAGTTCGTGAGACAGGAGAGGGCCTGAGACATGCGAGCTGTTCATAACCCCGACCGGGGCGACGGGCATCTGGCCGCCCTGATGTCCGCCGGGCTGGACGGCCTGGAGGCGATGGTGACCCACACGGCGACGGGCAAGGGCATGGCGCCGAAGTGGGTGTTCACCACCCGGGGCTGGAGCCAGGAGGACTGGGACGCGGCGACGGACCGGCTGCGCGAGCGCGGGCTGCTGGACGAGACCGGCGAGCTCTCCGAGCGGGGTGCCGCCCTGCGTGAGGAGATCGAGCGGGAGACGGACCGGCTCGACCGGGCCCCGTACGAGCACCTGGGCCCGGAGGGCGTGTCCCGGCTGACCGAGCTCGGCGCCGGTTTCGCGCAGGCCGCGTTCGTGGCCGGGGCCTTCCCCGCGGACCTGATCGGCAAGAGCTGAGGGTGTGACGCATGGTGAGGCGTCCCTGAGGTACTCGTCCTCTCCCGACCGGTGCGGTCGGGAGAGGAAAGGGGAAACACCGTGTTCCGTGCCATCGCAGACGTGCTGCGCCAGATCGGCGGCGCCATCGCCACCGTCGTGACCCTGCCCTTCCGGGCCCTGGCCCGGCTCTTCGGCGGGGCCTCGTCCGCCACCCGCAGCCGCAGGGCCTGACCGGGGCGGCCGACGACCTGCCGGGGGCCACGCCCTGGACCCCGAGTGTCGGTGTCACCTGCCACAATTGCCGCGCAACCTCAGTGGAGAAGGCGGTACGGGATCGTGACGACACCCGGGCCCAACGGGTCCATCAACGCAGGGACCATCGAAGGCAGGATCGCCGAGGAACTCGGCGTACGGGAGCGGCAGGTCAGGGCCGCCGTGGAACTGCTCGACGGCGGTTCCACGGTGCCCTTCATCGCTCGCTACCGCAAGGAAGCGACCGAGATGCTCGACGACGCGCAGCTGCGCACCGTCGAGGAGCGGCTGCGCTATCTGCGGGAGCTGGAGGAGCGGCGGGCGGCGATCCTGGAGTCGGTGCGCGAGCAGGGCAAGCTCACCGAGGAGCTGGAGGCACGGATCCGGGGCGCCGAGACCAAGGCGCGCCTGGAGGACATCTACCTCCCCTACAAGCCCAAGCGGCGCACCAAGGCGCAGATCGCCCGCGAGGCCGGGCTCGAGCCGCTGGCGGAGGGGCTGCTCGGCGATCCGGGTGTCGAGCCCCTCGCCGCGGCCGCCGCGTTCGTCGACGCCGACAAGGGCGTGGCCGACCCGCAGGCCGCCCTCGACGGCGCCCGGGCGATCCTCACCGAGCGGTTCTCGGAGGACGCCGATCTGATCGGCGAGCTGCGCGAGCGCATGTGGGTGCGCGGGCGGCTGGCCGCCAAGGTGCGGGACGGCAAGGAGGAGGCGGGGGCGAAGTTCGCCGACTACTTCGACTTCGCCGAGCCGTTCACCGAGTTGCCCTCGCACCGCGTGCTGGCCATGCTGCGCGGCGAGAAGGAGGAGGTCCTCGAGCTCGCTCTGGAGCCCGAGGAGGCCACGGACGGCCCGTCGTCCTACGAGGGCATCATCGCGAACCGGTTCGGGATCGCCGACCGGGGCCGGCCCGGCGACAAGTGGCTCAAGGACACCGTTCGTTGGGCGTGGCGCACCCGCGTCCTCGTGCACCTCGGCATCGATCTGCGGCTGCGGCTGCGCACGGCCGCCGAGGACGAGGCGGTGCGGGTCTTCGCGGCGAACCTGCGCGACCTGCTGCTCGCGGCCCCGGCGGGCACGCGCGCAACGCTCGGCCTGGACCCCGGCTTCCGTACGGGTGTGAAGGTCGCCGTGGTGGACGCCACCGGCAAGGTCGTCGCCACGGACGTCATCCACCCGCACGTCCCGGCCAACCGCTGGGACGAGGCGGTCGCCAAGCTGGCCCGGCTCGCCAAGGAGCACGCGGTCGAGCTGGTCGCCATCGGCAACGGCACGGCGTCCCGCGAGACCGACAAGCTCGCCGGGGAGCTGATCAGCAAGCACCCGGAGCTGAAGCTCACGAAGGTGATGGTGTCCGAGGCCGGCGCGTCCGTGTACTCGGCGTCGGCGTTCGCCTCGCAGGAGCTGCCCGACATGGACGTGTCGCTGCGCGGCGCCGTGTCGATCGCGCGTCGGCTGCAGGACCCGCTGGCCGAGCTGGTGAAGATCGACCCGAAGTCGATCGGCGTCGGCCAGTACCAGCACGACCTGTCCGAGCTGAAGCTGTCGCGTTCGCTGGACGCGGTGGTGGAGGACTGTGTGAACGGCGTGGGCGTGGACGTCAACACGGCGTCGGCCCCGCTGCTCGCCCGGGTCTCGGGGATCACCTCCGGGCTCGCGGAGAACATCGTGGCGCACCGGGACGCCAACGGGCCGTTCACGTCCCGGGGCGGGCTGAAGAAGGTGGCGCGGCTCGGCCCCAAGGCGTACGAGCAGTGTGCGGGCTTCCTGCGGATCCGCGGCGGTGACGACCCGCTGGACGCCTCCAGCGTGCACCCGGAGGCCTACCCGGTGGTGCGGCGCATGGTGAAGACCAGCGGCCAGGAAGTCGCCTCGCTCATCGGCAACACCGGTGCGCTGCGCTCGCTGAAGCCGCAGGACTTCGTGGACGAGACGTTCGGTCTGCCGACCGTCACCGACATCCTGAAGGAGCTGGAGAAGCCGGGCCGCGACCCGCGTCCGGGCTTCAGGACGGCCTCTTTCCAGGAGGGCGTGGAGAAGATCTCCGACCTGGCGGCCGGAATGGTCCTGGAGGGCGTCGTGACGAACGTCGCGGCCTTCGGGGCGTTCGTCGACGTCGGTGTGCACCAGGACGGTCTGGTGCACGTCTCCGCGATGTCGAAGAC
This sequence comes from Streptomyces sp. NPDC008137, assembly GCF_042957035.1. Taxonomy (NCBI): domain Bacteria; kingdom Bacillati; phylum Actinomycetota; class Actinomycetes; order Kitasatosporales; family Streptomycetaceae; genus Streptomyces; species Streptomyces sp. NPDC008137. The sequence goes on along the minus strand of NZ_JBIBHN010000002.1, from coordinate 533,005 downwards.
GTTCGTCAAGGACCCGCGGGACGTGGTGAAGCCCGGGGACATCGTCAAGGTGAAGGTCCTCGACGTCGACATCCCGCGCAAGCGGATCTCGCTGACACTGCGGCTGGACGACGAGGCGGCGGCCTCGGAGGGCCAGGGCGGTGGTTCCGGTGAGCGCGGTGAGCGCCGGCAGCGGGGTGGGCGTCCGCCGCAGCAGCGGCAGGGCGGGCGTGGTGGTGGCGGCCGTAGCGGTGGCGGTGGTTCGCGTCAGGCGCCGCCGCCTGCCAACAGTGCGATGGCCGACGCGTTGCGCCGCGCGGGGCTGGCGGATCCCAAGGGCGGCAAGCGCTGACGGCTCCGCCGGGGAGGTTGTGGGGAGCTGCGGGTCCGGTGTGGCTGGTCGCGCAGTTCCCCGCGCCCCTGGGAAAGAGGCGCTTCGCGCCCTTTCCGTTCTAGGGTTGCTGGATGCGTGCCATCACCTGGGAAGTGTCCGGGAGCCAGGGGTTCGAGACCGCTTGGGCCGAGCGGGAGGACGGCGTGCTGCGGGCCCGGGGGCGGGCCGTCGGTACCGTGCCCGAGCCGTACTGGATCTCGTACGAGCTGGAGACGGCCGAAGGCTTCGTGACCCGGCGGTTGAGTGTCACGGCGGAGGCCGAGGCCGGGACCCGCGCGCTCGACCTGTTCCACGACGGTCAGGGTCGATGGACCGCGAACGGCGAGCCGCTGTCCGATGTCGAAGGTGCGCTCGACTGCGATCTCGGGCTCTGCCCGCTCACCAACACCATGCCGGTGCTCCGGCACGGGCTCCATCAGGTGCCCGGCGAGCGGGAGTTCCTGATGGCCTGGGTGTCGGTGCCGGATCTGGCGGTGCGGCCGTCGCGTCAGACGTACACGCACCTGGGGCCCGGGCGGGTCCGTTTCGCCTCCGGTGACTTCCGCAGCGATCTGGAGTTCGACGAGGAGGGGTACGTCGTGGACTACCCCTCCCTCGCCAACCGTCTGACGGGCCGCTAGCGCTCGGTCACCTTGCCGTCCGCGACCTCCAGGCGGCGCGTCACATGGACCGCGTCCAGCATGCGGCGGTCGTGGGTGACCAGCAGGAGGGTGCCCTCGTAGGCGTCGAGGGCCGACTCCAGCTGCTCGATGGCGGGCAGGTCGAGGTGGTTGGTCGGCTCGTCGAGGACGAGGAGGTTGACGCCCCGGCCCTGGAGCAGTGCCAGGGCGGCTCTGGTGCGTTCGCCCGGGGAGAGGGTCGCCGCGGGGCGCAGGACGTGTTCGGACTTGAGGCCGAACTTGGCCAGGAGGGTGCGGACCTCGACCGGTTCGGTGTCCGGGACGGCCGCGCGGAAGGCGTCGAGCAGGGCCTCCTGGCCATGGAAGAGCTTGCGGGCCTGGTCGACCTCGCCGAGCAGCACACCGGAGCCGAGCGCGGCGTGCCCGGCGTCGAGCGGGACGCGGCCGAGCAGCGCGGCGAGCAGCGTGGACTTGCCCGCGCCGTTCGCGCCGGTGACCGCCACCCGGTCCGCCCAGTCGATCTGCAGGGACACCGGGCCGAGGACGAAGTCGCCGCGGCGCACCTCGGCGTCCCGCAGGGTCGCGACGACGGCGCCCGAGCGCGGGGCCGACGCGATCTCCATGCGCAGTTCCCACTCCTTGCGCGGCTCCTCGACGACGTCCAGCCGCTCGATCATGCGCTGGGTCTGGCGGGCCTTCGCGGCCTGCTTCTCGCTGGCCTCGCTGCGGAACTTGCGGCCGATCTTGTCGTTGTCGCCGCCCGCCTTGCGGCGCGCGTTCTTCACACCCTTGTCCATCCAGGACCGCTGTGTCTGAGCGCGGTCCTGGAGGGCCGCCTTCTTGTCGGCGTACTCCTCGTACTCGTCGCGGGCGTGCCGGCGGGCCACGTCCCGCTCCTCGAGGTAGGCCTCGTAGCCGCCGCCGTAGAGGTTGATCTGTCCTTGGGCGAGGTCGAGTTCGAGGACCTTGGTGACGGTGCGGGTGAGGAACTCGCGGTCGTGGCTGACGACCACCGTGCCGGCGCGCAGGCCGCTCACGAAGCGTTCGAGGCGTTCCAAGCCGTCCAGGTCGAGGTCGTTGGTCGGCTCGTCCAGGAGGAAGACGTCGTAGCGGGAGAGCAGCAGGGAGGCGAGGCCGGCGCGGGCGGCCTGGCCGCCGGACAGGGACGTCATCGGCTGGTCCAGGTCGACCGCGAGGCCGAGGGTGTCGGTGACCTCCTCGGCGCGTTCGTCGAGGTCGGCGCCGCCGAGCCCCAGCCAGCGCTCCAGGCTCGTGGCGTAGGCGTCGTCGGCGCCGGGAGCCCCGTCGACCAGGGCCTGGGTCGCCTCGTCCATGGTCCGCTGGGCCTCGGCGACGCCGGTGCGGCGGGCCAGGAACGCCCGGACGGTCTCGCCGGGGCGGCGCTCCGGTTCCTGCGGGAGGTGTCCGACGGTGGCGGTCGGCGGGGACAGGCGCAGTTCGCCCTGCTCGGGTGCGGTGAGTCCGGCGAGCATCCTGAGCAGGGTGGACTTGCCGGCGCCGTTGGCTCCGACCAGGCCGATCACATCGCCGGGCGCGACGACGAGGTCGAGCCCGGTGAACAGGGAGCGGTCGCCGTGGCCGGCGGCGAGGTTCTTGGCGACGAGGGTGGCAGTCATCAGGTCGCCGATTTTAATGGCCGCTCAGCGGGTCACCGCCGCCACCAGGACGCTTCCGGAGGTGCGCGCCACGACGTAGGACCGTCCCCTCACCGCCCTGGCGTCGAGGGCGATGCGATGGCGGCCCGGTTCGAGGACGCCGTCGAAGATCTCGTGGGTGTGGCTGCGGGAGAGCCGGTCGAGGCGGTACGCGGTGAGGGTCACCCGGCAGGCGGAGGTGACCTCGATGTCGGCCCCGCCGTCGGCGGCGGTCAGGCCGGTGAGGCGGCGCTGCGCCACCGTGCCCCGGTCCAGGGCGTGTTCGATCTGGGCGACGAGGAGGGGGACGATCGGGGCGAGGCCGTCGACGTAGACGACGGGGACCTCGGCCTCCTCGAAGGCGCGGCGGACGGCGGCACGGTCCCGCTCGCCGGTCGCGAGGCCGAAGGCGACGGCGCCGTAGGCGCGCAGTTCGTCGGCGGGCACTCCGTCGGCGTCGTGGGCGATGTCGGCGCCGACGCCGATGGTGCGTAACGCCGCGGCGAGCTTGGCCAGGACGGCGACGCGGGCGCCGATCAGCAGGACGCGGCGCCGGGTGTCGGGGGCGGAGCCGTTCAGCAGGGCGTTCAGGGCTGTGCGGTATTCGGCGCCGCGGAAGCGGAAGGGGCCGATGCCGTGGTAGCCGTTGAGGTCGAGGTCGGCGTGTTCGTCGGTCTGCCAGGCGAAGTCCCGCCAGATGAAGTCCTCGCCGTCGCTGCGGATGACCGCGGTGACGGCCCCGCAGGCCAGGTCCTCGCACTCGGGGCAGCCGTAGACGACGTAGCGGCCGCCGGGCAGGGGTGCCGGGCTCTCCAGGAGCAGGCTGCGGACCTGTGCGGTGAAGATGGCGGGCGGGACGTCGGAGGCGAGCGGGGAGACGGCGTCGAGGTCGGAGAGCCGGAACAGCAGCGGGCGTCCGTCGACGATGAAGTCCACGAAGTCCCGGTGAACCTGGTAACCACCGTCGTGGAGGACTCCGCCGGCCCGCATCGCGGGAGCCAGGCCGAAGGTCGCGTATTCGGCACACATGCTGTGAGTATCCCCATACTGCGCGTGATGTGAGCACGGCATGACATATTCCGCTACGGTCCCGGGATGGCGGAGGAGCGAAATGACGGGGTCGTGGTGGTCGGTGGCGGGGTCGTCGGGCTGACGACCGCGCTGGTGCTGGCCGAACGCGGGCGGCGGGTGCGGCTGTGGACGAGGGATGCCGTCGAGGCGACCACCTCAGCGGTCGCGGGGGCGCTGTGGTGGCCGTACCGGATCGAGCCGGTCGGGCTCGCGCGTGAGTGGGCGCTGCGGTCGCTGGAGGTGTACGAGGAGCTGGCGGCGCGGCCCGGACCGACCGGCGTACGCCTGGTCGAAGGGGTACTGGGCGAGACCCGTCTCGACGAGGTCGGCGGGTGGCTGGCGGGGCGGGTGCCGGGGCTGCGGCCGGCCACGGCAGCGGAGTACGCGGGCACGGGCGTCCGGGCACGGCTTCCCCTGATCGACATGCCGGCTCATCTGCCGTGGCTGCGGGAGCGGTTCATGGCGGCGGGCGGGGTGGTCGAGGCGCGTACGGTGTCCTCGTTCGCGGAGGCCGACGCGCCGGTGGTGGTCAACTGCACGGGGCTGGGGGCGCGGGAGCTGGTGCCGGATCCGTCCGTGCGGCCCGTACGCGGGCAGTTGGTGGTCGTGGAGAACCCCGGGATCGACACATGGCTCGTCTCCACCGACGCGGCCGGGGACTACGCGTACCTGTTTCCGCAGCCGGGCGGGCTCGTCCTCGGCGGCACGGCGGAGGAGGACGCGTGGTCGCCGGAGCCCGACCCGGCGACGGCCGAGGCGATCGTCCGCCGCTGCGCGGCGCTGCGGCCGGAGATCGCCGGGGCGCGGGTCCTGGAACACCGGGTGGGACTGCGCCCCACCCGCCCCTCGGTCCGCCTGGACCACGACGCCCTGCCGGACGGCCGGCTCCTGGTGCACAACTACGGCCACGGGGGCGCGGGGGTCACGGTGGCGTGGGGGTGCGCGGAGGAAGCGGCACGGCTGGTGTGCGACTGAGGGGACGGGTCACCGCGCGGCTGACTGCCCGCGGCCGGGGCGGCGTACGCCGTCGGGCGAAGGCGGCCGGGCCGCTCGGCCCGCATCGTCCCGGCCCAGCCGCACCAGCCGCCAGGGGGCGCGCGTGCGGGCAAGGGCCCGCCCGGGGCCGTGGAACCCCAGGCGCCCCGACCGACAACGCCCGGGCCTCAACGGCGGATGCCCCCGTCCAAGGCATCGGAGCTTTCGGGCTCCGACGCCCCGGTCGAGGGCATCCGGCGGGCGGGCGCTCGGGTCAGTGCTTGCCGATGGGGTCGCCCTCGACATCCGGGCCGACGCCCGGGCCGACGCGGAACTCGAAGTCGCCGTCGTACTTCTCGTGTCCTGCCATGACGGCCATTTCGATGGCCTCGGAACCCATCTGCTCACGCACGATCACCGGGTCGCGGCGCAGGTCGCGCATGAGGGCGACGCACATGAAGGTCATCACGACGACGAACGGCGCCGCCGCGAGGATGGTGAGGTTCTGCAGACCTGTCAGCGCGTCGCCGGAGCCGCTGCCGACGAGCAGCATGATCGCGGCCACGGCACCGGTGACGACGCCCCAGAACACGACCACCAGGCGGCCCGGTTCGAGCGCGCCCTTCTGCGAGAGCGTTCCCATGACGATCGATGCCGCGTCCGCGCCGGAGACGAAGAAGATGCCGACGAGGATCATCACCAGCAGGCTGGTGACGGTGGCGATGGGGAACTGCTGCAGCACGTCGAAGAGCTGGCCCTCGGGGGTCGCCTCCTTGCCGAGCTTGTTCTCCTCCTGCATCTTCATCGCCGAGCCGCCGAAGATCGCGAACCAGATCAGGCTGACCGTGCTGGGGACGAGGATGACGCCGCCGATGAACTGCCGGATGGTCCGGCCCCGGCTGATCCGGGCGATGAACATGCCGACGAACGGCGTCCAGGAGATCCACCACGCCCAGTAGAAGACGGTCCAGCTGCCCAGCCAGTCCGCGACACCCTCCCCGCCGCTGGCCTCCGTACGGCCGGCCAGTTGGGGCAGGTCGCCGAGGTAGGCGAAGACCGACGTCGGCAGCAGGTCGAGGACGATGATGGTCGGGCCCGCCACGAACACGAACAGGGCGAGGACCAGCGCCAGCACCATGTTGGTGTTGGACAGCCACTGGATGCCCTTCTCCACACCGGAGATCGCGGACGCGACGAAGGCCAGGGTCAGCACCGCGATGATCGCGACGAGCAGTCCGGTGCTCACCTTGTCCATCCAGCCCAGCTCCTGTACTCCGGAGCCGATCTGGAGCGCGCCGAGCCCCAGGGAGGCGGCGGAGCCGAAGATGGTCGCGACGATCGCGAGGATGTCGATGACGCGGCCGGCGGTGCCGTTGGCGTGCTTCTTGCCGATGAGCGGGGTGAAGACGGCGCTTATGGTCTGGCGGCGCCGCCTGCGGAAGGTGCTGTAGGCGATGGCGAGGCCCACCACGGCGTAGATCGCCCAGGGATGGAGCGTCCAGTGGAACAGGGTGGTGGCCATGGCCGTCTCCATGCGTTCACCGGAGTCGGCCGGGTTCGTGCCCGGCGGGGCCGTCGAGTAGTGCGACAGCGGTTCGCTCACGCCGTAGAACATCAGGCCGATGCCCATGCCCGCGCTGAACATCATCGCGACCCAGGACACCGTGCGGAACTCGGGCTCCTCACCCTCCGCACCGAGGTGGATACGGCCGTAACGGCTGACCGCGAGCCAGAGGGCGAACACGACGAAGCCGGAGGCGGCGAGCATGAACGCCCAGCCGCCGTTGTGCATCAGCCCGCTGAGCATGCTGGAGGAGACGGATTCGAGCGAGTCGGTCGCCGTGGCGCCCCAGATCACGAAGGCGAGGGTGAGCGCCGCCGTGACACCGAACACGATCCGGTCGGTCTGGGGCCCCGTCTGACCGGGGAGACCGGCTTCCGAACCCGGCAGCCCGCCTCCCCCATGGGGATCGCTCTCGCTTGGTCGGTCGTGTGTCACAGGCGGCACCTTTCATTGAACGTAGGAGGAAGGTAAATCCTCCGTAACGCCCCTACCACGTGTGGCGCAATTACACCCCTCTCAACATTGCGTTTCGGACTCGGTCTCGGTCAGGTGGTAGGTGGCTCGCCCGTCGAGCAGCAGCGGAACGAGTGCCCGCAGGGGCTGGCGCAGGGGTACGAGCACGCCCTCGGCGTCCTTGCGTACGCGCACACCGTGCAGCGCGAGTTCGTCGCCGACCTCGGCGTACTGCGCGGCGGTGAGCCGGTAGCCGCAGGGCGGGTTCTGGATCACCTCGGCGGGTTCGGGCGCGTCGTTGTCGGCGCCGCCGACGTAGACCGGGCCGGTGGCACCGTAGCCGGCGAGCCTGGCCTGGGTCGTCGTGGCCTCGATGCGGCCCCGGCGCTGGTCGGTGTACCCGAACAGGCCCTTGAGGGCGTCCAGTTGCGAGGTGACCCGGCGCCGGTTGTTCAGCGCCTCGTCGGCCTTCTCGGCTTCGGTGAGCGGGTCCACGCGGCTCTCGATGAGCAGTCCGACCGAGTGCTTTATACCGGACATATTGCGCAGAATGCGCTCCTGTCCGTCTCCGGCGACCTGCTTGACCGGTTCGCCGGTTTCAGGGTCGGTCCAGATGCCGTAGGTGCCGGTCGAGTGGCCGGCCCGCCGCGCCGCGGGTCGGACGTAGGCCTCGGAGAGGGTCTTCGCCTCGCCGTGGACCGCGTGGTGGGTGTTGAGGTTGCGCGGCCACAGATCGAAGAGCGCTTTGTCGTAGTACTGAGGTGTTGCACCGTATTCGTGCAGGTCGTAGATGATGTCGGGGCGCTGGTCGCGGATGAGTGCGGCCAGGGCGCGGCCCTCGGCGGTCTCGAGGGCGAGGTGGTCGCGGTTGATGTCGACGCCGTCGCTGTTGCCGCGCGTGTTCGCGGCCCGGCCGTCGGGGTTGGCGGTGGGCACGACGAGGACGGTGGTGCGGTCCAGGAAGCGCCGGGTGCGGCTGTCGCGGGCGTACGCGAGGTCGCGGACGGTGGTCAGGCAGGCTTCGCGACCGGAGGGTTCGTCGCCGTGCTGGCTGCACACGAGGAGCACCTTGTTCGGGCTCGGGCGGGTGCCGATCCTGACGAGCTGGAGCGGGCGGTCCTGCTTCGTCGTGCCGAAGCGGGTCACGGAGACCCGGCTGCTCGACCGGTCGACGGCCCTGAGGAAGTCCTGCTCCTCGGGCTGGGTGGTCCAGCGGGCGCCGTCGGTCCGCTCGAAGCCGGTGCGCGGCGGGGCGTCGGTGGCCGTCGCCGCCTGGGCGGGGACGGCGACCAGGGAGGCGGCGAGGGCGGCGGCCAGGGTCAGGGCGCGGACGCGGTTCACGGGGTTCCCTCCGGGACGCGGTGGGTGGTGCGCGGTTCCCGTACGCCGTCCAGGAGCGCGGCGACGGGCGTGGTGAGCGCGGCACCCGCGGTGGCGCGGGCGAAGGCGGCGGGTCCGCCGACGAACGGCACGTCGGCCGAGGTGCGGGAGAGGTCGAGCGACAGCTTCGGCGTGTCGGCGGGAGGCTCGATGAGGCCCTTGTCGGTGCCCGCGACGATCAGCGCCAGACGGTGGCCCTTCGGGACGACGTGGTCGGTCGCCGCCAGGTCGAGGGTGATCGAGTACCGCTTGCCGGGGGTGAGCGGGGAGCCCTTGCCGTTCGAGGCGTGGTTGCCCAGGTCGGCCCAGCCGCGGCTGACGACCGTGTAGTCGACGTCGGCGGTCTTGGCCTTCGCCTCCTTGAAGCAGGAGCTGTCGCCGGCGGTGCTCGCGCCCCAGCAGGTGCGGTTCGTGAGGGTGGTGATGCCTTCGCCGGCGTCGGCGTAGTCGCGGATGGTGTCGGGGCCGATGTCCACCAGGACGGCGGAGAGATGGGCCGTCGGGGTGGAGGGCGTCGCGGTGACGGTGACCTCGGAGGAGCCGGACAGGCGCAGGTCGCGGGTGAGCGGCCCGGTGGCGAACCCGGCCTTCTCCGGCGTCGGCTTGTCGATCCGGGCGGCCCAGTCGGTCTCGCTCAGCTTCGGGTCGTCGGTGAAGGTCTCGGTGCCGTGGCCGCGGTGCGGGCCGAGGGTGCCGACGCCGGGCTGGGTGCCCCGGTCGGGGCGCAGGGTGGTGGCCCGGGTGCCGGCCGGCGGCCAGACCGTGGAGGTGCTCCACTGGCCGGGACGGCGTTCGATGTCCGCCATGGGCTCGCGGTCGATGCCGTTGTCGTAGCCCATGAGTTCGTGGTCGAACCAGCGGTGCAGGGTGTCGACCCAGGTGGCGCGGCGGAAGTCGAAGGGGTCGACGTGGCCGGTCTGGGAGAGCCAGATCTTGCGCTCGACGCCGTGCTTCGCGAGGGCGTCCCACCACTGGCCGACGTGCTTCATGCGCACGTTGAGGTCCTGCATGCCGTGGATCAGGAAGACGCTGGCCCTGACCTTCTTCGCGGCCTTCACGTAGTCGCGCTCGGTCCACAGCGGCGTCCAGTCGCCGGTGCGCGGGGCGCCGTCGACGAGCTTCTGCTGGACGGCCGCGCACTTCTCGCGGGCGCCGGGGCTGTTGACGTAGTCGGACAGCCACTCGGGGCCGGAGTCGTAGAGCGGGGCGCCCTGCTGGAAGTAGTAGTCGTACCAGGAGGAGATGGCACTGATCGGGACGATGGTCTTCAGGCCCTTGACCCCGGTGGCGGCGACGCCGTTGGCGATGGTGCCGTCCCAGCTCTTGCCGATCATTCCGGTGCGGCCGTTGGTCCAGCCGGCCTTGGCGCGGGTGCTGCCGGTGCGGGTCGTGTAGGCCTTGGCGCGGCCGTTCAGCCAGTCGACGACGGCCTTCGCGGACTGGATGTCGGAGCGGCCGCCGACATCGTCGCAGCCGTCGGAGCGGTTGGTTCCGGCCAGGTCGACGCCGACGAAGGCGTAGCCGCGGGGCACGAAGTAGTTGTCGTAGTACAGCGGCATCTGGACGACGTCGCCGTTCGCGCCGTACGTCTTCTTCTGGCTCTCGTTGCCGCGCCCGCAGCAGGAGTAGTACGGGCTGGCGTCCATGATGACGGGGATCTTGCGGCCCTGCCGGGCGGGTTCGCGGGGGCGGACGATGTCGACGGCGACCCGGTCGGCCCTTCCGTCGCCGTCGCCGTCGAGTCCGGTGTCCACCCAGACGGCCTCGCGGATGGCCTTGTCGTACGAGTAGACGGGTTCGCTCCCACGCGGCGCGGCCTGCGCCGCGGCCGGAGTGAGCAGGGTGGCCAAGAGGGCGGCCGCGGCCGCCGTCGCGAGCGGTCTCCAGGTCGTGAAGCGCGTGCGTTTCGGCATGCGCCGGACGCTACATCGGTGAACTCCTGTTCAGAAGAGGGCAGCTGACGGACCGGCGTGTCCGGGAGAGGCCCGGGGGGCGGGTGCCTCATGTCGGCCGAATGGCGATCGTGTGACAGCAGGGACCATGGACATGACTAGTGACACAAGGAGTCAATAGGCTCCGGACAGCTTTCGGGACCTACGACTTGGAGCCTTGCGTGCACCGCAGAATCTTCGCGCCGGGAGCCCTGGCAGCGGCCGTTCTCCTGCTGGCGATCCCGGCGTCGGCCGCGCCCCACTCCCCCGGCGCGCCGGGCATCGGTGACCCCTACTACCCGGCCTACGGGAACGGCGGATACGACGTCTCCCACTACGACCTGAGGCTGAAGTACCAGCCGGCCACGGACGAACTGGAGGGCACCGCGACCCTCGTGGCCCGCACCACGCAGGACCTGTCGCGCTTCAACCTGGACTTCCTGCTGGACGTCGGCGAGGTACGCGTCAACGGCGCGAAGGCCTCGTTCAGGACGTCGGGCGAGCACGAGCTGGAGATCACGCCGAAGACACCGCTGACCAAGGGCGCGGCCGTCACCGTCGTCGTGCGCTACCGCGGAGTGCCGTCGTCGAAGCAGGCCTACGGATTCACCAGCTGGCACCGCACCCCGGACGGCGGTGTCGCGGCGAACGAGCCCGAGGCGGCGGCGTGGTGGTTCCCCGGTAACGACCACCCACTCGACAAGGCCACCTACGACGTGTCGGTACTCGTTCCGGACGGTACGCAGGCCATCTCCAACGGCACGCTCCAGTCGACGAGTTCACGGCTCGGCTGGACCCGCTGGAACTGGCGCTCGAACAAGCCGCAGGCCACGTACCTCGCCACGCTCGCGGTCGGGAAGTTCGCCATCACGACGGGCACGACCGAGAGCGGTATCCCGGTCCTCAACGCCTACAGCGAGGACCTGGGCGACCACGCCGGCGCGGCGCGGGCGAGCATCGAACGGACCGGGGAGATCGCGGACTGGCTGGCCGGGTACTTCGGGCCGTATCCCTACGACGCGCTCGGCGGATACGTTCCGAACACCACCACGGGCTACGCGCTGGAGACGCAGACCCGGCCGTACTACAGCCCGCGGCAGTTCGCGAACGGATCGAACGTGTCCCTCGTCGTCCACGAGATCGCCCACCAGTGGTACGGGGACGACGTGTCCCTCAAACGCTGGAAGGACATCTGGATCAACGAGGGGTTCGCTCGGTACGCGCAGTGGCTGTGGTCGGAGCACGAGGGCGAGGGCACGGCGCAGGAACTCGCCGACCACGTGTACGCCTCGCATCCGGCGGACGACTCCTTCTGGACGGTGAAGCCCGGGGATCCGGGTCCGGAGAACCAGTTCGCTGCGGCGGTCTACGACCGGGGCGCGCTGGCCGTCCAGGCGCTGCGCAACGCGATCGGCGACAAGGCGTTCTTCGCGATCCTCAAGGGCTGGCCGCGGAAGTACGCCCATGGGAACGCGTCGGTCGCCGACTTCCGGCGCTATGCCGAGGAGGTGTCCGGGAAGCCCCTGGCCGCCCTCTTCGACACGTGGCTGTTCCAGGCGTCCAAGCCGACGTCGGCGGCGGCCCGGACGGCGTCCGTGGCGAAGGCCGGCGGGGCGGTGCCGGAGCCGAGGTCGTGGAAGAAGATCGCCGCGACGAACGGGGCGCATGAGCACGCGCGGCACGGGAGCGGGGAGCACAAGCACTGACGCGCCTGTTCCCGCACGGCGGTCTACGGTGGGCCCATGCGCGTCCGGCGTATGGGCCCGGGCGGCGCGTCGGCCGGCGGCTGAAGGGAGCCGGGCGTGCGGGATGTGGCGATCATCGAGGCTCCGTCCGTGCTGGGGCTGCGGCCGACCGGTGTGGAGGAATCGCCGGAGGCACTGCTCGGGGCCGGGCTGGCCGAGGGGCTGGGAGCGGTGCGGGCGGGCCGGGTGGAGCCGCCCGCGTACGCCCCGGAGCGGGATCGGGACACCGGGGTGCTCAACCCGGGCGGCATCGCGGGGTACTCCGTCGCGTTGGCCGATGCGGTCAGCGCTGTCCTGTTCGACGGCCGATTCCCGGTGGTGCTGGGCGGCGACTGCAGCGTGCTCCTCGGCAACCTGCTCGCGCTGCGCCGCCGGGACCGGCACGGGCTGCTCTTCCTCGACGGGCACACCGACTTCTATCAGCCGTCGGCGGAACCCGCGGGTGAGGCGGCCTCCATGGAACTCGCCCTGGCCACGGGGCGCGGGCCGCGCGTCCTGACCGACCTGGAGGGCCGGGGCCCTCTCGTGCGGGACGAGGACGTGGTCGCCCTGGGGTTCCGGGACGCGGAGGAGTCCGCGTCCTACGGCATGCAGCCGCTGCCGCCCGCTCTGCACGCGATGGACCTGGACACCGTGCGTGCCCTGGGGGCGGCCGAGGCGGCCCGGCGCGCGGTCGGGCTGCTGACGGGCGACGGCACGGGCGCCGGGTACTGGGTCCATCTCGACGTCGACGTCCTGGACGACGCGGTCATGCCCGCCGTCGACTACCGGCTGCCGGGCGGACTGTCCTGGCAGGATCTGGAGACCGTCCTGCGCACGGCACTGTCCGGCGACGGAGCCGTGGGCCTCGACGTCGCGATCTTCAACCCCCGGCTGGATCCGGACAGCTCGATCGCGGGCCGCCTGACCGAAGCCCTGGTGCGGGGCTTCGGCGGGCAGGGCTGAGGCGGGCCCGCGTTCTCCGATCCTTCGTGGCGGGCCCGCATTCCCTGTTACTTCGTGAGCTGGGACAGTTCCTGGTCGGCCGTCGCGGACACCCTGCGGCGGACGCCGAACCAGCCCGCGACCAGCATGGCCGCGATCACGGGGACGAGCAGGAGGGTCTTGCGGCCGACCTCGGGGTCGTTCCACATCATGCCGAGGCAGGCCAGCAGGAAGACAATCGTGGTGATCTCCGTGACCGGGCTGCCGGGGAGGCGGAAGGTGGGGCGGTCGACCAGGCCCTCCTTGGCACGGCGGACGAAGACCAGGTGGCAGATCATGATGATCACCCAGGTGCTGATGATGCCGAGGGAGGCGACGTTCAGCACGATCTCGAAGGCCTGGGCCGGCACCAGGTAGTTCAGGCCGACGCCGAGCACACACACCGCGCAGGTCAGCAGGATGCCGCCGTAGGGGACCTGGCTGCGGTTCATCCGGGCGGTGAACTTCGGGGCCGAACCCGCCATCGCCATCGAGCGGAGGATACGGCCCGTGGAGTAGAGGCCGGAGTTGAGGGAGGACATCGCCGCGGTGAGGACCACCAGGTTCATCACGTCGCCCGCCGCGGGGACGCCGATCTTCGACAGCACCGTGACGAAGGGGCTCTGGTCGCCCGAGTAGGCCGAGCCGGGCAGGAGCAGGGCCAGCAGGACGACCGAGCCGACGTAGAAGAGACCGACCCGCCACATGATCGAGTTCACCGCGCGCGGGACGACCTTCTCCGGCTCGGCGGTCTCACCCGCGGCGACACCCACCAGCTCCAGCGCGGCGTACGCGAAGATCACGCCCTGCATGACCAGGACGACGGGCATCATGCCGTTCGGGAAGACGCCGCCGTTCTCCGTGATCACGCTCATGCCCGGCGTCTGGCCGCCCACCTTGTGCTGTGTGGCCAGCAGGAAGATGCCGATGAACATGAAGCCGACGAGCGTGGCGACCTTGATGATCGAGAACCAGAACTCCATCTCGCCGAAGATCTTCACCGAGATCAGGTTCACGGCCAGCACGACCGCGAGGGCGGCCAGCGCGAGCACCCACTGCGGGATGTCGGTGAACAGGCTCCAGTAGTGCGTGTAGAGCGCGATCGCGGTGATGTCGGCGATACCCGTGGTCGACCAGTTCAGGAAGTACATCCAGCCGGCGACATAGGCGCCCTTCTCCCCGAGGAACTCGCGCGCGTACGACACGAAGGAGCCCGAGGAGGGGCGGTAGAGCACGAGCTCGCCGAGGGCCTTCACGACGAAGAAGGCGAAGACGCCGCACACCAGGTAGGCGATCGCCAGCGCCGGGCCCGCGTTGTGCAGCCGCCCGCCGGCGCCCAGGAAGAGTCCGGTGCCGATCGCGCCGCCGATGGCGATCATGTTGACGTGGCGGGGCTTGAGGTCCTTGCTGTAGCCGGCGTCACCCGCGTCCGCGGGCACCTGGGCCGCGTCACTGCGGGATGCGGCTGCTGCCGTGTTCACGGCGTCCTTGCTCACGGTGGATCCACTTCTCTGGTGCGCCCGAGCGGGTCACGCTCGGCTTTCCGGACGTACATAAGGTCTGCGCCCTCGGTAAAGGCACAGACCAAGGGGCCACCTTCCCCCACGCAGAGCGACTCACGCGGTGGCCTACGTCACAGAGCGCTACTTCTCACATGATCCTCACCTCGGCCGCCCGAGGTTTCACAGCACCGGTGAGACAGCGATACTGCTGCACATGACGACCGACACCGAGGAGCCGACCCTCACGATCGACGAGCTGGCCGTCCGGGCCGGTGTCACGGTGCGCACGGTCCGCTTCTACGGCACGAAGGGGCTGCTGCCGCCGCCGGTGCTCGGCCCCCGGCGGGTGGGGCACTACGGGCGGGAGCACCTGGCCCGGCTGGCGCTGATCGAGGAGTTGCAGCGGCAGGGCATGACGCTGTCGGGCATCGAGCGCTATCTGCGGCAGCTGCCGCCGGATCTGAGCGCGCACGACCTCGCCGTCCACCGGGCCGTGGTGGCGTCCTGGGCGCCGGACACCGTCGAGACGGTCACGCCCCGAGAGCTGGAGCGCCGGGCCGGGCGGCCGCTCGGCGCCGAGGACGTAGCGCGGCTGGTCGCGATGGGGGTGGTCAGGCCCGGGGACGACGGGTACGAGGCCGACCTCGGCCTGCTCCGGCTGGGCGTCGGGCTGCTGGACGTGCCGCTCTCCCAGGAGGCGATCTTCGCGGCGCGCACGGTTCTCATCGAACACGCGCGCGCCGCGGCCCGTGAACTCTCCCAGCTCTTCCGGGGCGAGGTGGCGGAGCGTGATGCCCGGGACGTGCGGTCCCTGTCGGCGCACATGCACCCGCTGGTGGTGCAGGCGCTCCTCACGGCCTTCCAGCGGTCGCTGAAGGAAGAGCTGGGCGAGTGGCTCACGGAGCCTTCGGCAGAGCCCTCAGGGGAGTCAGCCCCGGGCTGAGTCGCTGAACCGCTCCCCCTTCTCCGCCTTGTCCACCAGCAGGGCGGGCGGGGTGAACCGGTCGCCGTAGCGCTCGGCGAGTTCACGCGCGCGTGCCACGAATCCGGGCAGGCCTCCCTCGTAGCCGTTGATGTACTGGAGCACGCCGCCGGTCCAGCCCGGGAAGCCGATGCCGAAGATGGAGCCGATGTTGGCGTCGGCGACCGAGGACAGCACGCCCTCCTCCAGCAGCCGGACGGTGTCCAGCGCCTCGGAGAAGAGCATGCGCTCCTTCATGTCCTCGAACGGGATCTGATACCCGGGCTTGGTGTAGTGCTCGCGCAGTCCCGGCCACAGCGCGGCGCGCTTGCCGTCGTCGCCGTAGTCGTAGAAGCCGGCGCCGCCGCTGCGGCCCGTGCGGCCGAACTCGTCGACCATGCGGTCGATCACGGCCTCGGCGGGGTGGGCCGTCCAGGTGCCGCCCGCCTCCTCCACGGCGCGCTTCGTCTCGGCCCGGATCTTGCGGGGCAGCGTCAGCGTCAGCTCGTCCATCAGGGACAGCACCTTGGCCGGGTAGCCGGCCTGGGCCGCGGCCTGCTCGACCGATGCGGGCTCGATGCCCTCGCCGACCATGGCGACGCCCTCGTTGATGAAGTGCCCGATGACGCGGGAGGTGAAGAAACCGCGCGAGTCGTTGACGACGATCGGCGTCTTGTTGATCTGCCGCACCAGGTCGAAGGCGCGGGCCAGAGCCTCCTCGCCCGTGCGCTCGCCCTTGATGATCTCGACCAGCGGCATCTTGTCGACCGGCGAGAAGAAGTGCAGGCCGATGAAGTCGCCCTGGCGCTCCACGCCTTCGGCGAGGGCGGTGATGGGGAGGGTGGAGGTGTTGGAGCACAGCAGCGCGTCGGGCGCCACGACGTTCTCGATCTCCTGGAACACCTTGTGTTTGAGGGAGGTGTCCTCGAAGACGGCCTCGATGACGGCGTCGCAGCCGGCCAGGTCCTGCGCCTCGGCGGTGGGCGTGATGCGGGCGAGCAGGGCGTCGGCCTTCTCCTGGCTCGTGCGGCCCTTGGAGACGGCCTTGGCGCACAGCTTCTCGGAGTAGCCCTTGCCCTTGAGGGCCGCCTCCAGGGAGACGTCCTTCAGGACGACGTCGATGCCGGCGCGGGCGCAGGAGTAGGCGATGCCCGCGCCCATCATGCCGGCGCCGAGGACGGCGACCTTGCGGACCTTCGTGGGCTCGATGCCCTTGGGGCGGTTGGCGCCGGAGTTGACGGCCTGGAGGTCGAAGAAGAAGGCCTGGATCATGTTCTTCGAGGTCTGCCCGGCCGCGAGGTCCACGAAGTAGCGGGCCTCGATGACCTGGGCGGTCTCGAAGTCGACCTGGGAGCCCTCGACGGCGGCGGCCAGGATGTTGCGCGGGGCCGGGTAGGGGGCGCCGTTCGTCTGCTTGCGCAGGTTCGCCGGGAAGGCGGGCAGGTTGGCGGCGAACTTGGGGTTGGCGGGCGTACCGCCCGGGATGCGGTAGCCCGGCCTGTCCCAGGGCTGCTGCGACTCCGGGTTGGCGTCGATGAAGGCGCGGGCCTTGGCGAGCATGTCCTCCTGGCTGTCGGCGACCTCGTCGACGAGGCCGTTCTCCAGGGCGCGGCGCGGGTTGTACTGGGTGCCCTGGAGGAGGACCTTCAGCAGGGCGTCGGCGATGCCGAGCAGCCGGACGGTGCGGACGACGCCGCCGCCTCCGGGGAGCAGGCCGAGGGTGACCTCGGGGCAGCCGATCTTCGAGCCGGGCGCGTCCAGCGCGACACGGTGGTGGCAGGCCAGGGCGATCTCGTAGCCGCCGCCGAGGGCAGCGCCGTTGAGCGCGGCGACGACGGGCTTGCCGAGGGTCTCGATGCGGCGCAGGTTCCGCTTGATCGCCATGCCGCCGTCGAACAGCTCCTGGGCCGTCTCGGGAGTGACGCGGATCAGGTCGCGCAGGTCGCCGCCGGCGAAGAAGGTCTTCTTCGCGGAGGTGATGATGACGCCCCGGATGGAGTCCTTCTCGGCCTCCAGGCGGTCGGTGACGGCGGCGAGCGAGTCGCGGAACGCCTGGTTCATGGTGTTCGCGGACTGGTTCGGGTCGTCGATGACGAGGGTGACGAGGCCGGTGCGGTCCTGTTCCCAGCGGATGGTGGTGGATTCAGTGCTCATGTGGAGGTGCTCCGTGTGATCCGTCGGGAGGGGGTCAGATGCGCTCGACGATGGTGGCGACGCCCATGCCGCCGCCCACGCACAGCGTGGCGAGGCCGTAGCGCTTGTCCTGGCGCTCCAGTTCGTCGACGAGCGTGCCGAGGATCATCGCGCCGGTCGCGCCGAGGGGGTGGCCGAGGGCGATCGCACCGCCGTTGACGTTGACCTTGTCCAGGGACAGGCCCATGTCCTTGACGAAGCGCAGCACTACCGCCGCGAACGCCTCGTTGATCTCGACCAGGTCGATGTCGTCGATGGTCAGTCCGGCCTTGGCGAGGGCCTTGCGGGTCGCCGGGGCAGGGCCGGTGAGCATGATGGTGGGCTCGGAGCCGGACACGGCGGCGGAGACGATCCGCGCACGCGGGGTGAGCCCGTAGCGCTCGCCGACCTCCTTGGAGCCGATCGCGACGAGCGAGGCGCCGTCCACGATGCCGGAGGAGTTGCCCGCGTGGTGGACGTGGTCGATCTTCTCCACCCAGTGGTACTGCTGGAGCGCGACCGCGTCGAAGCCGCCCAGTTCGCCGATGTCGGCGAAGGACGGCTTGAGCTTGGCCAGGGAGTCGGCGGTGGTGCCGGGGCGCGGGAACTCGTCGTGGTCGAGGACGACCAGGCCGCTGCGGTCCTTCACGGGGACGACGGACCTCTCGAAGCGGCCGTCCTTCGTGGCGGTGGCGGCCCGCTCCTGGGAGAGGGCGGCGTACTCGTCGACGTCGCGCCGGGAGAAGCCCTCGATGGTGGCGATGAGGTCGGCGCCGATGCCCTGCGGCACGAAGTTCACGTCGAGGTTGGTCATCGGGTCGTTGAACCAGGCGCCGCCGTCGGAGGCCATCGGCACCCGGGACATCGACTCCACCCCGCCCGCGAGGACGAGGTCCTCCCAGCCCGAACGCACCTTGGCGGCGGCCAGGTTGACGGCCTCCAGGCCCGAGGCACAGAAGCGGTTCTCCTGCACACCGGCCACCGTGTCGGGCAGGCCCGCCGCGATGGCGGCGATCCGGGCGATGTCCGAGCCCTGGTCGCCGACCGGGCCGACGACGCCGAGCACGATGTCGTCGACGGCGGCCGGGTCCAGGCCCGGGAAGCGGGCGCGGATCTCGTGGATGAGTCCGACGACCAGGTCGATGGGCTTGGTGCCGTGCAGGGAACCGCCTGCCTTGCCGCGCCCGCGCGGGGTGCGGATCGCGTCGTACACATACGCTTCGGTGCTCACGAGGGGGCCTTTCACTGAGGGTTGCGGGACGAGACGAGCAGCCCGGGAACGTCCCAGTCCCGGGCGACGTCCGCCGTGTCGGCGCCCGGCCGCGCCGGGCCGGTGCGGACGGAGGTCGGGGTCGCGGAGAACCGCGGGGCCGGTGCGGGCTGGGTGATGCCGCCGTGGTCGGTGAAGGTGCCGCGGGCGGCGAGATGCGGGTGGTACGGGGCCTCGCGCAGGGACAGGACGGGCGCCACGCACGCGTCGGAGCCCTCGAAGACGGCTGTCCACTCGTCCCGCGTCCGGGTCTTGAAGCGGACCGCGATCTCTTCGCGCAGTTCACCCCACCGGGTGACGTCCTTGCGGGCCGCGGCCTGGTCCCCGACCCCGAGGAGGGTCAGGAACTCCTCGTAGAACTGCGGCTCCAGCGCGCCGACGGCCATGTGGCGGCCGTCGGCCGTCTCGTACGTCCCGTAGTAGGGGCAGCCGCCGTCCAGGAGGTTGGCGCCCCGGCGGTCCTGCCAGCCGCCGGCCGCGAGCATGCCGTGGATCATCGTGGCGAGGTGGGCGGTGCCGTCGACGATGGCGGCGTCGACGACCTGGCCGGTGCCGGTCGCGCGCGCGTGGTTCAGGGCGGCGAGGACGCCGACGACGAGGTAGAGGGAACCGCCCGCGTAGTCGCCGAGCAGGTTGGCCGGGACGGCCGGCGGCTCGTCCGGCCGGCCGATCATGCCGAGGGTGCCGGTGGGGGCGATGTACGCGATGTCGTGCCCGGCGCGCTCGGCGAGCGGGCCGTCCTGCCCCCAGCCGGTCATCCGGCCGTAGACGAGACGAGGGGTGCGGGCGTGGCAGGCCTCGGGGCCGACGCCCAGGCGCTCGGCGACACCGGGGCGGTAGCCCTCGACCAGGATGTCGGCACGTGCGGCGAGGTCCAGCACATGGCCGGGGCCGTCCGGGGACTTCAGGTCGACGACCACCGAGCGCTTGTTGCGGTTGGTGACGTCGTACGCCGGGTCGATCGCGAGTCCGGGGCCGCCGGGGCGGTCCACGCGCACGACATCGGCCCCGAGGTCGGCCAGGAGCATGGCGGCGAACGGGCCGGGCCCGATGCCGGCCAGCTCGACGACGCGCACGCCGGTGAGCGGGCCGTGTCCTGGCGTCTTTGCCGTGGTCATCCAGCCCCCAGTGCTGTGACACAAGTGATGTAACACCAGTGATGCTAAGAACGCGTTCCGATCGACACAAGACCTGAAGAGAGCAAGCGCTTAGTAATCTGCCGGACGGAGTCAGTCCGCGTCCAGTTCCGCTATCAGCCGTTTCGGCGCGATCACCCGGTAGCTCTCCTCCACCCAGTCGCAGAGCACCGGCGCGGCCGGGGCGCCCTCCCGCTCCAGGGGGATGGCTACCCAGCCGGCCTTGCCCAGGCCGTAACCGGCGGGCTCTGCGCCGGGGCCGGCCAGGGCGTGGGCGTGGGCCGTCTCGTCCTTGAGCTTCACCGTCACGCCCAGGGGGTAACTGCCGTCCTGGACGCCGAGGAAGACGAACACCTTCTTGTTGACCTTCGCGACGGACTCGCCCCAGGGGAACTCCTCGACGGCACCCGGCAGCCCCAGCGCGAACTCGCGCACTTTCTCCCACTTCTTCAGGGCATTACTGGGCACGGCCATCGTCGTTCCTCCGGGCTCGTCGTCGGGCTCCGCACCCCTCACGCTAGCCTCGGCCACCGACAGCGGCACGGGCTGCACGACCGAGGGGTGTCATGAGCAGGCTGAACAGGACGGACCGTCCGTACGACATCGTGCTCTTCGGAGCCACCAGTTTCGCCGGAGCGCTCACCGCGGAGTATCTGGCCGGGCACGCACCGGACGGGCTGCGCTGGGCGATCGCGGGCCGCAGCGCGCAGAAGCTGGAGCGGCTGCGCGAGCGGCTGCCGGGCGACGCCGAGGTGGGGGTGCTGCGGGCGGACGTCACCGACCCGGCCTCGCTGCGCTCCCTGGCCGAGCAGGCGCGCGTGGTGGCCACGACGGTCGGGCCGTACGTGAAGTACGGCGAGGAGCTCGTCGCCGCCTGCGCGGACACCGGGACGGACTACCTCGACCTGTGCGGCGAGCCGGAGTTCGTGGACCTGATGTACGTCCGGCACGACGCACGCGCGCGGGAGACCGGGGCGCGGCTGGTGCACGCCGCCGGCTTCGACTCGATACCCCACGACCTGGGCGTGTACTTCACCGTGCGGGAGCTGCCCGAGGACGTGCCGCTGACCGTGGAGGGCTTCGTGACCGCCGACGCGGCCTTCTCGGGCGGGACCTTCAACTCGGCCCTGAACCAGTTCGCCCGGCAGCGGGAGATGGCGGCGGCCGTACGGGACCGGCGGCGGCACGAGCCGCGGCTGGTGGGACGGCGCGTCTCCGCGCCGATGGGTACACCGCGGTTCGCCAAGGAGGTCGGCGCCTGGGCGCTGCCGATGCCGACCATCGACCCGCAGATCGTGCGGCGCTCGGCGGCGGCCCTCGACCGGTACGGCCCCGACTTCCGCTACCGGCAGTACGCGGCCGTCCGGCACCTGCCCGTCGCGGTGGGCGGGGTCGCGGCCGTCGGCGCGCTGGTCGCGGCGGCCCAGGTGGCGCCCGCGCGGCGCTGGTTGTCGGACCGGCTCAAGCCCGGGGACGGGCCCAGCCCCGAGAAGCGGGCGAAGAGCTGGTTCTCCCTGCGCTTCGTGGGCGAGGGCGGCGGCCGGCGGGTGTACACGGAGGTCTCGGGCGGCGACCCGGGGTACGACGAGACGGCGAAGATGCTCGCCGAGTCGGCGCTGTGCCTGGCCTTCGACGAGCTGCCGAAGACGGCGGGCCAGGTCACCACGGCGGCGGCGATGGGCGACGCGCTGATCGACCGGCTGCGCGCGGCGGGCATCCGCTTCCGCGTCGCGTCGGCCCGCTGAGGGACAGCCGAGCGACGGCCGAGTGGCCGCCGAGGGGCTCTGTCCTACATCGGCCACTCGGCGAGGGTGTAGATCATCCCGGCGATCCAGGCGAGACCGGCCAGCGCGGCGAGGATCAGCCCGACCGTGACAGCCCTCTCGACCGTCTGGGTCGGTGCGGCAACAGGCTTGGGAGCGCGGTGCGTTGTCATGCGCCCCAGCCTGCCGACCTGGGCGGGGGCCGGGCATCCGTACGGGTACTCAGAGCCGGTACTCAGATCGCGCCGCCCGGATCGCCTCCGCCACCTCTTCGGTTTGAGACTTTTCCGAACCACGGGTCCGCTCCACCTGGGGCGGCGGCCGCGGAAGTGCCAAAAAGGAGTTCAATGAAACCATTGAAGGCATGAAATTCCTTCTCGAAGTCACCATGGACGACGCGGCGTTGGCGAAGGATCCGGCGGGCGAGCTGGGCCGGATCCTCAGGTACTGGGGCGGCAATCTGCGCCACTACACGCTCCGCCCCGGGGACGGGTCGGTCGTCTACGACTCGGAGTACCGCGAGGTGGGCCGCTGGCGGGTGGCCGATCAGTCCGAGTAGGTCGCGCGCAGCGCCTGCCGGCAGAGGGCGTCCGCCCTGCGGGTGGTCTCCGGGAGGCGGTACTCGGGGGTCAGCGCGAGGGTGTGGGCGCAGGCGCCGTCGAGCGACACGCGGTGGCCGACCGAGACGAAGACCGGCTTGACGGCGTCCCGGGTGCGCAGGGCGCGGCCGACCTCCTCGGAGCCGGCGAGCAGTGGGGAGCCGCTGCCGCGCGGCGTGTCCGGGTCGTCGTAGGCGAAGGTGAACGGGTTCTTGGCGACGCCGATCGTGGGAAGGCCGGTCAGGACGCCGAGATGGCTGGCGAGGCCGAAGCGGCGGGGGTGGGCGAGGCCGTAGCCGTCGCAGACCACCAGGCCGGGCGGGAGCGGCAGGGCGTCGAGGGCGGCCAGGACCGTGGGGATCTCGCGGAAGGCGAGCAGTCCGGGCACATAGGGGAAGGAGACGCGGCCCACCGCCGTGGCCTCCGCGACGACCTCGAGACTCGACGCGTGCAGGACGACCGCTGCCGCCGCGACGACGTCGCGTTCGTCGTCGTAGGCGACGTCGACCCCCGTCACATGGCCCGTGCCGGGCGGCGGTCCGGGTTCGTCGAGGACGACGCGCTCGCGCAGTTCGTCCTGGACGGCGCGGGCCTGTTCCTCGGTCGCGGGCCAGTCGTCGGGGATGCGTACGGTCGTCATGGTGCGCCCGAGCCTACGGGCAGCGCGAAGGCCGGCGGGACGGGGGAGTCCGGCCGGCCTCGGGAGGCACGTGCCTCACTTGTTCAGTGCGCGCTGCAGCTGGCTCTTGTTCATGCTGGAGCGCCCGTCGACGCCGCGGCGCTTGGCCTCCTGGTAGAGCTGGTCGTAGGTGGGCCCCTGGGAGCCCTTCCCGGACCGCTGCCCGCCGCGCTTGCCTGAGGACATGTCCTCCGTGGAGGTGCGGCTGGCGGTCTTCGCCTCGCCGGAGCGGGCGCGTTCCTTGTTGACCGTCCGCGCGGCGATCTCCTTGGCGCGGCCGGTGCTCTCGCCCCGGTCCTTCGCGCTGTCCTTGATGTGCTCGTACTGACGCTCCCGCTTGGAGCTCGAACCGCGTGGCATCACCGCTCACTTCCTTTCACGACCAGTGAACGAGTACCCACATTGCCAACGATCAGGGCAGTCCGCATGCTCAGTGCTCCAGGCGGGCAACCCGGCCCTTCTCACCGGCGGCCCAGCACCCTCGGTCGGGGGTGCAGTCGACGGTGTCGTAGGAACCGGTGTCGACCGTCCGCCAGGTGCGGCCGCCGTCCGCGGTCAGGTCGGTGCCGGTGGGGCCGACGGCGAGGGCGGCGGTGCGGCTGTGCGGGAGCCACGCGACTCCGGAGCGGTATGCGGGCGGGGGTGTGGTGGCGGGGCGCCAGGTGCGGCCGCCGTCGGGGGTCCGCGCGGCCGACTGCGGGGAGGGCTGGTCGGGGCGGAAGTCGCCGCCGACCGCGAGGCCGTGGGCGCGGTCGCGGAAGGCCAGCGCGAAGACGCCGCGTGCCGGGTCGCCCGCCGGGAGGGCCGTGTCGGTGGCCGTCCAGGTGCGTCCCCGGTCGGCGGAGTGCAGCACCCGCGCGCGTGCCGCGCCGCCGGTGGCGAGCCAGACGTCCTTCGGCCCGGAGGTGACCAGGCACTGGCCGCTCGCGGCGAATCCGGCCTCGCCCTCCTGCGCGGCCGGCATGCCCGCGTTCGGCAGCACCTTCCAGGAACGGCCGCCGTCACCGGTCGACAGGATGCGGAACTTCCCGTCCACCGGGTCGCTCATCGCGAGGCCGTGGCGACGGTCGAAGAAGGCGAGGCAGTCGTAGAAGGCCTTCGGGTCGGTGTTGCGGAAGGGCTCCGTCCAGGTCGCCCCGCCGTCATCGGTCCGGTACACCCGGGACGCCTCGCCCTCGCCGATGGCCAGGACCACGGCCCGGCGCCCGTCGAACGCCTCGACGTCCCGGAACTGCAACTCCGCCGCGCCCGGGGGCGAGACGTTCCGCCAGGTCGCCCCGCCGTCGGCGGTGCGCAGGACGGTGCCGCCGGACCCGGCGGCCCAGGCGGTGTTCCGGCTGACGGCGGCAAGGCCGCGGAACCGCACGTCAGGGGTGCCGGTGTCCTTCAGCTCCCAGTGCGGCGCCGCCCGGTCTTCCGGCCCGTGCGCCTGCGCCGGTACGGCGGTCAGGGCGGCCAGTGCCGCCGCGCACGCCGCCGCGGCGGTCGCCCTGCGCCGTGTTCGTCCCGGCCGTCGCGTGTTCCCCAAGCGCCTCATGGCCGGGGAAGCTAGCCCACCGTCCGGACGCCGTCCAGACGGCCTCGCGGGCGTCCGGGGTGTTCCGTCGGTCGCCACAAGTGCCCGCCGTGGCACATGAGGAGCGTCACGTCACTCTGGTGCATGAACGCGGTGACGGAGGTCACTCGCATTTGGTGTGCACGGATTGGCTGAATCCGGCGTCTCTTCCAATGCCCGGCCTCATCCGGCCGGAAGTCCGTCCAGCCGTCACAAGGGAGCAAGGCGTTGTCCATCGTCATCGAGCAGCCCGTGGAGGCCCGTCTCGTCGCCGCCGCGCCGCGAATGCCGAGCATTCCCGCGACGCTCCACTACGACCGACGTGATCCGTTCGCCGTCCGCATGACCTTCCCCGCCCCGGCCACGCTGGAGGGCGTCGAGGTCTGCTGGACCTTCTCCCGTGAGCTGCTCGCCGCGGGCCTGAAGGAGGCGGAGGGACACGGCGACGTGCGGGTGCGGCCCTACGGGTACGACCGCACGGTGCTGGAGTTCCACGCCCCCGAGGGCACCGCCGTCGTGCATGTCCGCTCCAGTGAGGTGCGCCGGTTCCTGGAGGCCACGAGCGAGCTCGTGCCCGTCGGCCTCGAGCACCTCCAGCTGGATCTGGACCACGGTCTGGCGGAGCTGATGCGGGACGCGTGCTGAGCTGACGTCCCCGCGCCATGTCCAGCAGCTTCCGAACGGCTCGGCGGACAGGGCGAGGGCGGCCTGGGCGACGCCCGAACCCACACTGACACGAGCCACTCCCAGGGCGGCGAGTTCGGCGACCGGCGGTGCGCCCGGTCCTGCCATGACGTTCAGCGGTTCGTCGACGCCGTCCACGAGTTCCTTCACGATCCCCGGGTCGACGGCCCCGGGGACGAGGATCCCGTCGGGAGCGGCACGCCCGCCGCCTCAGCCTGCTCCTGGACGTTCCTCAGCGGACCGCCCGCTCCGGCGCGGACGTCGTACAGCGCGTCCTCGATGTTCACCCCCCGCTCCCCCGGCCAGGACGGCCCGGACGGTGTCGGCGACGCCCGCGGCGTCCTCGGCTCAGCCGCTCTCGATGTCCGCGCCGAGCGCCCGGACGAGCCCGGCACATGGGGACGACCCAAGCAGCGGACACCCTGCACCATGACATCGCCTGGCAAGTGGAAGTGCACGCCCCGAGGTCCGTCCGGCGGCTCGCGAACGGCGGTCGGCCTCCCGGCCCCCCGCTGGTCACCCCCGTGGCAACGCGAGCAGAGCTACCGTCTCCGCGCGGCGCCCCGCGTCCGTACCGCCGAGGCGGATGGCCTGGATGTGGCAGAGCCTGGCGACCACCGGCGTCCACACTTCCTCGGCCGGGACGCCGGCCAGACGAGCGACGCAGGAGGACCACGTGTGCAGGCCCATCGCAAGGCCGGCGGGCAGGCCGGGGCCGGGAAGCGGGGGGAAGTCCGAAGCCGCGGGCGGCGGTGAGGGCGGGGTGCCGGAAGCACGGTCGTCGGCGGTGGCTTCGAGCCAGGCAAGGTGCCAGTCTGCCGCGGCGGACCGGTGGCGCTCCGGAGCCAGCCAGGAGTAAAGGCTCGTCACTTCGCCGGCGATCACGTCCTGCGGTGCGTACCCGCTCGGGCCCCCGGAGCCGGACGTCAGGACGCCGTGCGCACGGTCGCTGGTCACCGCCAGCAGATCGCCCCAGACGAGAGGCGGGCGGCCATAGGAGAACAGTCCGGGGCTGCATACCGCCGCACAGGGGCGGGGCTGTGCGGCGGTAACGAGTCCGCACCGCAACGCGCGCGTGATCCAGCCCAGTTGGGCTTCGAGGGGTTCGGCGACGGGGACGGCGAACTCCATCAAGGCGCCCTCATCGAGCAGGTCGGCCCAGAACCACGGGGTTCTCGCTGCACCAGCGACCAGGATCAGCAGTCGCTCCCGCGCGGACGCCGACCCGCACCGGACCCGCCAGGCGTGCCAGCCAGGCCGGACGGGCTCGGCCTGCCGGGTACGGCAGAGCGTCACGCGCTCTCGCCCCCTGGCACCCGTGAGCCATACTCCTGAGGGCAGGCGGAGTCCTCGTACGGGGACAGTCCGGCCCGCACCACTGGAAGGACACGCTCAGGCGTGAGCCCCCACCGGTTCCAGTGGAAGAGCACCAGCGCTGTCGCCCAGGCCCGTACCGGGAAGCCTTGAGCGCGCCTGAGCAGAGCGGCGGCGTCGCCCGTGCGCGCCGCCCACCGCCGGGCACGGACCAGGTAGGTGTCGGCCACCGCGTCCCCAGTGACCGGCACTCGCCCCGCCAGAAGCGAGGCCGCCCCAGCCGAGTTCACGTACGGCGGGCCGTCGGGTGCGACGTGAGGACCGAGGACCGTGCGCAGGGCGTGGTCGAGGCGCAACCAGAGGTCCCGGAGCTCGTCCGCGTCGTCGGCGATCCTGGACAGCAGCGTCTGCGCGGTGACAAGGCCCACCAAGGGGACGAGCAAGGCCCCGCCGTCGTCCGAGCAGGTGTGCCACGACACGGCGAGACGGCTGTCGGCCGCGCAGTGGGTATGCGCCAGATCGAGACCGGCCGGTCCGCCGAAGCGATACGTCTCGGGTTCGTACACGCCGGTCGTCCGCAACCCCGGGAGCCGGGCGGGCGGCGGCGCGTCCGCCATGGCGCGGCGCAGCGCGCCGGGGTCCGGGGACTCCAGCCGCAGCCGGATCCCCGGAGGCTTGTGCAGGAACCACCAGCGGGAGACAAGCCCTTCGTCCTCCCAACGCGCGACGGCCTCCCGCAGCCGGAACCACCCGGCTCGGTCTGCCGGCGGATCGCAGTCGCACTGCACCCAGAGATCGCCCGCTGCCCGCAGGCTCTCCGGCCCGCACAGCGCGAGGTCCGGATCGAGCACGGGCCGATTGCCCGTGTCGGGGCGGTGCCCTGCAGGTGCTTCGGACATACTCCATGCCACGGCGGCCTCCCACAGGTGTTCGCGTCGTTCGCCGTCGACCAGCCTGCGCCGGGGGTCATTGCGGCCGGATACAGGGGTGATGACCAGCGGTCCGGGGTCCGCCTGGGTCACCAGGGTGATGAGGGCGTCCAGGGCAAGGGGGCTCGACGGCAGCACGGCGAGGGGAGTGGCGGCCGGGTGCTCCGGACGGACCTGCACCAGGGCGGGCAGCCCCATGTCCCGTACGGCCTGTCTCCAGGCTAGGTAGCGGGCCGGACCGGAGAGGCGGACCAGTTCGGCCGCCGCAGTCGGGGGGACGGTCCAGCGGCGGCTGCCGATGCGGATGCCGCCATGTGTCCTGACCTCGGGGTGGTGCCGCCAGACCTCGCGTTCGGCCGGCAGTGCCGGCAGCCCGAGCGACAGCCATTCCCAGCCGTGGCTCATGGCGGCCGTCCACAGCAGATGACTGAGCGGATCCTGGTGGCCAGTCTCGGCCGCCGCGTTGTAGACCGGCATCAGTCGCCGGGCCGGCTCCCTGGCGTCCACACACCAGACGCGGCCGTCGTCATCCACGGTGAGCAGCCACCGGTCGGCCGAGGCCTGCCCGGCGGCCGTCAGGTCGAGCCGCGCGCCGGTCAGGTCGGGGCGGACGGCCGTGCCCGGCTCGGCGCAGTCGCGGCCGACGACCTCCACCGCCCGGCCGCGCAGGGCCGCGCGGAACGCCGTCCGGTCCGCCGCTCCCGGCCGGTGCCGGGCGTGGAAGGCGGCGGGTTGGGGACGTCCCCACAGGAAGGCCAGGTGCCCCCTGCCGTCCGGAGTGAGGACGGCCGCGCCCTGCCCGCCGCTCGTCGTGCGGGGCATCGCGGCGAGCCTGTGGACGGGGCGGAGCCGGTCGGCGAGCAGACGGTCCTCCCACAGGTCGCAGTTCTCCTGCACCCCCAGGGCGGCGAACGGTCGCGGGCCGAAGCGTAGATCGAGGACACCAGGGCGGGTGTCCGGGCTGTCGGCGGTAGCGGGCCGTCCGCCGGCGTGTTGCCGTGCGGCCTGTACGGCGTCCCAGCGGCGCATCGCCTCCCCGAGCGGTACGGGCGGCAGGCCCGCGAGCGCCTCGGCCAGTTCTCCGACCGACGCGTGCCGGTACCGCTCGGCGGTCGCGTCGGCCCCCGCGTTCGCCAGCGCCTCGGCGATCGTCTCCTCGGCGGCGCGGTCGTCGGCCGCCGTCCAGGACAGGTGGAATGCGGCTCCTGGCTCCCAGTCGACGGTGACGATCGTGCTCTCCGGCGCGGGGACGTCCGCGAACGCGAACAGCTTGGCGGCCTCCCTGTCGCAAGCCCGCACCTGCTCCCGAACCCGCGAGGGGGACCACTCGGCCAGGCCGAGTGCCAATTCGTCGCACAGCGCCCGGATCCGCTTCACCGACAGGGCCCACATCTCCCCGTCCCCGGCCCCGAGTCCAGGGGTGACGGCCTCCAGGGCCTGCCATACGTTCTCCGCGGTGCCGGGGAGCCCCGCGCACGGGTGAAGGAGCCCGCGCGCCACCAGGACCCGCAGGACGCGTTCGAGTGCAGGCCGCGCCGCGGTGTCGTCCCCGGCCAGAGCGGCGAGCAGGTCCGCGGGCTCGACGGTCTGGCCGCCGTCACAGGCGGACAGGACGGCGTCCATCAGCGGCTGTCCCTCGACGCGGCTCCATGCCGGCCCGTTCGGCCCGAAGGACAGCCACCACCAGGCGTCCCCTTCGCGGTGGACGCTCGGGTCGCGGCGCAGCCGGCCCCGCAGGGGGTCCCGGTGGGCGAGTGTCTCGGCGGCAGCGCGAAAGGGTGCCAGGCGCACCCCGACCTCGTATCGGTTCGTTTCGGGGCGTTCCGCGCGGTGCGGGTGGAGCACCCCGGACCACAGGCCCTGCGGTGTGGGGCGGGCGCAGGCTCGGCTCAGAAGCCGCCACAGGGTGTGCTCGAGCCGTCTGCGTCTGGCCGGGCCGTCGTCGCGTCGGGATCGTTCCCAGGCGTCATGGACGGAGGGGTTGCCCACCGCCAGAGCGGTCCGGAACCGGTCGGAGCGGGCGATCCGCCGCAGCAGGGCGCGCTGCCGGCTGTCCTCGGCCGTCCAAGCGGCGGCGAACTCCTCGGTCAGGGCGGCCAGGCGTCGTCGTTGCTCCAGGTCGTCCCGGATCCGTCGCCCCACGTCGCCGTGGGCGTCCAAGAGTGTGGTGACCGACGTGTCGCAGCTTACGGGCTCCGCGCCGGCGTGCAGGGCGCGACGCAGGGCCAGCACGGCGCGGCGTTCGCGCCGGGACAGAGTGGGCACCACCGGGAACAGGGCGTCGGAGAGCTCACCGCTGCGGGTGGTGATCGCCTCGCGCAGCGCGAGGAGTTGGTCGGCTCGGTGGGCGAGAGTGTCAGCGGCGAAGGATTCGAGCAGGTCGATCGGCAAGGCGGCGACCCGCACGACCGGCGCGCCGATCACCCTCACGTTCATGTCCCGGCCCGTCCACGGTCAGTGGACATCCACCGGCACCTCCTCATGCCAGGGCCAACTGTGGCCGGGCACCCGTACCAGGCGGCACCGGCCACGCACCTGCGCCAGGGAGTCGCCGGGGCGCAGCAGGCACACCTCCACCCCGGAGGAGCTCACCTGACCGTCGGGCAGCGACGAGCGGCACCGCGCCGTCCGCGTCACGCACTCGGGGAACGGGTCGATTCCCGCGATCTCATCGCCGTGCCCGTCCAGTCTCGGTCCCAGACCCAGGTTCCAGTGCCAGGGCGCTCCGCCGTCGGCGTACGGTACGACGGTCCGCGCGCCCCAGCGCTCGGCCAGGTCCAGCGCACCGTCCGCGTCGGTCATCAGCTGCATGCGGCAAGCCCACAGCTCCGGTGGCACGAACGGCAGATAGCGGCCGATGGAGGAGAACAGCAACTGGGCCGGGTACATGCGCCAGCCGCGGTAGCCGGCGAAGACCAGGTCGGGACCGCCCAGCCGGGCGCGCGCCTCAAGCGCCACATCGCGCATGTCCCCGCGGTTGTCACGCCCCGCGTCGGCGAGGAAGACGGAGCGGGAGCGCGGGGTCTCGACCAGATAGGTATTGCCGACGTTGGTGACTTCCGGGTGCAGCCGCTCGGCGTCGGTGGGCTGTTCCCCGTAGAAAGGCAGAGCGGTCACCGTGATGTCACCGACCTGCCAGGACGTGTGCCAGGCGAGCGGTACGACCGTGGTGAAGCCGAGCTCGGTCAGGCGCAGGGCCAGGTCGGCGGTCAGGATGCTCTCCCGTTCGACCACGGGGACGACGACGGGTGTGTCCGGCGGCAGGCGGAGCAGCGACGCGGGGTCGAAATGGTCCGGGTGACTGTGCGTCAGCAGGATCGCGTCGACACGGCCGAGGTCGGCGGGCTGCATCGGCTGATAGGTCTCGGGGTATACGGCGCGGCGGGCGGGGAGCCAGGGGTCGACCAGCACTCGTGCCTGGTGCCCCTGCGCCAGGACGGTGTTGTGGCCGCAGAAGGTGACGTCCGCGTCGTCCAGTTCTGGGGCGCGGCGGCCGGGGGGCACTTCGGCAACCAGGCCCTGTTCTCGCAGACCGGCCAGCAGGGTGCGCATGTCGGGGTGCAGCTCTCGGGCGGCCGCCTCGGTCAGGCCGTCGTTGCTCAGATCGGCGATCAGCGCGTGGGCCGGCGCCCAGTGGCTGTCCGGCAGACGGAGCCTGACGAGCGCCTCGCCGTCTGTCAGGTCCTCGCGGCTCAGCGTGAGCAGGCGCGGCCGGGCCAGCGCAGGGTCGGGGTGGCGGACGTCCTCGTGCAGGTGCCAGCCGCCGTCGGCCGCCACGTCGGCGATCGCCCGGAACGCCTCTCCCCGTACCACCTCGGCCAGCAGCGCGGGAGCTGCCGCGACAAGCGAGGCGTGGCCGTGGGCTTCGGCGTGCTCGGCGAGAGGCGCGTACAGCCGGCGCACGGCGAGCTCCGGATTGGCCGTGACCGGGCTGCCGAAGCGTGTCCGGTCCTCATAGGTGACGTTGATGCTCACATCGGCACGCAGCCACGTCCGTTTCATGCGTGCTCCTTGAGGCTCCGGTACACCGCTTCGCGGGCCAGCATCCGCCGAAAGGCGTCCTCGTCGCGGTGGCCGGCGGTCTTGGCCCACCGGTCGACATGGGACGGGACGGGCAGGCCGTGCCGATCGAACCACTCCTGGTACAGCTCCTGCGTGCCGCCTCCGGCCGCTTCGGCCGAGGGGTTCTCCAGGCCGACGGTGGCGAGCGTGCGCTGCTTGTCCTCGGCCCGTGCCGCAAGTCGGCCGAAGCGGCCTGTGACTCGGAGCTGGTCGGGCAGGTGAGCGAGGACATCCGCCCCGGCACGCGTGGCGACCAGCGCGGCTGCCGCGTCGGTCCTGACCATGGCGTTGAAACCGTCCAGGTCGAGGTGGTTGTGCGCCAGCCAGGCGTCGAATGCTGCCTGGTCGGTCAGTCCGAGGGCGGCGCACAGGTCGTTGGCGTACTCGCGCACTGCTGCGGCGTCGGGCCGCAGTGCGCAGCGTTCCGCCTCGGCGGAGGTGAGGGCGCGGACGAGGGCCCCGCGGTAGGCGTCGTTGAATTCCTCCGGCTCCAGGAGCAGTTCCTCCAGGATCAGGTGCATCGTGAGCGCGCCATGGTCGCCGGTGGCGGGAGCTGGGCCGGCGCTCCGTACGAGGTCGTCCCACCACAAGGTGTGCTGGAAGGCCCAAGGGACGCTGACGGGTTCCGGCGGACTGGTGTGCAGCAGGTCCATCAGTGCCAGCGCATCCTGCCGCTTCTGGTCCACTCGGCCGTGCGGAAGCCAGGCGCGTAGTGCGGCGGCGCTGTCGGCGAGGCCGCGCCCGCTTGCCTCACGGAGGAGGGCGGGCCAGGAGCGCTCGGGGTAGAAGCGCTGTTTGGCGAGCGCTGCGAGGATGTCGGCGTCGTCGCCGCCGATGATTCCTTCGCCTGCCGCCGCCTCCAGGGTGCGGCGGATGTTGACCATCGCCTCGGACGCCGTCCTGTAGCCGAGAGCCCGTTCACCGTGCGCCACCGCGACCTCGTCGTCGTCGGTGAGCGTGCCGACGGCGAACTGCTCGAAGATCCAGCCGACTCCGACCATGCCGAAGGCCTGAAGCTCCGCGGCCCGCAGCGCTCCCATGCTGGAGGCGCCGTAGACAGGGATGCCCTCGTGCAGGGCCCAGAGGATCTCCTTGTGCCACACCGAGGGCACCCGCTCGAAGTAACCGTCCACGACCGCCAGGGCCCGCGGTCTTTCCCGGGCCGCGCGGTACACGTCCCCCTGCGCGGCGGGCGGCAGCACGACGGCGTCCGGGAGGGCATCGGTCACGGCCTGCGCCGGCAGCGTGGGCCCCACGAAGACACAGACGGCGCCGTGCAGCTCGCTCATCGGGCGTCCCCTTCCTGCTCGGAGGCGGTGGGGGACGGTGTGGCGACGCCGCCGCGCAGTGCCCGGGCCCGTGGTCCGGGCACCCAGCCATCCAGCATGCTCGCCGACTCCAGCCCGGGGACAACCACCCGCACGACCGGGATGCGTAGATGCGGCAAAGTCAGGTCGACGGCGAGGACCTGGGTGACTCCGGCGTTCTTGAGGCGTTCCAGCAGCCAGGTCAGGTCTGCGTCAAAGGTGTCGGCGTCAAAAGTCGGACCGGAGTCGAAGGACCGGGCGGGGGTGCCCTGCAACAGGGCCCGCTCTCGGGCCAGCACATCGGGGTTGCGCACCCGGTCGTAGTCGTCGCGGGCCACGTCCTCCCTGGACCCGGCGGTGATGGTGAGCCGGCTCTGTGCCGCCTCGGTCAGCGCCCGCAGCAGCGCCACCGTCCGCACGGGGTGACAGCCCATGCCTGCTGCCGAGTGCATACGGCGGAAGGGGTCGTCGCCCTCGGTGACGACGCAGAAGAAGGAAGGCACACCGATGTCGGCGGTCGTCGTCTCCCACACCGCCACGTCTACACCGGCGCGCTCGTACAAATCGAGCACGGTCCGTGCGTCCGGGTCCCTCACCGTCGCCAGATCGATGCGGGTGGCGGCGGCCGCGTCCGGGTCCAGCAGGTGCCACAGGGTGGTGGCGTCGCGCTCGATCACCTCGCAGATGCCGTGGATCACGGCCTCGATCACATGGTTGCCCGAGGCCAGTCCGTTGGAGGAGGCCAGGAAGCAGCCTGCGCCGGTGGGCCGGGGCAGGGTGAAGCGAGTGTGGACCAATTCGTACGGCACCCAGGTCGCGGTCTGCCCGAGCAGGTCCCAGCTCTCCGTCCACAGCAGGTCCAGGTGCGGATGGAACCCCGACCCGGCGTCGACAGGCAACGCGGTGACATCGGCCACCGTGTGCCCCCAGCGCAGTTCCTCGTAAGTGGCCAGCCTCACCGGCGCGGCGATCCGCTCGGCGTGCCAGGCCTCGACGGACTCCATGACCGCGGAGGCCCGCGCGGCGGCCAGATCGACGCCCTTGCCCTGCGAGACCGACAGCGAACGAGAATTGGGCCGAGTGACGACGACGACCGGGATGCCGATCTGGTCGAGCCCGGTGACGTCCGCCACGCGGGTGATGCCCATCATGCCGAAGAAGGGGCTCACGCGGCGGACTGTGTCCTCGGGGGAGACACAGCGGTGGGTCCCGCCCTTGAAAAGCTTGGGGACAGGGGCCGAGCCCGCGGCGAGCAGGTCCCGCAGGGCGGTGTTGGCGCTGCTCACGCGGCGGCTCCGATCCCGGTGGCGATGTCGGGCACCAGCCACAGCACGCCGGCGGCCAGCAACTCGTCGATCATGCCTTGCAGTTCCTTGGCGATCACCGCCCGGTCGTGGGCGTCGCGGTCGCCATCCGAAGCGACGACCCGGGAGGCGAGCATGGCGAGCAGGTCGTCGACCGTGCACGGTTCGGCGGGCCGGGCAAGCAACTGCAGCAACTGCCGCGGCGTGCGCACCCGCCCTGTGAACGACTCGGCGGCGAAGCCATCGCCGACAGGCCGAAATCGCGTGCTGCGTGGCCACTCCAGCCGAAACCGCAGCGGGTCCCCGGCCGGTGGCAGGCACAACTGCCAGGGGAACCGGTCGGTTCCGTAACGCTCGGCGTACAAGATGGCGTACTCCTCGAAACTCGGCCACAGGTGCGCGGGGAACTGCCGATGCACCGGGAAACGGGCCCGCAGGACGGCGTGGAATTCGGCGATGAGCTGCTGCGACCGTTGCGTGGACAGCCCTCCGGCCGATGTCCACGACTGCACCGACAGTGGAAAGTCGGCACCGGCCAGTTCCTCCGCGTCCATCTCGATGCCGAAGCGGTCCGCCTGCTCGAAATAGTCGGTGCGCACGTCGAGGCTGAAGCCGTGCACGTCGAAGCTGTGCCGGGGGTCGGCGAGCACATCGGCGTGGTCGAGAAGGAAGGACAGCGTCCGCCGGGCATCCTGCTCGGTCTCCTGGGGGAACCCGACCATGCTGAACAGGTGCAGGGAGATCCCGGCCTCATGGACCGCGCGCAGGACCTGCGAGGCGACGGGCAGGCGGATGCCCTTGTCCATGTGGTCGAGCATGCGCTGGGAGCCCGACTCCAGGCCGAAGAACAGCTTGCGCACCCCCATGGCGGCAAGGCGTTCGCACGTGGCGGTGTCGAAGCCGGGCTCGAGGCGGGCGTAGCCGACCAGCGACACGTCCAGGTCCCGTTCGGCCAGGGCCTCGCCCAGTCTGAGGAGGAAGCGGGGGGACAGCGCCTCATCGGTGATCTCGTAGTGCCGGCAGCCATGGCGTTCCGTCAGCCGGGCGACGTCCTCGGCGACGACGGCCGGCGGGCGCGTACGGTACGGCCGCGGGGCGACACGGTTGATGTGCGGGATGTCGCAGAACCGGCACTTGTTGAAGTAGCAACCCTTGCCCGTGAGAATCGGCAGGACCGGGACCGGGGTGAGGTAGCGGTCCAGGGGAAGGCCGTCGTAGTCGGGGGTCGGCAGGGCCGCCACGTCCTCGGCCACCACCCGCCCCGCAACCGGGGCCCCGGAAGCGTCGAGTGCGAGGGTGTTGGGCACTCCTGCCAGGTCCCGGCCGTCCGCGAGACGTTCCATGATGCCCAGCAGGGCGGTCTCCCCTTCGTACGGCACCAGCGCGTCGCAGAACAGCGTGAAGAAGCGGGGCCGCCGCAGGAGTGCCGACGCGAACTTCGCGTAGACGGTGCCGCCGATCACAACGGTGTGGCCCGCGCTCTTGCACCGCCGCGCGAGCGTAAGGCCCGGAACTACCTGCTGGTGGTTGAGGATGGAGATGCCGACCACGTCCGGACGCACGGTCGCCAGATCGGCGAGGATCCCGTGCTCCCACTGGTGCTCGAAGACGTTGACCGCGGGGTCAGCGGTCACCCGGTCCAAATCCGCCATGCGGGCGGTGTCGATGGCGTCGACCGCGTAGGTCACAGGCGCGACGTCCCAGTCCACACTGTGGGCGGCCCCTACCATGCGCAGTCCGTGGGACAGCGCCTCACGCGCTTCGGCGAGGGCAAGCGGATGGTAGAAGGCCGATGGGTCGCGGAGCGTATCGGCTGCCCCCGGGGCGAGTTCCAGCGTCCGTTCGGCCATGGCCAGGACCCGGTCGAGCCGGTCCCGCTCGCCGGCCGGGACCTGTCGGGACCGGCGGTCGCGACAGATTTCGGCCGCTCGCTCCAGCGCGGCGGGGCGCAGCAGCGCGTCAACTGCCTCCACATCGAGGTCCCGCTGGGTCACCTCGACGCCGTTGCGGCGCAGATGGGCCGTGAGGGATGGAAGGGCCAGGTGCGGGCTGCGGGGGTCGGCTGCCGGTGGGAACAGGAGTACTGCGTGCACGAGGGCGGTCTCCAGGGCCGAACGACAGGGGGAGGACGGCGAGAGCGGTGGTCAGGTCAGCGCGAGACCGTGCTCGGATTGACCCTGAACTTGGCCAGGCCCATCGTGCCCGGGCACATGACCGTTCCCGAGGCCTTCCAGTTCACGTCCTCGGCCAGGTCGGCCCGCTGGAAGGGGCCCACGAACGACTGCGCCTGGGCCGCCTTGCCCGTGCCCATCCGGAAGCCGTTGCCCGTGATCTCCTCGCCGCCGGCCACCTGCACCGCGTCGAGCAGATTCGCACAGAACTGCGCCATATCGGGCTCGGTTACCTTGCAGGCCTCCAGCATCTCGTCGCGCAGGAAATAGAGCGACCCGTCCTCGCCGCGGATAATCGTGCCGCCTACGTTGTTGCTATTGTTGTCGGGCATTCCGTGTCCTTCCTGATCGGCGGATCCGTCTCACGGACGGTCCATATGTGAACACCCCTATGCATTCCACGGACACGTGTCCGATGTACGGGGCCGTCCGGGTGAAAGGACGGCTCAGACCAGACAACGAGGCCCCGTGGCATGGAATGAGTCCCCCTCCCGGTGGGTGCGGCCCGGGATTCGTGAACCCGAAGTTCCAAGCTGGCCTTCAGCGGCCTCGGCCCGTGGGTTGCGGCGGATGGGTGCGTCAGAAATCGCGAACAGCCGGGGGATGGACCAGGGCCATCGTCGGCAGGAATCCGACCGGCACGTGGTCAGGGCAGAGCGGACGCCGTCACCGTGGCGGCCACCGCCGTACGCACCTCGCGCACGATCTTCCGCGGCCCGGGCGCCGTCGCCCCGGCACGCTCGGTCAGCTCCTCGACGCGCCGCTCGCTCGCGCGGACGTCCTTCTCGGGGAGCAGGTCCGCCGCCACGGCGAGGGCGACCAGCGCCGCGTCACGCGCGGAGAGTTCGGCGACGAGCGGCGGTCCCTGGAGGAGCTGGAGCGTCTCCTCCCGCAGCGCGTCCACGGCGGCGGCGCGCTCCAGCGTGTACTCGACGGACGGGAACACACCGAGGACGCGTTTCTTCTCCGCCCGCAGATACCCCCCGGCGACGAGCTGCTCCCGCACGGCGTCGAGGGTCACCCGGGCACGCAGGGTCACCCAGGTCCGCCAGGAGTGCGGGCACGACTCGTGGACCAGTTCCAGCAGCCCGTCGAGGACCGCGTCTCCGGCGCGCGCGTCGAGATCGACCGGTGTGGCGATGCCGTCCTCGTCGGTGAGCAGGCCGCGCTGGGCCAGTTCGGTGAGGGCACCGGCCCGCACCAGGCCGGCCAGGTGGCCGGCGTCGGGGGCCGGCGGACACGCGGAGTCCCAGGCCAGCAGGCAGAGCCGGGCCGGCAGCGAGAGCGGGCCGTCGGTCACGGGGCCTCCTCGGGGTGCTCGGGCGGCACGTTAATGCTTTGACAGGCCTGACGACCCCTCGTACGTTGGAAAGCGTCCTGTTGCCGCCGATTGGAGAAGGACGTTGCTCGTCTGAGGTCCTGAGACACCGCGTGACACACATCAGGTGTGTGCGCTGCGTGCGACCTCGGCGATCGAGCCGTCCTCCGGTGCGGGGCTTTTCTCATGCCCGTGGAGCCCTCCTCCCTGGTCGCAGGTGTCTCGATACGCGATTGCCCCTGACCGCATCAAGCAACCGCGAAAGAGGCCCCGCATGCCTATTTCCATCACTGCCGCCTCCCTCTCCTTCACCTGGCCCGACGGTTCCTCCGTCTTCGAGGGCCTCGATGTCGCGTTCGGCCCGGGCCGCACCGGCCTGGTCGGCGTCAACGGGTCGGGAAAGTCGACCCTGCTGAAGCTGATCGCCGGTGAGCTCGCACCGGCCGACGGCGCCGTCCGCGTCGCCGGCGAGGTCGGCTATCTCCCGCAGAACCTCACCCTCGACACCACCCTGCGCGTCGACCAGGCGCTCGGCATCGCCGCGCAGCGGGCCGCGCTGCACGCCATCGAGGCGGGAGACGTGGCCGAGGCGCACTTCGAGACCGTCGGCGACGACTGGGACGTCGAGGAGCGCGCCCTGGCCACCCTGGGCGAACTCGGGCTCGGGCACGTCGAGCTGGACCGCACCGTCGGCGAGGTATCGGGCGGCGAGTCGGTCCTGCTGCGCCTGGCCGCGCTGCTGCTGCGCCGGCCCGACGTGCTGCTGCTGGACGAGCCGACCAACAACCTCGACCTGTACGCGCGCAGGCGGCTGTACGCGGCCGTCGAGTCCTGGCCGGGCGTGATGGTCGTCGTCAGCCACGACCGTGAACTCCTGGACCTCGTGGACCAGATCGCGGATCTGCGCTCCGGGGATATCACGTGGTACGGGGGCAACTTCTCCGACTACGAGGAGGCCCTGGCGGTCGAGCAGGAGGCGGCCGAGCGCATGGTGCGCGTCGCCGAGTCCGACTTCCGCAAGCAGAAGCGCGAACTGGCCGACGCCCAGGTCAAGCTGGCCCGCCGCAAGCGGTACGGACAGAAGATGTTCGATCAGAAGCGCGAGCCGAAGATCGTCATGGGGGCGCGCAAGCGCGCGGCGCAGGAGTCCGCCGGCAAGCACCGCATCATGCACGAGGAGAAGCTCGCCGAGGCGAGGGAGCGGCTCGACGAGGCGGTGGAGGCCGTACGGGACGACGACGAGATCCGTGTCGATCTGCCGTACACGGCCGTGCCGCCCGGGCGCACCGTCCTCACCCTCCAGGATCTCGGGCTCCGGTACGGCGCCCGTGTGGAGGGCGGCTTCGAGCTGCGCGGTCCCGAGCGGGTCGCGCTGATCGGGCGCAACGGCTCGGGCAAGACCACGCTGCTGCGCACGATCACCGGCGAGCTGGATCCGGAGTCGGGCGACGTACGGACGCATGTCCCGTTGCGGTTCCTGCCGCAGCGGCTCGACGTCCTCGACGGCGAGCTGACCGTCGCGGAGAACGTGGCCCGGTTCGCGCCGGACGCCACCAACAACCGGATCCGGGCGCGGCTGGCCCGCTTCCTGTTCCGGGGCGCCCGGGCCGACCAGAAGGCGGCGACACTGTCCGGCGGCGAACGCTTCCGGGCCGCGCTGGCCGCGCTGATGCTGGCGGAGCCCGCGCCGCAGCTGCTCATGCTCGACGAGCCGACCAACAACCTCGACATGGCGAGCGTGCGGCAGCTGACGACGGCCCTGGAGTCCTACGAGGGAGCGCTGATCGTGGCCAGTCACGACCTGCCGTTCCTGGAGTCGATCGGCATCACGCGCTGGCTGCGACTGGAGGACGGAGAACTGAAGGAAATCACGCCAGAGACTGTCGGGTATTCCGCCTAGCTTCGGTGGCATGACCGACTTCACGCACGACGCCATCACCCTGACCGGAGCACGCGAGAACAACCTCAAGGACGTCACCCTCCGCATCCCGAAAGGCCGGCTGACCGTGTTCACCGGCGTTTCGGGGTCGGGGAAGTCGTCCGTCGTCTTCGACACGATCGCGGTGGAGTCCCAGCGTCAGCTGAACGAGACGTATCCGTGGTTCGTCCGCAACCGGCTGCCCAAGTACGAGCGGCCGCACGCGGACGGTCTGGAGAACCTCTCCCCCGCGATCGTCGTCGACCAGCGGCCGGTCGGCGGCCACTCCAGGTCGACCGTCGGCACCATGACGGACGTCTACTCGGTGATCCGGGTGCTGTTCTCCCGGCACGGCACCCCGAGCGCCGGGCCTGCCACGGCCTACTCGTTCAACGACCCGTCGGGCATGTGCCCCGGCTGCGACGGCCTCGGCCGTACGGTCCGGCCCGACTGGGACCGCATCCTGGACCCGGACCGCTCCCTCGCCGGCGGGGCGGTCCGCTTCCCGCCGTTCGCCGCCGGGACCTGGCAGGGGCAGGCGTACACGAACAGCGCCGAACTGGACCCGGACAAGCCGGTGGGGCGGTTCACGGCCGCCGAGCGGGAGTTCCTGATGCGCGGGCGGCCCGGCAGCAAGGTCGCCGTCAACGGCACCGGCGGCACCTGGACCACCGAGTACGAGGGGCTGGCCGACCGATTCGAGCGGCTGTACCTGAAGCGGGACCTGTCGGCCATGAGCCAGAAGACCCGCGACCTGGTCCGGGAGTTCCTGGTGGAGGGCACCTGCCCGGCCTGCCGGGGAGCCCGGCTCAACGCGGCGGCGCTCGCGACCCGGATCAACGGGCGTTCCATCGCCGACTGCGCCGGGATGCAGGTGACCGATCTCATCGCCGTACTGAAGGAGATCGACGACCCGGTGGCCGGGGTGGTCGCGGGGGCGGCGGTGGCCGCGCTGGAGCGCATCGAGACGATCGGGCTCGGCTACCTCAGCCTCGACCGGGAGACGGCCACGCTCAGCGGCGGGGAGGGGCAGCGGCTGAAGACGGTGCGGCACCTCGGCTCCAGCCTGACCGGGATGACGTACATCTTCGACGAGCCGAGCGTGGGCCTGCACCCGCGCGATGTGGGCCGCCTCGGCGATCTGCTGCTGCGGCTGCGCGACAAGGGCAACACCGTGCTGGTCGTCGAGCACGACCCGGACGTGATCGCGCTGGCCGACCATGTGGTGGACATGGGGCCGGGGGCGGGCGCCGGGGGCGGCCATGTGGTGTTCGAGGGCACCCCGGAGGAGCTGGCAGCGTCCGGCACGCTCACCGGCCGCTGCCTGCGCACCCGTACGGCGGTCAAGGAAGAGGTGCGCGAGCCCGTCGGCGACCTGTGGGTCAAGGGAGCCGACCGGCACAATCTGCGGGACGTCACCGTGCGGTTCCCGGCGGGTGTGCTCACGGCGGTGACCGGGGTCGCCGGGTCGGGAAAGAGCACCCTGGTCGCGGAGTTCACCGCCGCCCACGACGAGGCCGTGGTCGTCGACCAGTCGTCGATCGGGATCTCGGGGCGGTCCACTCCGGCGACCTATCTGGGGATCATGGACGCGGTACGGAAGATCTTCGCCCGGGAGACGGGGGCCGAGGCGGGCTTCTTCAGCTTCAACTCGAGCGGTGCCTGCGGCACCTGCGAAGGCCGGGGGATCATCTACACCGACCTCGCCTTCATGGACCCGGTGACGACGACCTGCCACGACTGCGAGGGGCGCCGCTTCAGGGACGAGGTGCTGCGGCTCACCGTGCGGGGCAGGTCCATCGCCGACGTCCTGGAGATGACGGCCGAGCAGGCACTCGGCTTCTTCGACGACACCGGCGTACGGCGCCGGCTGCGCGCCCTGCGGGACGTCGGACTGACGTATCTGACGCTCGGCCAGCCCCTCTCCACCCTCTCCGGCGGTGAGCGGCAGCGCATCAAGCTGGCCACGCGGCTGCACCGGACGGGCGCGGTCTACGTGCTCGACGAGCCGACGACCGGCCTGCACATGGCGGACGTGGAGGGGCTCGTCGCCCTGCTGGACCGGCTGGTCGACACGGGCAACACGGTCGTCGTCGTCGAGCACAACCTGGATGTGGTGGCCCGCGCCGACTGGGTGATCGACCTCGGGCCGGACGGCGGCAGGGACGGCGGTGAGGTCATCTTCGAGGGCACGCCGCGGGAGCTCCTGGAGGCGCGGGGTTCGTCCACCGGGGAGCACCTGCGGCGGGCGGTGCGGGGGTAGGGGGCTTGCCTTTGCCCACCCACCCGCCCGAATCGGTTGGACAAGGGGCTTGCCTTGCTCCGGGGCTCCGCCCCGGGCCCCGGCGGGGGCTTCGCCCCCTGCGCCCCCAGCGGGGACTTCGTCCCCTGCACCCCTAGCCGGGCTTCGACCCCTGCGCCCCCGAGGCGGGCTTCGCCCCGTCCATCCCTGAGCCGGGCATCGCCCCCTCCACACCCGAGCCAGGCATCACCCCCTCCACACCCGAGCCAGGCATCGCCCCCTCCAACCCCGAGCCGGGCATAACCCCTCCAACCCCGAGCCGGGCATCACCCCCTCC
Organism: Streptomyces sp. NPDC008137; assembly: GCF_042957035.1. Taxonomy (NCBI): domain Bacteria; kingdom Bacillati; phylum Actinomycetota; class Actinomycetes; order Kitasatosporales; family Streptomycetaceae; genus Streptomyces; species Streptomyces sp. NPDC008137. The sequence continues at coordinate 491,052 of NZ_JBIBHN010000002.1, read as the reverse complement.
AACCCCGATCCGGGCTCCACACCCCTGCGATCCTCCGGCGCCGCACCCAGCTCCCCCTCCCTCCCCTCCCGGGGGTGTCGTCTCGCGGGATCGACCTGCATCATGGTCGGCTGACGCCCGATGCGTTCCGGTCGATCCCGGAGGTCCTGTCGGTGCGGTCCAGACACGTCCCATCCGATACGGAGTCACGCTCGTGCCCAGCAAGAAGGCCCTCGTCCGCCGCCCCAGCCCGCGTCTTGCCGAGGGGCTGGTGACGCACATCGAGCGGGAGAGGGTCGACGCCGACCTCGCGGTCGAGCAGTGGGAGGCGTACGTAACGGCCCTGCGCGCGCACGGCTGGGACACCATCGAGGTGGATCCGGCCGACGACTGCCCGGACTCGGTGTTCGTCGAGGACACGGTCGTGATGTACCGGAACGTGGCGCTGATCGCCCGCCCGGGCGCCGAGTCCCGGCGTGCGGAGACCGCCGGGGTGGAGGAGGCCGTGGCCGGTCTGGGCTGCTCGGTGAACTGGATCTGGGAGCCGGGCACCCTGGAGGGCGGCGACGTCCTGAAGATCGGCGACACCGTGTACGTGGGCCGGGGCGGGCGCACCAACGCCGCCGGGGTCCAGCAACTGCGGGCCGCGTTCGAGCCGCTGGGCGCGCGGGTCGTCGCCGTGCCGGTGAGCAAGGTGCTGCACCTGAAGTCGGCGGTCACGGCGCTGCCCGACGGCACGGTCATCGGGCACATCCCGAAGATGGACGCGCCGTCGCTGTTCGCGCGTTTCCTGCCGGTGCCCGAGGAGGCCGGCGCGCACGTGGTCCTGCTCGGCGGCCACAAACTCCTGATGGCGGCGAGCGCGCCGAAGACCGCGGAGCTGTTCTCGGACCTCGGGTACGAACCGGTCGTCGTGGACATCAGCGAGTTCGAGAAGCTCGAGGGATGTGTGACATGCCTCTCGGTGCGGCTGCGGGGGTTGTACGCCTGACGGGCCCGGCGCCTCACTCTCCCGGCCCTCGACCTGCGGGTCCGGGGGCTTCGCCGGGCCCACGAGCGACCCGCTGATCAGCGGCCTTTACAGCGCTCTTAACCTACGGCATCGTAACCTACGGAAACGTAGCCTACGATTCCGTAAGTTACCGCTCACCGCTCGTATGTACGTCCCCTGGAGAGTCCATGACGATCGCCACTCCCCACCTCGGCAGCCCCGCCGGCGCCTGGACCGACGCTCAGCTGCTGTACGCACTGGAGGAAGTGGTCGAGAAGGAGCTCAACCGGCATCTGCAGGTCGCCAAGGACTGGATGCCGCACGAGTACGTGCCGTGGAGCGACGGGCGCAACTTCCCCGGCCTCTTCGAGGACGGCGAGGCATGGGAGAAGGAGCAGTCCAAGGTCACCGAGATCGGCCGCATCGCGCTCATCGTCAATCTGCTGACCGAGGACAACCTCCCGAGCTACCACCACGAGATCGCCTCGCTCTTCGGCCGCGACGGCGCCTGGGGCACCTGGGTGCACCGCTGGACGGCGGAGGAGGGCCGGCACGGCATCGTGATGCGGGACTACCTGCTCACCTCGCGCGCCGTGGACCCGGACAAGCTGGAGCAGTTCCGCATGTCCCACATGAGCGAGGGCTTCGAGTCGGACAACCGCCACTCGATGCTGCACTCGGTCGCCTACGTCGCCTTCCAGGAGCTGGCCACCCGCATCTCGCACCGCAACACCGGCCACCAGTCCGGTGACCCGGTCTGCGACCGCATGCTGGCCCGCATCGCGACCGACGAGAACCTGCACATGGTCTTCTACCGCAACCTGCTCAAGTCGGCGTTCCAGCTCGCACCCGATCTGACGATGCAGGCGGTGCGGGACGTGGTCGTGAACTTCCGGATGCCCGGTCACGGCATCCCCGGCTTCGAGCGGGCCGCCGCGCAGATGGCGATCGGCGAGGTCTACAACATGCGCATCCACCACGACGATGTGCTTCAGCCCGTGCTGCGCTTCCTGAAGATCATGGAGATCGACGGTCTGGGCCCCGAGGGCCGCAAGGCGCAGGAGGAACTCGGCCTGTTCATGGGCGGCCTGGACTCCGAGGCGGCGAAGTTCGACGAGAAGCTGGCCGCGCGCAAGGCCCGCATGGCGGCCCGGGCGGCCGGCGCCTGACCCCGTAGACCGGCCACACGTACGCAAGAGCCCCCTGGCAGGACGTCCTGCCAGGGGGCTCTTGCGTACGACACGGCCCACTAGCTCGACCTGCGCCGCAGCTCCAGCCGTTCCTTCTCCGACATGCCGCCCCAGACCCCAAAACGCTCGTCGTTGTCCAGCGCGTACTCGAGGCACTCCGAACGGATCGGGCACAGGCCGCAGATCCGCTTCGCCTCCCGCACCGAACTGCCCGGTTCGGGGAAGAAGAAGTCCGCCCCGGTCTGCGCACACAACGCTTCCTGCTGCCAGGCGAGTTCGGGCGAGGTGATGGTGTCGATGTGCATGGCCAGAGCGTCGCGGTCGGCGAAAAACGTTCGATCAACGCGGGATCAACACCGCGTTCATGGCCCCGGCCACTCCGATCATCACCTCTTCGACGAGCCGACGCACGGCGGCGCGCGGGAACGTCGCGCACCACGCCCCGGAGGTGCTCCGGCGGCGCTTGTCCGTGGGCGGTGCGAGACTCGGCAGAGAGACGACGGGACCCCTGTGCGAGGAGGGCGGCCATGCTCACCACCCGGTATGTCACCGGCGCTCCGAACTGGATCGATCTCGGCACCTCCGACATCGACGGCGCCGCCGCTTTCTACGGGGACCTGTTCGGCTGGGCGTTCCAGCCGGGCGACCCCGAGGTCGGGGGGTACGGTCTCTTCCAGCTCGGCGGCAGAACCGCCGCCGGCGGTATGCAGACCACACCGGAGCAGGGCCCGCCCTCCTGGTCGGTGTACTTCCAGGCGCCGGACGCGGACGCCACGGCGAAGGCTGCGGAGCAGGCGGGCGGCTCGGTGCTGATGCAGCCCATGGACGTGCTGGACCTGGGCCGCATGGCGATCCTCGCCGACCGGGCGGGGGTGTCGTTCGGCCTGTGGCAGCCGGGGCGGAACAGGGGCCTGGACGTCGTCCAGGAGCACGGCTCGCTGTGCTGGGTGGAGCTGTACACGGCGGACGTCCCCGCCTCGGCCGCCTTCTACCACTCCGTGCTCGGCCTGGAGACGTTCGGTGTCGAGTTCCCCGGTGGCACGTACACCACCTTCGTCCCCGCCGGGGAGCCGGAGGGCGCCATGTTCGGCGGTGTCGTGGCGCTGGCCGACGACCCGGTCGAGGAGGAGGCGTACTGGCTGCCGTACTTCGAGGTCGACGACCCGGACGCCATCGCCGACAGGGCACAGGGACTGGGCGGCGCGATCCGTGCGCCCGCCACGGACCTGCCGGGCGCCGGCCGCCTGGCCAAGCTCGCCGACCCGTACGGGGCACGCTTCGCGGTGATCCGCAGCGAGCCACCGGCCTGAGGCCGGCTCGGGGCGGCCTCCCCCGCACGGCGCCGACCGGCTACGCGGACGCCCTCCGGACCAGCGTCGTCGGCAGAACCACGCTGGAGGGCGGGTCTCCGACGCCCTCGTCCGAGGCCGCGTGCGAGGTGCCGCGGTCGAGGTCGCGCAGCAGCAGGCGGGCCATCAGGCGGCCCATCTCCTCGATGTCCTGACGGACCGTCGTGAGAGGCGGGTCGGTCTGTTCCGCGACGGGCAGCATGTCGTCGAAGCCGATCACGGCGATGTCGTCGGGGACGCGGCGGCCGGACTCGCGCAGGACGCGCAGGGCACCGGAGGCCGTGAGGTCGTTGGCGGCGAACACCGCGTCCACGTCCGGGCAGCGGTCGAGGAGCTCGCGCATCGCGCGCTCGCCCCCGGCCGGGGTGAAGTCGGCCTCGGCGATCAGCCGCGGGTCGGCGTCCCCCATGACGTCCCGGTAGCCGTCGAGCCGGTCCGCCGCGGAGGTCTGGTCGAGCGCGCCGGTGATGTGCGCGATCCGGGTGCGGCCGAGGCCGGCCAGGTGGCGGACGGCGTCGCGGGCACCGCCCCGGTTGTCGCTGTCGACGTACACCACGCCCCGCCGGTCGCCGCTCCAGCCCGGCCGGCCGCCGAAGACGGTCGGAATGCCAGCCCGCTGGATCAGCTCCGGCAGCGGGTCGTCGAGGTGCAGGGAGAAGACGAGGGCCCCGTCGACATGTCCGCCGGCCAGGTACCGGCCGACCCGGGCGTGATCGTTCCGGCCCTCCGTGAGCAGCAGGACGAGCTGGTTGTCGTGGGCCGTGAGTTCCTTGCTGATGCCGCGCAGCTGGAGCGCGAAGAACGGGTCGGCGAAGACCCGGGTCTCGGGCTCGGCGACGACGACCGCGATCGCGTCGTGCCGCCGGGTCACCAGGGAGCGGGCGGCCTGGTTGGGCACGTACCCGAGTTCGTCCACGGCCCTGCGGACCCGCTCCACGAGAACGTCCCGCACCCCGTCCCCGCCGTTGACCACACGCGAGACGGTGGCCCGCGAGACACCGGCCCGGGCGGCCACGGCCTCCAGCGTGGGACGCGGCGCGGTGTCGGTCACTTCGGGGCTCCTCATCTGCGGCTGCGGATCAGGATAGCCCCGGGGAGCGGCGCGGTGAGAGCGCTCTCGCCCCGCGTCCGTCAGTGCTCGTGCGCCTGCTGCTCCCCTCCGTGTCCCCCGTGCTCGTGCTGCTCGTACCCGGGGATCGTCCCGTCCGGCTTCTTCACCAGGAACAGCCCCACCATCCCCATGTCGGAGTGGCTCTGCACATGGCAGTGGTACATCCAGGCGCCGGCGCCGACCCCCTCCCCCGCGATCACCTGGAAGCCGAAGGAGTCGGCCGGGCCCGTGATCTTGTTGTCGATGACCTGGCTGGGGTCGTCGGGGCCGGTCAGCATGCCGGTGCGGTTGTCCGCCCAGCGGTGACCGTGCATGTGGAACGTGTGGTAGAACTCGCCGTGCGTGATCACGACGAACTCGACGCGATCCCCCACCGTGGCCTCGAAGTTCGGCCCGGAGTGCGGCGGCTTGTTGTTGACGCGCATGTCGTTGAAGACAACCGTGTGCGTCCGGTCGGGCAGGATGTCTCCCTTGCGGCGGACGATGACGGGGCCGAACAGGCCCTTCTGCAGTCCCACCGTGCCGTGTTCGGTGCCGACGACATGGTCGTGGTAGTGCCAGTAGCCCGCGCTGCCCGCCCGCCAGGTGCCGTCCTTGCGGCGGCCGGGGGCGTGGGTGCGCCAGGTGTAGGTGCGGGTGCCGCCCGGTTCGACATGGCTGCGGTTCATCTTCGTGCCGTCGCTGGTGATCTCGTAGTCCAGGCCGTGGACATGCAGACTCACCGCCACGTCCATGGCGTTCTCGAACTCGACGTGCAGGGTGTCGCCCTCGTTCAGCTCGATCAGCGGGCCGGGGACGGTCGCCTTGCCCTTCTCCAGTCCGTAACCCATCTGACCGTCGGCGAGCTTCTCGGCGTACAGCTTGATGCGCTTCACCTCGCCTCCGGCGGGCGCCGTCTTCGCCGGTCCGTCGGCACTGATGGCCTCCGGCGCCACGGACAACGATGTCGCGACGGCAGCGGTGCCCAGCAGGACCCGCCGGTTGAAGCTGCGTCTGTCCATGCGGAACTCCCCACCCTGGTAAGGCTTTTACGGAGGCGTACCTGTGATGAACCTGTGCGACGGTACCGGCCAGACTCCCGTTTATCCACACTCAAGACAAAGTTGGAGTCATCCCGGTCATAGGTATTGGCGAAAGATGCAAAGGGGTTTAGCTTCCTTGGCGGTGTTGCTGTGACCGAGGAGGTGCCCATGCACTTACGAGGGTTGAGCAAGGGAAGACGTGTCTGGGCGGCCTCCGTGGCCGCCGGAGTCGTGACCGCCGGGCTGTTGTCGGGGCCGGCCGCGAACGCGCGGCCGTATCCGGAACCCCCGCTGACAACGATGTCGATCAAGTCGCCGCCGGGCGGCGCGAATGTACGGGTGCTGATCTTCCACGGTTCCGCGGCGGCCGGGGAGGAGTCCCCGGTCGTGAACGCCGGGATCGAGGCGATCGAGAAGATCGGGCTCTCGGGCCCGGCGAACCGCCGTTTCAAGGTCCAGGCCACTGGCGACGCCTCGGTGTTCACCGACGAGACGAGACTCGGCCGCTTCAACGCGATCGTGTTCCTGACGGGCGGGGGCGATGTCCTCGACGCGGAGCAGGAAGCGGGCCTGGAGGCGTACATGGAGGCCGGCGGCGGGTTCGTCGGCCTCCATGACGCGGCACGTGCGGAGCCGTACTCGGACTGGTTCACCGGACTGGTGGGAGCCCGCCCGGCCGCTTCGAGCCCCTCGGCCGTGCAGCGTGCCACCGTCGAGGTCGGCGACCGCGGGCACCCGGCCACCAAGGACCTGCCGGTGCAGTGGAAGCACCCGGACAAGTGGCTGAACTGGGTGAAGAACCCGTCGGGTGACGTCCACACGGTGGCCCGGGTACGGGAGTCGAGCTACCAGCCGGGCACGGGCGCCAACGGCTGGGACCATCCGGTCAGCTGGTGCCGTGACTACGACGGCGGCCGCTCCTTCTACACCGGCATGGGCGGCACGGTGTCCTCGTACGACGAGACGGACTTCCGTGCCCATCTGCGCGGCGCGCTGCTGTGGACGACCCGGCTGGAGCAGGCCGACTGCAAGGCGACCATCAACGCCAACTACCAGGCGGAACGGCTGACCAAGCCCAACCAGCCGGGGCAGAACGACCAGATCGGCGAGCCGCACGGGCTCGTCACCGCGCCCGACGGCCGGGTGTTCTACATCGGCCGGGGCGGCGCCGACTCCTCCCAGCCCGTGGTCACCGACTGGAACAACCCTGACATCGGCAAGGGCAAGGGCGAGATCCACGTCTACGACCCGAGGACCAAGCAGGTCACGCTCGCCGGTGCGCTCACCGTCTTCGGCAACAAGGGCGGCGGCGACGAGCTGGTCAAGGTCGAGGAGGGGCTGCTCGGCATCGAGCTGGACCCGGCGTTCCAGCAGAACGGCTGGGTGTACCTCCACTACACGCCCCACTCGCAGATCAACCGCGACACACGGATGGCCGAGCGTCGCGTCTCCCGCTTCACGCTCGACCAGGCCACGAACAAGCTGGACCTGGCCAGTGAGAAGGTGCTGCTGAAGTGGCCGGTGCAGATCCACAGTTGCTGTCACTCGGGCGGCGGGATGGCCTGGGACTCCAAGGGCAATCTCTACATCGCCACCGGTGACAACAACTCCAGCGGGTTCAGCTCCGGTTACTCGGGCAACAACCCGCAGCCGAACTACAAGGGCGTCTCCTTCGCGGACGCGCGCCGCACGGCGGGCAACACCAACAACCTCAACGGCAAGATCCTGCGCATCCACCCGGAGCCGGACGGGACGATCACGCTCCCCGAGGGCAACCTCTTCACCGGGAAGGAGACCGACGAGGGCGGCGGCAAGACCCGCGGCGAGATCTATGTGATGGGGGTCAGGAACCCCGCGCGTATCTTCATCGACAAGTCGACCGATGTGCTCTACGCGGGCTGGGTCGGTCCGGACGCGGGCGCGCCCTCGACGACCTGGGGTCCGGCCAAGTACGACACGTTCGCGGCCATCACCGAGGCGGGCAACCGCGGCTGGCCGTACTGCATGGGCAACAAGCAGCCCTACCGGGACCGCAATCTGCCGGATCCGTCCAAGCCGCTGGGCTGGTACGACTGCGACCGCCCGAAGAACGAGTCGCCGAACAACGACGGTCTGGTCAATCTGCCGCCGGTCACCGGCAACAACATCTGGTACTCGCCGCAGGGCGGCGCGCCGGACTACCCGAGGGACGCGAACGGCGTCCCCTCGTACAAGGCGGAGGAGGCTACGTACCGGCTGCCCTGGCTGAAGGGCGGCGGGCAGGCGGCGATGAACGGGCCGGTCTACCGGTACGACGCCGGCAGCACGAGCGCGGCCAAGTGGCCCGCCTACTGGGACGGCAAGTGGTTCGTCGGTGACTTCTACGACGCCGACCAGCCGCGCAACGCGGTGCTCATGGACCCGAAGACGCAAGGAGACGGCGGTCTGCCGGTGCACTCGGAGTCGCTGAAGAAGATCGTGCCGATCGGCAACGACGGCATCAAGAACCTGATGGACTGGAAGTTCGGTCCGGACGGTGCGCTGTACGTCCTCGACTACGGCCGCGGTTTCTTCACCTCGGACTCCAGGTCCGCCCTGTGGCGGGTCACCTACAAGGGCGGCGGGCCGACCCCGGCCGCCGGTCAGCTGGCGAGGGGGACCGAGTGACCCGGCAACGAAGAATCTGGGCCGCCCTGCTGGCCACCCTGCTCGTGGTGCTCGGTGTGCAGGCGCTGCCGGCGTCCGGGCAGCCGAAGGCGAAGGCCGCCGAACAGGTCCTCACCTGGACGGCCGGCAACGACATCGACAAGTACCTCTCGGCGCCGAAGACGGCGGTCGCCGGCACGGCCACGATCGTGTTCGAGAACAGTGTGGCCACCGGCAACACCACGGGCATGCCGCACACGCTGACGTTCGTGACGAGCGATCCCGAGTTCAACGACGACGTGCAGCTCAACATCATGGCCAATCCGAACGACGCCCAGGGCGGCAAGTACACCGCCCAGGTCACGCTCACACCCGGCCGGTACTTCTACCACTGCACGATTCCCGGCCACGGCCAGATGCAGGGCATCCTCACCGTGACCGAGGGCACCGGCGAGGACACCACGGCGCCCGAGGCGTCAGCGCACGTGAGCGGGACGCAGAACACCCAGGGCGAGTACGTCGGCTCGGCGAGCGTGGCGCTGCACGCGACCGACGAGGGCGGCTCGGGCGTCGAGAGGATCGAGTACGCGATCGGTGACACGGGTGCCTGGCAGCCGTACACCGCGCCGGTCGTCGTCGACCAGGTCGGCGCCCACAAGGTCCGCTACCGCGCCTTCGACAAGGCGGGGAACGTCTCCGCCGAGAAGAGCGCCGCGTTCACGGTCGTGGCGCCGCAGTCGGACGACACCACCGCGCCGGAGACCTCGGCGACGGTGAGCGGTGAGCGCGACCCCGAGGGGGCGTACATCGACATGGCGACGGTCACCGTCTCCGCCTCCGACACGGGTTCCGGGGTCAACACCATCGAGTACGCGGTCGGCTCCGGCGCCTGGCAGCCGTACACCGCGCCGGTGATGGTGCACCAGGTCGGCAACCACACCGTCCGCTACCGCGCCACCGACAAGGCGGGCAACGTCGCGGCCGAGAAGAGCGTGCAGTTCACGGTGGTGGCGGCACCGCCGCAGGACACCACGCCGCCGGTGACGGGCGTGTCCGTGGACGGTACGAAGAACTCCGCCGGGGCGTACGTCAACAGCGCGCGGGTGACCGTCACGGCGACCGACGCGCACGGTTCGGGCGTCGAGAAGATCGAGTACTCGCTCGACGGCGGGCCGTATCTCGTCTACTCGGCCCCGGTGGTGGTCGACCGGGCGGGCGGGCACACGATGGCGTACCGGGCTACGGACAAGGCCGGCAACACCGCGGCCGCGCGCACCGTGACCTTCACGGTCGTCTCCGGGCAGGTCCCGGCGCCCGACTGCCCGGAGTACGACGAGCGGTTGACGGTGATCGTCGGCTCGGTCGACTCGGGAGTGCGCAACCGGGTGACCGACAACCGGTGCCGGATCGGCGAGCTGATCGAGGACGAGAAGGAGTGGACGTCCCACGCGCTGTTCCTCAAGCATGTGACGTCCGTCCTCGACGCGCTGCTGAAGGAGGGCGTACTCGACCAGCGCGAGTACAACGCCGTCCGGAAGGCCGCCCGCCAGTCCGGCATCGGCAAGCCGGGGCAGACCGAGGGTTATCGCGCGCTCTTCGACGGCAGCGCGGAGTCGCTGGCCAAGTGGCGCCAGGTGGGCGGCGGTTCGTTCGGGCTGAACGCCGACGGGACGATCACCTCCAGCACCACCACGCCCGGCATGGGCATGCTGTGGTTCCCGGAGCGCAAGTACGGCGACTTCTCGCTGAAGCTCCAGTGGCGTGACGACGCGCCGGGCACGGGCAACGCCAACTCCGGTGTGTTCGTGCGCTTCCCCTGGGTCCACGACCACCCGGAGGAGTCACGCCCGGAGTGGGTCGCCATCAAGTACGGGCACGAGGTGCAGGTGCTCGACCGGCCCGACGGCGACATGTACAAGACGGGGTCGGTCTACGGCTTCGACCGGGTGGGGCTCGCCGGTGCCGGTGTGACCCAGAAGGGCACCTGGAACGACTACGAGATCCGCGTGGTCGACCAGCACTACTCGGTGTACCGCAACGGTGTGCTGATCAACGAGTTCGACAACACCGGAGGCCAGGCGTTCACCCCGCCCCGCTCGGACGACCCGGGCACGGACGGGCGGCGGTTCGCCTCCGGCTACCTCGGGCTCCAGGTGCACGGCACGACGGATGTCGTCTCGTACCGGGACATCCGGATCAAGGAGCTGTAGGCGTCAAGGAGCCGTAGGAGGCTTCTCCTTGCGGGCCCTGCTCGGCTGTACCCGCCTCGGTTCACCCGGCATCTTCGGATACTCGGGCGGGTACGGCAGGTCTCCCAGCCCGTGGTCGTGCTCGTCGCGGCGGGCGAGGTCGAGCAGGGACTCCAGGGAGTAGCGGTGGTCGTCCATGTCCGCGTGCACGTCGCCGAGTTCGGCGAAGCGCGCGGGCATGGTCGCGAGGTCGAAGTCCTGGGGGTGCGCGACCCCCACCTCGTCCCAGCTCAGGGGCGCGGAGACGGGGGCGTGCGGGCGGGGCCGCACCGAGTAGGCGGAGGCGATCGTGCGGTCGCGTGCCGTCTGGTTGTAGTCGACGAAGATGCGGCTGCCCCGCTCCTCCTTCCACCACTTGATGGTGACCTGGTGGGGCATGCGCCGCTCCAGCTCCCGGCCCACGGCGATGGCGGCGCGCCGGACCTGGGTGAAGGTCCAGCGGGGTTCGATGGGCACGAAGACGTGCAGGCCCCGGCCGCCCGAGGTCTTGGGGAAGCCGCGCAGTCCGCCGAACTCGTCGAGCACCGACCGGAGTTCGTGGGCGGCGCGGGCGGCGTCGTCGTAGTCGGTGCCGGGCTGCGGGTCGAGGTCGATGCGGAGTTCGTCCGGGTGGTCGACGTCGTCGCGGCGAACCGGCCAGGGGTGGAAGGTGAGGGTGCCGAACTGGGCGGCCCACACCACCGCTCCGACCTCCGTGGGGCACATCTCGTCGGCGCTGCGGCCGCTGGGGAAGGTGATGTGCGCGGTCGGGATCCAGTCGGGCATGTTCTTGGGCGCCCGCTTCTGGAAGAAGTTCTCGCCGTTCACGCCCTCGGGGTAGCGCTCCAGGGTCGTGGGCCGGTCGCGCAGGGCGCGCAGGATGCCGGGGCCGACGGCGATGTAGTAGCGGGCGAGGTCCATCTTGGTGAAGCCGCGCTCCGGGAAGAACATCTTGTCCGGGCTGGACAGCCGTACGGTCCGCCCGCCCGCCTGAAGTTCCACCGCGTCACCCATGCTCGCCACGGTAGGCGCAGGGCGTGGGCCTCGCATGCGGAGCGTTCGGGCGTCACCGGGCGCGCAGGCGGGTGGCGAGCAGGGTGACGTCGTCCTCGGTGGTGCCGTGCACGAGGCGGGCGAGGAGGGCGTCGACGACGCTCTCCAGGGAGCCGTCGAGGTCGAGGCGCAGATGCGTCAGGCGGCGCAGTGAGGAGTCGATGTCCCTGCGGCGGTCCTCGATCAGCCCGTCGGTGTACATGAGCAGCACGGTTCCGGGGCGCAGGGGCAGGGTCAGTGCCTCGTAGCCGCCGATGTCGGTGCCCAGGGGCGGGCCGGTCGAGACGTGCACGAGTTCGGCGGGGGCGTCCCGGTGCAACAGGACGGGCGGTGGATGTCCCGCGCCGGCGAAGGTGCAGGTGCCCTCGTGGGGGTCCACGAGGGCGAGCAGGCACGTGGCCACGCGGTCCAGGCCGATGCTCGCCAGCCGGTGGTCGGCCTCCTGGAGGATCCGCTCGACCGGGGCGCCGGAGGCGGCGATGCTGCGCAGCAGGGAGCGGTACTGGCTCATGGCGACGGCGGCGGTGAAGCCGTGGCCCATGACGTCGCCCATCACCTGGAGGGTGCGGCCGCAGGGCAGGGCCATCGAGTCGAACCAGTCCCCGCCGACGAGGGCGCGCTGCCCCGCCGGGAGGTAGCGGGAGGCGGTCTCGATGTCGGGGTGGGGGCCGCCGGGCTCGGACAGCAGGGCGCGTTGGAGTTCCAGGGCCATGCTGTGTTCGAGGGTGTACTGCCGGGCGTTGTCGATGGCGACGGCGGCGCGGGCGGCCAGTTCCTGGGCCACGACGACGTCTTCGTCGGTGAAGGGCGCGGAATCGCCGGCGCGGTGCAGGTACAGGACGCCGACCGGGTGCTCCCTGGTCGGCAGCGGAACCACGACGATGGAGTGGATCCCCACCTCGCGGACGACCTCCACGTCGAGCGGGGTGCGCAGCATCTTCAGCAGCACGTCGTCCGAGGCGAGGTTCCCGACCCACGGGCGGCCGGTGTCGAGGCAGCTCCGGACCGGTGAGTCACGCGGGACGTCGAAGTAGTATCCGGTCCTCGCGGTCAGTCCGATGCGGGCGATGATGTCCGGGCCGCCCGCCGAGGCCATGACGCGCAGCCGGAGGACGCCGGGCGCCGGCGGCGGCAGATCGTCGGCCTCCTCCGTGTCCACGATCCGCACGGTCGCCCGGTCGGCCAGGCTCGGCACGACGAAGTCGGCCAGCTCCGCGCAGGTCTTCCCGACGCTCAGGGTCGTGCCCACCCGGGTGGCGGCGGTGTCCAGCAGGGCCAGGCGCTGATGGGCGCGTTCCAGGTCGTCCATGTACTGCCGCAGTCCGCTGACCTCCACCGCGACGCCGCACAGGCCGAGCACCCGGCCGTGGTCCTCCAGCCGGTGGTAGACCGCGCTCCACTGGCGCTGCCGGAACGGCGACGGGGCGCGGGTGGTGCCGGTGACGGTCAGCGCCCTGGAGCGGCCGTCGCCGAGGACCAGGCGCAGGACGTCCTCCGAGCGGTGGATGTCCGGCAGAACCTCGGCCATGGTCCGGCCGTGGAACTCGTCGGGCGGCACGCCGCTCATGCGGGCCATGGCTTCGTTGACGTACCGGAAGCGAAGCCGTTCGTCGAGGATGGCCACCGCGGCCGAGGTGCCGTCCAGGACATTGCGCAGGATCTGGTACTCGTGGGCCTGCTCGACGGCGTCGTCGGGCGCGTCGGCCAGCAGCGAGACGAGGGCGTCCTCGGCACCGGAGAAGAGCGAGTTCAGCGGTAGCTGGTCGTAGCCCACGCGAATCCTCCTGATCAGAGCACGCCACGTTCCAGTGTGTCGCCGTCGGCAGAGCGCCGCATCCCGGGCGATCTCGCCCTGACCTGCGACTTTCGGTCGCTCGTTCAACAGGCGGACCGCCGGTGCCGCTCGTAGAGTCAGGGCATGGATCTCCCGGTGATGCCCCCCGTGCTGCCGATGCTCGCCAAGTCCGTGGCCGCGATCCCCGCGGGCATGCAGTACGAGGCCAAGTGGGACGGATTCCGGGCGATCGTGTTCCGCGACGGGGACGAGGTCGAGCTGGGCAGCCGTACGGGCAAGCCGCTGACCAGGTATTTTCCCGAGCTGGTGACGGCTGTGCGGGAGCGGTTGCCGGAGCGTTGTGTGATGGACGGGGAGATCGTGATCGCGCGGGAGGGGCATCTGGACTTCGACGCGCTGACGGAGCGGATCCATCCGGCGGACTCCCGGGTGCGGATGCTGGCGGAGCGGACGCCGGCCTCGCTCGTCGCCTTCGATCTGCTCGCGCTCGGGGACGAGTCGCTGATGGACGTCCCGATGACCGACCGGCGGGAGCGGCTGGCCGGGGAGCTGGCGGGGGTGACGGCACCGGTGCACCTGGCACCGGCCACCACCGACATCGAGGTGGCGCGGCAGTGGTTCGAGCAGTACGAGGGGGCGGGCCTGGACGGAGTCATCGCCAAGCCGCTGACGGTGCGCTACCGCCCGGACGAACGCGCGATGTTCAAGATCAAGCACGAGCGCACGGCGGACGTGGTGGTCGCCGGGTACCGCCTGCACAAGAGCGGCCCCGTCGTGGGCTCGCTGCTGCTCGGCCTGTACGACGACCGGGGCACCCTCCAGCACGTGGGCGTGTCCGCGGCCTTCCCGATGAAGCGGCGTGCCGAGCTGGTGGAGGAGCTGGAACCGCTGCGGATGGACGACGCGACGGGCCATCCGTGGGCGGCCTGGGCCGAGGAGGCCGCGCACGAGAAGGCCCGGCTGCCCGGGGCGCCAAGCCGCTGGTCGGGCCGGAAGGACCTGTCATGGGTGCCGCTCAGGCCGGAGCGGGTGGCCGAGGTGGCGTACGACCACATGGAGAACGGGCAGCGTTTCCGGCACACCGCCCGCTTCCGCCGCTGGCGCCCGGACCGGACCCCGGAGAGCTGCACCTATGCGCAGCTCCAGGAGCCGGTCCGCTACGACCTGGCTGAGATCCTGGGGGTCTGAGCGGGGCTCAGGGCTGCATCAGCACCTTGACCGCGCCGTCCTGCTTGCGCTGGAACATCTCGTACGCGTGCGGGGCCTCCGACAGCGGCAGCCGGTGGGTGGCGAAGTCCTCGACACCGAGGGGGTCCTCGTCGGTCAGGTACGGGATGATGTCGTCGCTCCAGCGGCGGACGTTGGCCTGGCCCATCCTGATCTGGACCTGCTTGTCGAACAGGGTGAGCAGCGGCAGCGGGTCCGCCTGGCCGCCGTAGACGCCGGACAGCGAGATGGTGCCGCCGCGGCGCACCAGGTCGATGGCGGTGTGCAGCGCTGCGAGCCGGTCGACGCTGAAGCGTTCGGCGAGCGGACCGCTCAGTTTGCTGGGCAGGATCGACGAGGCGTACTGCACCATGCGCGCGGCCGCGCTGCCGTGAGCCTCGGTGCCGACCGCGTCGATCACGGCGTCGGGGCCGCGGCCGTCGGTCTCGTCGCGGATCGCGGCGACGAGTTCCTTCTCGTCGTCGAAGGACCTGAGGTCGTACGTCTCCACGCCCCGCGCGCGGGCGCGGCGCAGCCGCTCCGGGACCAGGTCCACGCCGAACACCCGCCCGGCGCCCCGGAGCCGGGCCACGCGGCAGGCCATGTCGCCGATGGGTCCGAGGCCGAGCACGGCGACGCTGCCGCCCTGCGGGACCTCGGCGTAGGCGACCGCCTGCCAGGCGGTGGGCAGGACGTCGGAGAGGTAGACGAAGCGGTCGTCGGGCGGGCCCTCCGGGACCTTGATCGGGCCGAACTGCGCCTGCGGGACCCGCAGGTACTCGGCCTGGGCGCCCGGCACGGCGCCGTACAAGCGGGTGTAGCCGAACAGGGCGGCGCCCATGCCCTCGCCGCTGACCTGGGTGGTCTCGCACTGGGTGGGCAGGCCGGTGAGGCACATCCAGCAGTTGCCGCAGGCGATCTGGAACGGCACCACGACCCGGTCCCCGGCCTGGAGGTCCGGTACACCGGCGCCGACCTCCTCGACGATGCCCATGGGTTCATGGCCGAGGATGTCCCCCGGTGTCATGAACGGCGTGAGCACCTCGTACAGATGCAGGTCGGAGCCGCACAACCCGGTGGAGGTGATGCGGATGACCGCGTCCGTCGGCTCCTGGATCGTCGGATCGGGCACGTTCTCCACCCGCACGTCCCGCTTGCCCTGCCAGGTCACTGCCCTCATCGCCTCGCGCTCCCTCCGTCGGCGTGCGCGTCGGTCGTTTCGGCTCGGCCGTTTCGGAGAGGCCCGGGTACCCGGGTGCCCCGCACTGAACCTTGAGCCGATCGACGGATGCGACGGGGACACCGTCCGTTCGGAAACAGTCAGACATGGCCATCAATGCTCAGATAAGCGCACAATCAGAACAAGCAGCTGACATGAGGCGCGGTGGCGACGGTGGGCATGGGACGAGAGGCGCGCGGACGGCGGTCCGCGACGACAGCGGCGCTGCTGGCCGCGACGGTGGCGGCGGCCCTGGCGGCGGGCTGCACGAGCGGGGGCGGGCCGCCCGACGACGGGCGGGGCTCGGCGGGCACGTCGGAGCGCGGCACGTCACCCACGCCGACCGACGGCTCCGTGCTCGCCGTCAAGATCGACAACGCCACTTCTGCCCGCCCGCCCACGGGTGTCGACGCCGCTGACGTGGTGTACGTGGAGCAGGTCGAGGGCGGGCTGAGCCGCCTGATGGCGGTGTACGCGACGAAGCTGCCGCAGTCGGTCGGCCCGGTGCGCAGCGCCCGTGAGTCGGATCTGGAGCTGCTGCGCCAGTTCGACCGGCCCACACTCGCCTTCTCCGGCGCCCAGACGAAGCTCCTGCCGCTGATCGACAAGGCACCGCTGCGGACGGCGACGCCGGGCAGCGCCTCCGACGCCTTCTTCCGCGACCCCGACCGGTCCGCCCCGCACAACCTCTATGTCCGGCCCGAGCGGATCGTGCCGGAAGCCCCGGGCCGGTCCGCCCTGACCACCGGCTTCCGCTACGGCTCCGCCCCGGCGGGCGGCACCGAGGCGACTTCGCAGACGGTGCGCTATCCGGCGGCCCGTTTCACCTTCACCTGGTCGGACTCCCGGGACCGTTGGCTGGTCGGCATGGACGGCTCGCCCGCCACGACGGCCGACGGCGAGCGGATGGCGGCCGCGACGGTCGTCGTGCAGTACGTGAAGGTGCGCGAGTCCGCCTTCCGGGACTTCCTCGGCAACAACACGCCGTACACCGAGACGGTGGGCTCGGGGAAGGCGAAGGTACTGCGCGACGGGCGCGCCCACGACGTGAACTGGGAGCGCGAGGACGCCACGGACGGCACGGCGTTCACCACCCGCGACGGCACACCCGTGAACTTCGCGAAGGGCCAGGTGTGGGTGGTGTACGCCAAGGCGCCCTGACCGGCCCGCGCGGACAGCGCGTGCCGCACCGGTCAGCGGGGCGCCACCAGGGACTCCCCTGGATTGCGCAGGCCTTCGGCCGCGTCCGACACGCGCCGGATGAGGTCGAAGAACACCTTCTGCTCCTCGGCGGTCAGCGGCGCGAGGAAGATCTGGTTCATCCGGGCGGTGCGCACGGTCAGCTTGCGGTGGGTGCGTACGCCCTCCTCCGTGAGACGCAGCAGGAAGCGGCGGCCGTCCTGCGGGTCACGGACCTTGTCGAGCAGTCCGCGCCGGATGAGCCGGCTGATCACCTCGGCGATGGTGGACCGGTCGAGTCCCACCCGCTCCCCCGCCGTGCGCTGATCCAGGCCGGGCTCGGCGACAAGCGTGTTGAGGACCGCGTACTGGGGCGAGGTGATCTCCTCGGAGACCATCGTGTTCCACAGCAGGTAGTGCGCCTGCTGGAGCCGCCGGGCCAGGTGCCCGGGGTGGGTGGTGAGGTCGGCCGCCGCCATGTGCACCCCTCCGTCGTATTCGTTGGTGCACTGAACAATACCGGGCCATTGCCGAGCTGTCTGCCGACCACACAAGGGATCAGAGCGGCATTCGCCGAGGTCTTGACGCCCCGCCGCGGCGATGGCAGCGTGAAAGGAGCTTCACGGAAATACTCAGTGTGCTGACTAATCAAGGTCGGGGCGCTCGGAAGAGATGGGGCTTCTCGGATGGACAAGGTGGTCGCCACAGCCCTGGAGGCGGTGGCCGATGTGCCCGACGGCGCGTCGCTCGCGGTGGGCGGTTTCGGGCTGAGCGGTGTGCCGAACGTGCTGATCCAGGCGCTGTACGAGCGCGGGGTGGCCGGGGTGTCGGTGGTCTCCAACAACTGCGGGGCGATGGAGTCGGGGCTCGCGGTCCTGCTCGCCGCCGGCCGGATCGCCCGGGTGACGGGCTCCTACATCGGTGCGAACAAGGAGTTCGCGCGGCAGTACCTGGCCGGGGAGCTGGAGGTCGAGCTGATCCCGCAGGGGACGCTGGCCGAGCGGCTGCGGGCCGGCGGCGCGGGGATCCCCGCCTTCTACACCCCGGCCGGGGTGGGCACCCAGGTCGCCGAGGGCGGTCTGCCGTGGCGCTACGACGGTGAGGGCGGGGTCGCGCTGGCCTCGCCGCCGAAGGAGGTCCGGGAGTTCGACGGCGAGGAGTTCGTACTGGAGCGGGGCATCCGCACCGACTTCGCCCTGGTCCGGGCCGCGAAGGGCGACCGGCACGGGAACCTGGTCTTCAACAAGTCCGCCCGGAACTTCAACCCCCTCGCCGCGATGGCCGGGCGGGTGACGATCGCCGAGGTGGAGGAGCTGGTGGAACCCGGCGAGATCGATCCGGACGCGGTGCACCTGCCCGGCATCTTCGTGCAGCGGGTCCTCGCGCTCACCCCCGAGCAGGCGGCGGACAAGAAGATCGAGCAGCGGACGGTGAGCAACTGATGGCCTGGACGCGTGAGGAGATGGCCGCGCGGGCGGCCCGGGAACTGCGGGACGGCCAGTACGTCAATCTCGGCATCGGCCTGCCCACCCTCATCCCCAACTACCTGCCCGAGGGCGTCGAGGTCGTCCTCGAATCGGAGAACGGCATCCTGGGCACCGGCCCCTACCCCACCGAGGACACCGTCGACCCGGACCTGATCAACGCCGGCAAGGAGACCGTGACCGTCCTGCCGGGCGCGTCCTTCTTCGACTCGGCGCTGTCCTTCTCCATGATCCGGGGCGGGCACATCGATGTCGCGGTACTGGGCGCCATGCAGGTCTCCGAGCGGGGCGACCTGGCCAACTGGGCGATCCCCGGCAAGCTGATCACCGGCATCGGCGGGGCGATGGACCTGGTGCACGGCGCCCGTACGGTCGTCGTCGTCATGACCCACACCGCCAAGGACGGCTCTCCCAAGATCCTCACCGAGTGCGCCCTGCCGCTGACCGGCAAGGGGTGTGTGAACCGGATCATCACCGACCTCGGCGTCCTCGACGTCACCGAGGACGGGCTCGTCCTGGTCGAGACCGCGCCGGGTGTGAACGCCGACGAGATCGTCGCCAGGACCGACGCCGAACTGACCGTGCCGGAGGGCCTGAAATGAAGGACGTCTACCTCGTCGACGCGGTCCGCACGCCGATCGGCCGCTACAACGGCGGACTCGCGAGCGTGCGTCCGGACGACCTCGGCGCGCACGCGATCCGCGAACTGCTCGCCCGCACCCCCGGCCTGGATCCGTCGCGGATCGAGGACGTGTACTTCGGCAACGCCAACGGCGCCGGGGAGGAGAACCGCAACGTCGGCCGTATGGCCGCCCTGCTGGCGGGCCTGCCCACCTCGGTGCCGGGCGTGACCGTCAACCGGCTGTGCGCGTCCGGGCTGGAGGCGGTCATCCAGGCGGCTCGCGCGATCGCGATCGGGGACGCCTCGATCGCCGTGGCCGGTGGCGTCGAGTCGATGACCCGGGCGCCCTATGTACTGCCCAAGTCCGACAAGCCCTTCCCGGCCGGACACACCGAGCTGTACTCCACGACTCTGGGCTGGCGGATGGTCAACCCGAGGATGGAGCCGCGGTGGACGATTCCGCTGGGCGAGTCGGCCGAACTCATCGCCGACAAGCACAAGATCAGCCGCGAGCAGCAGGACGAGTTCGCCCTGCGCAGCCATGAGAAGGCGGCCGAGGCTCAGCGGGCCGGTCTGTTCGAGGCCGAGCTGGCGCCCGTGGCGGTTCCGCAGCGCAAGGGCGAGCCGGTTTCCTTCGCCGCCGACGAGTGTGTCCGTCCGGATGCCTCCCTGGCGACGATGGCCAAGCTGAAGCCGTCGTTCCGCAAGGAGGGGGGCACGGTGACGGCGGGCAACGCGTCACCGCTCAACGACGGTGCGGCGGCCCTTCTTCTGGTCGACGAGGAGGGCCTGAGGGCCACCGGCCGCGAGCCTCTCGCCCGGATCTCCGCGACCGGCGTCAACGCCGTCGACCCGGACTACTTCGGCCTCGCGCCCGTCGAGGCCGTCAACCGGGCGTTGGCCAAGGCGGGCAAGGGGTTCGACGACCTGTCCGTGCTGGAGCTGAACGAGGCGTTCGCGGCGCAGGTGCTGGGGTGTGTGGCCGAGTGGCCCGAGTTCGATACCGCGATTCTCAATCCGCAGGGTGGGGCGATCGCCCTGGGCCATCCGCTGGGTGCGTCCGGAGCCCGGCTCGCCGGGACGGTCGCTCATCAGCTTGCCCGGCGGGGCGGTGGCGTCGGTGTCGCCACGCTTTGTATCGGCGTGGGCCAGGGGCTCGCGCTTGTTCTGGAACGTTGAGCGTTCGGCCGCGGGCCGTATGTGGCTGGTCGCGCCCACGCGGCGGAGCCGCATATCGACACAGCCCCGCGCCCCTGACCGGGCACGATCCTCAAGAACCTCAGGGACCTCCATGACTCTCACTCAGCACGACATCGATCAGGAGATCGCGGCCGAGCGCGCCGCGTACGAGAAGCGGCTCGCGGAGGGCGGGCCCGTCGAACATCAGCCGCGGCGGGACTACGCGCCGTACCGTTCCTCGGTGCTGCGGCACCCGAAGCAGCCGCCGGTCACCATCGACGTCAGCAAGGATCCGGAGCTGGTGGAGCTGTCCTCCCCGGCCTTCGGGGAGCGGGACATCACCGAGATCGACAACGACCTCACCCGGCAGCACGACGGCGAGCCGATCGGTGAGCGCATCACCGTCTCGGGCCGGCTGCTGGACCGCGACGGCCGCCCGGTGCGCGGGCAGCTCGTGGAGATCTGGCAGGCCAACTCGGCGGGCCGCTACGCCCATCAGCGTGAGCAGCACGACGCCCCGCTGGACCCGAACTTCACCGGTGTCGGCCGCACCCTCACCGACGCCGAGGGGCACTACCGCTTCACCACCGTCCAGCCGGGCCCGTACCCGTGGCGCCAGCACGTCAACGCCTGGCGACCGGCCCACATCCACTTCTCGCTCTTCGGCTCGGCGTTCACCCAGCGGCTCGTGACGCAGATGTACTTCCCGAGCGACCCGCTGTTCCCGTACGACCCGATCATCCAGTCGGTGACGGACGACGCGGCCCGGCAGCGGCTGGTCGCCACGTACGACCACAGCCTGTCGGTGCCGGAGTTCTCGATGGGCTACCACTGGGACATCGTGCTCGACGGGCCGCAGGCCACCTGGATAGAGGAAGGGCGCTGACCTGCCATGACGAAGATCGACCCGAGCCGCCCGGAGACCGTGCTGCCGACCCCGTCGCACACGGTCGGCCCCTTCTACGGCCACGCCCTGCCGTTCCCCGGCGGCGGGGACATCGCGCCTGTCGGCCACCCCGACACGATCGTCCTCCAGGGGTACGTCACCGACGGCGAGGGCAATCCGCTGCCGGACGCGTTCGTGGAGCTGTGGGGCGCCGACCCGGACGGGAACCTGCCGCGGGTCGACGGCTCGATGCGACGGGACCCGGCGAGCGGTGGTTTCCTGGGCCGTAACGGCGTGGAGTTCACCGGCTGGGGCCGGATCCAGACCGATGCCAACGGCCACTGGACCGCGCGGACGCTGCGGCCCGGGGCGCGCGGGCGGAGCGCGCCGTACCTCAGTGTGTGCGTCTTCGCCCGCGGGCTGCTGGTGCACCTGTACACGCGGATCTATCTGCCGGGCGACGAGGCGGCACTGGCCGCCGACCCGCTGCTTTCCCGGCTGGAGGACGGGCGCCGCGACACGCTGATCGCCGTGGAGGAGGCGCGCGGCACGTACCGTTTCGACATCCGCCTTCAGGGCGAAGGCGAGACGGTCTTCCTGGAGTTCCAGTGACAGCTGCGTACGGCGACACCGGCCTGCTCGCCCCCGGGTGGGCGGACTCGGCGGCCGCGGCCGCCACGAGCGACCACGCGTATCTGCGGGCGCTGCTCGACGCGGAGGCCGCGCTGACCCGGGCCCAGGCCGCGCGGGGGCTCGCCCCCGCCGAGGCGGCGACGGCGGTGACCGAGGCGGCGGGCTCCGGTGTCTTCGACGTCCGGTCCCTCGCCGAGCGGGCCCGCACCGGCGGCAACCCCGTCATTCCCCTGGTCGCTGAGCTGACGAAGGCCGTCGGCGAGGAGTACGGCCCCTACGTCCACCGGGGCGCGACCAGCCAGGACATCATGGACACGGCGACGATGCTGGTCGCCGCGCGGACCCTGGAGCTGGTCCTCGCCGACCTCGGACGCACCGAGCAGGCGCTCGCCCGGCTGGCCGCCGAGCACCGCGACACCGCGATGCCCGGGCGGACGCTCACCCAGCACGCCGTACCGACGACCTTCGGGCTGAAGGCGGCCGGATGGCGGGCGCTGGTCCTCGACGCGCGGGACCGCACGACGGTCGTACGGGACTCACTGCCCGCCCAACTCGGAGGCGCGGCGGGCACGTTGGCGGCATTTGGGGCGTACGGCGCGGGCGATCCGACCGGGCTGCCGGCGGCGTACGCCCGTGAACTCGGCCTCAGGGCACCCGAGCTGCCCTGGCACATCCTGCGGACGCCCGTCGCCGATCTCGCCGGGTGCCTCGCCTTCACGGCGGGCGCGCTCGGCAAACTCGCCGTGGACGTCCTCACCCTGTCGCGCACCGAGATCGCGGAGGTCGCGGAGGGCAGCGGCGGGGGCTCGTCCGCCATGCCGCACAAGTCCAACCCCGTACGGTCCACCCTGATCGCCTCCACCGCACGACGGGCACCGCAGCTCGCGGCCACGCTGTACGGCTCGCTGGCGGCGGAGGACGAGCGGCCGGCCGGGGCCTGGCACGCCGAGTGGGAACCACTGAGGGACCTCCTGCGGCTGGTCGGCGGCGCCGCCCGGGACGCCGTCGGGCTGGCCGGGGGACTGCGGGTCAGGCCCGAGGTCATGCGCGAACACCTGGACCTGACCGGCGGGTTGATCGTCTCCGAGCGGCTCTCCGCCGAACTGGCCCCGGTGCTGGGCCGCGCCCGCGCCAAGGAACTCCTCACCCGGCTGGCCGCCGAGGGACGCCCGCTCGCCGAGGCACCGGAGCTGGCGGACGTCGACCTCGACCCCACCCACTACACCGGCTCCGCCGGAGCCCTCACCGACCGCGCTCTGGAGCGACGTTGACACTCCTGAACCACCGCACCGAAGGGCCCGCCTCCGCTCCCCCGCTGCTGCTCGGCCCCTCCCTCGGCACGTCGTACGCCCTCTGGGACAAGGTGGCGCCCGAGCTGTCGGTCACCCACCGGGTGGTCCGCTGGGACCTGCCGGGGCACGGCGGTTCGGCGGCCGGGCTCATCGAGGCCGGCGCGACGGTCGGTGACCTCGCCGACCTGGTGCTCGCGCTGGCCGACTCCCTCGGCGTCGAACGCTTCGCGTACGCGGGTGTGTCACTGGGCGGGGCCGTGGGCCTGCACCTCGCGGTGCACCGTCCGGAGCGGCTGTCGTCGCTGGCCGTGATCTGCTCGTCGGCGCACTTCAACGGCCCCGGGCCGTGGGAGGAGCGGGCCGCGCTGGTGCGGCGGGAGGGCCTGGCCGGGCTGGCGGCGGGCGCGGACGCGCGCTGGTTCACGTCCGGGTTCACCGTGCCCGAGCTGGTGCGGGACCATCGGGAGGCCGACCCGGACGCGTACGCCGCCTGCTGTGACGCGCTCGCCGCTTTCGATCTGCGGGACCGGCTGCCCGAGATCGCCGTGCCGACGTTGCTGGTCGCCGGCCGCGACGATCCGGCGACGCCGCCCGCGCATCTGCGGGAGATCGCCGACGCGGTGCCGGGCTCGACGCTCGTCGAGCTCCCCGACGCCTCGCATCTGGCGCCGGCGCAGTGCCCGGAGGCGGTGCTGACCACGCTCCGGGCCCACTTCGGCGGGCCCGCCGGACGCGGGATGGAGGTGCGGCGCGAGGTGCTCGGCGACCCGCACGTCGACCGGGCGCAGGCCCGGCAGACCCCCTTCACCGCGCGCTTCCAGGACTTCATCTCGCGCTACGCCTGGGGCGAGATCTGGACCGACCCGACGCTGTCGCGCCGCGAGCGCAGCATGATCACCCTGACCGCGCTGGTCGCGCACGGCCACTACGACGAGCTGGCGATGCATGTGCGCGCGGCGCGCCGCAACGGGCTCACGCCGGAGGAGATCGGCGCGGTGCTGCTGCAGACGGCCGTCTACTGCGGCGTGCCGGCGGCGAACTCGGCGTTCGCGACGGCCCAGCGGGTGCTCGCGGAGGAGGACCCCACCGGCGGGTGATCCCGCTGGTCGTGGGCCCCGACGGCGGCCTCACGCGCCGGCGACGGTCGCCGTCGGCGCTCCGGGCCTGGGTCGTGTGCGCGAAGTCCCTTCGTCCGCCCGGAGGGCGGGCCCTGCGGCGTGCTTTCGGCGTGCCGGACGCAGTCCCTCGTACTGGGAGTACTCGGGACTGTGTCCGGTGCGGCGAGAGTGCATGCCAGGCGTCGCGGGCCAGGAGGGACTTTGCGCACACGACCCAGTCGCTCCGGCCACCCGGGACCGGGCTCGGGTGGCTGCTTCGACGGCACCCGTGCCGCGCGGGCCCCCGAGGGTGCGTACGACCCCGCGGTGCGCAGGCTGCTCGCGGCGCTGACCGACCAGCCGTTCCGTGTCTGAGCTACGCCGGTCCGACGCCGGCCGCGAGCACGGCCCGTGCCCGCTCCGCCAGTCCGTCGGCGCCGCACGAGACCGCCAGGTCCAGGCCGCGTTCGAGGTCGCTCACCGAGCGGGCCGCGATGCCGTACTCGATGCGGGCCGCCGCGTGCTCGTACTGGCAGGGCGACGCCTCCAGATATGTGACGGCCTGGGCGGCGAGCCGGACCGCGCGCTGCCCGGTCTCCAGGGCGGCGGCGCAGCGCAGGGCCTCGCCGATGGCGGTGTCCGTGCCGAAGCGCTCGGCCTGCCGGCGGACGTCGACGGCGAGCCGGGCGGCCCGGGCCGGGTCCTCGGTGCTGAGGGCCCGGGCGAGGTCGATGGCCCAGGGGACGAGCACGGGATTGTGGTGACCGCGTGCCGCCGCCGCCTTCTCGGCGGCCTCCAGTTCGTTGATGCCGTCCTTGGTGCGGCCGACGGCCAGCAGCAGCCTCCCGCGCACCGAGCGCGGGTCCGGCAGGACGATGGTGGAGGGGTAGGGCGGGGCGAAGCCGTAGCGTTCGGCGACCTCCCAGGCCTCCTGGACATGGCCGCGGGCGAGCAGCGTGTCGACGAGGTTGCAGGTCGCGGACCAGTACAGCGGGAGCCCGCGGCCGACGCGCTCGGCGAGGCGCAGCGACTCGCGCAGGGACGACTCCGCCTCTTTCAGACGGCCCCGTCTGCGGTGGCCGAG
Source organism: Streptomyces sp. NPDC008137 (assembly GCF_042957035.1). Lineage (NCBI taxonomy): Bacteria > Bacillati > Actinomycetota > Actinomycetes > Kitasatosporales > Streptomycetaceae > Streptomyces > Streptomyces sp. NPDC008137. The sequence goes on along the minus strand of NZ_JBIBHN010000002.1, from coordinate 465,828 downwards.
CCCGACGTAGGCGTGGGCCAGGGCGAGGTGGCCGCCGCTCCAGCCGGCCGTCTCGTAGGCGCGCAGGGCCTCGTTGTAGAGGGTCTCGGCGCGGTCGAGGCGGTCGGTGAAGGCGTACGCGTTGGCCAGCATCAACAGCAGTTCGATGCCCCACTCGGTGTCGGTCCAGCCGAGCCCGGGGGCCAGCCGGCCGTTGACGAGGGCGCGGTCGCACAGCTCGGCGACCTCCTCCGCGTTCTCGCCGTGCATCAGGGCGTCGAAGCCGCGCAGCATGAGCAGCGCGCGTTCGGAGTTGTCGCGGCCGGTGCAGGTGGCGGCGAGGTCGGTGAGCCGCCGGGAGCGGTCGGGTGAGGTGGCCTCGCCGGCGTGCAGGCCCTCCCACATGAAGTGCACGGCCTGGAGCCGCATCCGGGCGGGTCCGGGCCGCAGCCGGGCGGCCTCCGCCTCGACCGTGCGGACGGCCTCCTCCAGCTCGTCGTTGTGGAGCAGCGCCTGGGAGAGCCGGAAGACCGCGTCCACCCGCTTGTCCCCGCCGAGGCCGGGCATGGAGAGCGCGGTCCGCAGATGGCCGATGGTGCGGGCGGGGGCGGTCAGGAAGGTGGCCTCGGCCAGTTCGTACAGCACGTGCGGGTGGGACTCGGGCCGGGGCGGTTCCTCCAGGGCGCGTTCCAGGCAGCGGCGGGCGGCGTCGGGGGCGCCGACGGCGAGGTGCTCGCGGGCGGCCTCGCGCAGCTGTCCCACGAGCTCCTCGTCGTCGTCCGGGTGCACTTCGAGGAGGTGGCGTGCGGCCGCGGCGGCACCGCGCCCCTCGTCGGTGACGATCCGGGCGGCGATGCCGTGCATGGCGGTGCACAGGGCGTCGGGTATGGAGTTGTAGACGGCGGTGGCGATCAGCGGGTGGACGAACTCCAGGTCGCCGTCGGCGCAGCGGCCGGTCGCGGGGTCGGGTGTGGTGAGGATGCGGGCGCTGCGCAGCAGTTCGGCGCAGCGGCGGGCCTCGTCGGGCCTCAGGGTGGCGAGTTTGGCGACCATGCCGGTGGTGATGCCGGTGCCGAGGATGGCGGCGGCCCAGGCGAACCGCGTGGCGTCGATGCCGAGTTCCTCCAGGCGGGCGACGAGGCCGCCGCCGCGGGCCGAGCGGTTCAGTTCGCGCAGCTCCCCGGCCCGGGACTCGACCGGTTCGACCTCGCTGTCCTGGACCCTGGCGAGGAGTTCGACGGTCTCGTAGGGGTTGCCCGCGGTGACGGCCCAGACCTCACGGCAGAACGCGGCGTCGGCGTGCGGGCCGAGGGTGGCGCGGGTGAGGCCGGCCGTCGCGTCCGGGGTGAGGGCGCTCAGCGTCGTGACCGGGCCGTGGGCGGCGGCGGCGACGGTGTCGAGGTGCCGGGCGCTGGTGCCGGAGACCTCGCCGGGGCGGCGGGTGACCACGACCAGCACCGACACCTCGTCGAGGCGCTCGACGAGCCCGGCGAGCCAGTGCAGGGTCTCCTGGTCGGCCCAGTGGGCGTCGTCGATCAGCAGCACCAGCGGCCAGTCCCGGCGGGCGAGCCGGCGCACGGCGGCGACCAGTCCGTCGCACACGCCCTGCGGGTCGGCCTGCCGGCCGCCGGGCTCCGCGATGCCGAGGGCGGGGCCGGCGATGTCGTACCAGTCCCCGAGGTACTCGCGGGCCTCCTCCGGGAGCATCGACACCAGCGCCGGCTGCAGCAACTGCCGTACCACGTTGAAGGGGACCGACCTGAGGGTCTCGCCGCCGCGTGCCGACCAGACCGTGCAGCCGCGGGCCTCGGCGATACGGCGGGTTTCGGCCAGCAGCGTGGTCTTGCCGAGTCCGGCCTCGCCGCGGAAGACCAGCAGTCCGCCGGACGAGGAGCGGTCCGCCGTCAGGCCGTCGATCGCCCGCGCGACGGCGGCGACCTCCTCGTCGCGCTCCCAAAGGGAAGCCGAGGCGCCGGCCGTGGGCCGTACCTCCGTCATCCCGCTACCTCCCCAAGTCGCCCGAACGACGTACAGACGTCGAGCGTAGTCCTCCGATTGCCTGAGCGGAGGACGGTCCGGGCACCTGTTGCCGTGACGGGTGACACCGACGGCGACCGTACGGCGCATCCGGCCCGTCACCAGCCGCCTTCGGGTCAACAAGGCACAACGGTACGGGAGGTGACGGCCATTCACCAGGGACGGGACACCCGGCGCGGCCGACGGGCGCTGGTCGCGGGGTCGGTGGGCAATCTCATCGAGTGGTACGAGTTCGGCGTCTACGGCTACTTCGCGACGATCATCGCGGCGCGGTTCTTCACGCCGGAGGGCGGCAGCGAGATCGAGGCTCTGGTGAAGACGTACGCGTCGTTCGCGCTCGCGTTCTTCTTCCGCCCGGTCGGGGCGGCGCTTTTCGGCCGTCTCGGGGACCGCGTCGGCCGTCGGCCGGTGCTGGTCCTGGTGATCACGCTGATGACGGTGGCGACGACGCTGATCGGCGTTCTGCCGACGTACGCGCAGGCGGGTGCGCTCGCACCTTGGCTGCTCACCTTCCTGCGGGTGCTCCAAGGGCTGTCGGCCGGCGGGGAGTTCGGCGGGGCGGTGTCGGTGATGACGGAGTTCGCTCCGCCGGGCCGGCGGGGGCTGTACGGGTCGTGGCAGTCGTTCACGGTCGCACTGGGACTGCTGGGCGGTGCGGGCGCCGCCGCGCTGCTCGCCACCGTGCTGACCGAGGAGCAGCTCGGCGCGTGGGGCTGGCGGCTGCCGTTCCTGCTGACGCTGCCGCTGGGGCTCGGGGCGCTGTGGCTGAGGCTGCGGCTGGACGAGACACCGGAGTTCGTGGCGGAGCGGACGGGGTCCTGGCCGCCCGGGGCCGGGTGCACGGGCCGCTGCTGGACCGGCTCCTCCAGGAGCCGTACTACGCGCTGCCCGCGCCCAAGACGACGGGCAAGGAGCTTTTCCATCTCGGTCATCTGCGGGACGCGCTGGCCGGGTTCGGGACGCTGCCCGCCGAGGACGTCGTCGCGACGCTGACGATGCTCACGGCCCGGACCGTGGCGGACGCGGTGCGGTCGGTGGGCGCGACGGAGGTGATCGCCTCCGGTGGCGGGACGGGCAACCCGGTGCTGATGAGGATGCTCGGGGAGCTGCTGCCCGGGGTTCCGGTGCGCGCCTCGGACGAACTGGGGCTGCCGTCCGGGGCGAAGGAGGCGTACGCCTTCGCCGTCCTGGGGTTCCTGACGCTGCACGGACTGCCCGGCACCTCACCCGCGAGCACCGGTGCCCGGCATCCGAGCGTGCTCGGTTCGGTGACCCCGGGCCGGTACGGACTACGCCTGCCACCGCCCGTCCGCGAGTTGCCGACCCGGTTGATCCTGGAATGACCGATCCTGGTCGACTCCTCTCATGCCTCTTTCACCGACGCCTCATACGGTGGGGGCATGACGCAGGAGACTCCTTCCGGGTGGTACCCGGACCCCGGCCAGAAAAGTGACGGGCCCGCCACCGAACGCTGGTGGGACGGCAAGGCCTGGACGGCCCGCATTCGTCCGGCACAGCCCCCCGCCGCATGGGGTCCCCCGGACCAGCCGCCGACGCCTCCGGCGGCCGAGGAGGGTCCGGCTTCTGCGGGGGACCGGGGCGAGGATGCCGGTTCGGCCGCTACCGCGGGCTCGGGCTCTGCGATAAATCCGGCCTCTGCGACAGACCCGGGGGCCGCCGACGATCCCGTTCCTGCGGCAAGCGCGGGCTCTGCGGGTGATTCAGCCCCGTCGGGGGATCCGACTGGGGCCGTACATCCAGACGGGCATGGCGGCGCCGCCGGGCACCCGGAAACCCCCGGACACCCCAGCACCGCCGGACAATCGAGCGCCCCCGGGCACCCAGGCACCGCCGGGCACCCGGGCACCGCCGGCTACCCAGGCGCCCCCGCATACCCAGGCACCCCCGGACAACCTCCAGGGCCGACCCAGTACTCCAACACCTCCGGGTACCCGGGCGCCGGAGCGTATCCCGGATATCCCGCCACGCCCCCGGCCGCCCGGGGAAGCCGGCTGCGGATCGGGATCGCCGTCGCGGCGGCCGTCGTTGTTCTCGCGAGCATCGGGGTCGGGGTGTACGCGCTGACCGACAACGGCGGTTCGGGCGGCGGTTCGGCCACCTCGCAGGGGCCGGGCGGCCCGGGCGCACCCGGCGGCCAGGGCGGGCCGTTCGGCGGGCCGGGTGGCTCGGGGGGTTCCGGAGGCGATGGCGGGTCCGGCGGTTCCGGTGGGCAGAGCCCGTCTCCCGAGCGGTCCGAGCCGCCGAAGATCAGGAGCGGGTCGGTGACCGACGCGGTCAGCGGGATCAGCATGCCGATCCCGGAGGGCTGGTACGGCCAGGAGATCACGGTCGGCGCGCAGGTCACGTCCGACGACTCCTACAAGTGCCCCGGCGACACCTCCAAGACCTGCACGAAGGGCGGAGCCTACTCCGCACCGGCCCTGGCCCTCGGCGCCAAGGGCAGCACCGCCGAGGAGATCGCCAAGGCGGACATCTCGGCCAATGCCGAGGAGTCCTACGGCGGCAAGTCCTACGGCGGGATCACCTCGCACGACGTACTGGCCGCCAAGGCGGTGACCGTGGCCGGGCAGAAGGGCTATCTGGTCCGTTGGAAGGCCGTCACCAGCAAGGGTGCCGACGGCATCGTGGAGTCGCTCGCGTTCCCCTCACCCGCGAACGCGAAGCAGATGGTCGTCGTCCGGTTCGGCGTGGACGCCGACCAGAAGGAGTCCGTCCTCGACGACATCACCAAGGGCATCAAGGTGTCGACGGGCAGCGGCAACGGCCAGGACGTCTGACAAAAACACAAGGAGCACAAGCAACGACCGCCCCGCCCGGAAATCGGCCGGCCGGGTGGGGCGCCCCCGCCGCTCACAGGGGAACCCCACCCGGCCGGGGGGTGCGCGCCGCCCCCGTCCCCACGGGTCGGCGCGATCGGGCCGCCGTCCGGTCATCCCGGCGACGGCGGCCCGGGTCTCATCTCAGGCCCAGCGCCGGCAGCACGGCGGCCTCCACGAACCGGACCAGATAGTCCGGGTCGGCCCACTCGCCCTCCAGGACGGGCCGCACCCGCAGGACGCCGAACATCTGCGCCGGGATGTATTCCAGCGCCGGATGATCGGCGGGCACCTCTCCCCTCTCGACGCCGCGCCGGATGATCTCCTTCAGCGCGGCGATCTCCGGTTCGATCAGCGCCTCGCGCAACGCTCGCTGCAGCTCCGCGTCCTGGGGGGCCGCGTGGGCGAGCGCCTGGAGGAGCTGGGTGTCCCGGCCCGACAACTCCCCTGCCGCCCGGGCGGCCTCACGCAGGTCGTCCGCGAGCGAGCCGGTGTCGATGCAGCGCGTCCGCCGGTGGGAGCGCAGTGCCGCCGCCACGAACTGGGGCTTGGTCTTCCACTGCCGGTAGAGCGTGGACTTGCTGCAGCGGGTACTGGCGGCGATCCCCTCCATGGTGACGGAGTCGTAGCCGCACTCCCGGAGCTGCTCCAGCACGGCGTCGAAGAACTCCTGCTCACGCTCCGGCGTGATCTTGGAGCGGCGTGTGGCACCGACCGGCTCGGGTCGGTCGTCCGCAGCCTGCGACGTCATGGGCTCTGCTCCCGGCTTCGGTCGGCAGCGGAAAAATTCCGGCCGGCGGTGTGTTCTACGTCTATCGATACGCCAGTGTACCGGAACGCGACCGTATCGGTACACTGGCGTATCGGTACGCACTCGTACCGATAACAGCACCACCGTCACCGAAGGGGCCGGGGGATGAATGCCCGCACCGAGCCTGCGCCGGAGTCCGACGCCATAGCCCGACCGCCGCTCGTCCGGGAGCTCCTGCTCGTCGCAGGGCTCTTCCTCGTCTACAAGTTCGGCCGGCAACTGGCCACGGGCCACACCGGCGAGGCCTTCCACAACGCGCACCGCGTGTGGGACTTCGAGCGAGCGGTCCGGCTGCCCGGCGAGGGCGCGGTCCAGTCCTTGCTGGTGCACGGCGACGGCCTGGTGCACATCGCGAACACCTACTACGCGGCCGTCCACTTCCCGGCCACCGTCGCCTTCCTGGTCTGGCTCTATCTGCGCCGTCCGGCCCACTACGTCTGGGCCCGCCGGGTCCTGGCCGCCGTCACCGCCGCCGCGCTGGCGCTGCACCTGCTGTTCCCGCTCGCCCCGCCCCGGATGCTGGCGGCCACCAGGCTGGTCGACACGGCGCGGGTGTACGGGCCGTCGGTGTACGGCAATCCCGCGACGGACTCCCTGTCGAACCAGTTCGCGGCGATGCCGTCGCTGCACTTCGGCTGGGCCCTGATGGTGGCGATCGGCCTGATGGTCGCGACCCGCTCGCGGTGGCGCCCTCTCTGGCTGCTGCATCCGCTGCTGACGCTGCTGGTGATCGTCGGCACCGCGAACCACTACTGGCTGGACGCGATCGCGGCGACGGCCCTGCTGGGCCTCGCGCTCGCGGTGATCCCCCTGCCGCACCGCACGGCGACCACAGCCGCCCGGGCGCGGGGCAGCCTCGTACCGGCCCAGCGGGACGAGCCGGCACTCGCGGGAGCCGGCCGGTGAACGCCGTCGTCGTCGCCGTCGCCCTGTCCCTCGTCTCCGCCGTCGCCTACGCGGCGGCGGCCGTCGCCCAGGAGCGGCTCGCCTCCCGCTCCCCGGGCTCGGGCGTGCTGCGGATGCTCGGCAGCGGCGCCTGGTGGTCGTCGGTCGGACTGAACGCGGCGGCCGCGCTGCTGCACGTCGTGGCTCTGAGGTACGGGCCGCTGACCGTGGTCCAGCCGCTCGGCGCGCTCACCCTGGTCGCGGCGGTACCCATGGGGGCGCGGATCGCGGGACGGCGGGTGAGCGCGGTCGAGTGGAAGGGCACCGCGCTGACGCTGCTCGGCCTGGGCGCGATCCTGGTGACGGCGTCCGGGCCGGCACCCGACGATGTGCTGAGCGTTCCCGAGGCGCTGGCGGTGGCGGGTGCCACCGCCGCCCTCATCGGGGTGCTGTCCCGGCCGGGCGCCCGCCCCGGGCTGCGGCACGCGACCGCGTCCGGCATCGCGTCGGGAGTCGCCTCGGCTCTCACCCAGACCGTGACGGTGGCCGCGACGGACCGGTCGGGTCCGCTGCTGAGCGTCCAGGTGGTCGGGGTGGCGCTGCTCGTGGCGGCCTTCGCGGCCGGCGGGCTGCTGCTGTCGCAAGTGGCGTACCGGGGCGGTCTTGGCGCGCCGCTCGCGATGGTGACGCTGGCCAACCCGCTGGCCGCCGCGGTGATCGGGCTGTCGCTGCTGGGCGAGCGCCTCCAGGGCGGCCCGGCGGGCATGCTGCTCGCGCTCGCCGGGGCGGGCCTCGCGTCCTCGGGCGTGGTGCTGCTCAGCCGGGCCGCTCCCGCGGCGGCCACGGTGGGCGACGACCATCCGGTGGCCGCCGTCCTGGCCCTGGAACCCGGCTCGGCCGCGGCCGAACCGGCGTTGGCGCCCCGGCCGCACGATCCGGGGCACCTCTTCCCGGCTACCCGGTGATGATCGCCGGGTCGCTCACACCCGGGCGGCCGTTCTCGACGTGCCCCGCGAACCGCCGCAGGAACGCCGCGTCGCCCTCGACGGTGACCGTCAGGTCGTACCAGCGGCGGCTGCGGTCGAGGTCGACGGTCCGCCGTACCGTCGCGCCGGGGCGGACGGTGACGGTCGCGGGCTTGGCGCCGTAACGGTCGGAGAGCTTCAGCCGTGCCGTGCCGGAGCCCTTGTTGGTGAAGGTCAGTTCCACGTCGTCACCGGTGTGGCGTGCGGTGACCTCGCAGCCGGCCTTCTTGTTCGATCCCTTGAAGACCCGCACGAAGCCGTTCGGACCGTGCACGGTCAGGTCGTACGAGCCCGCCGAGTACGCCGAGTTCCAGGTGTCCGAGAGCGACTTGCCGGCCTCGGTGGTGTACATCCAGGGGCCGTCGGCGCGGTTGCCGGACGTGATGTGGAAGGCGGCACCGGCCTTCGGCCCGGAGGCGAAGGCGAGGGTGAGCTTCCCGGCCGCGGCGTCGACCGAGGCGTCCACGTGCGGGGCGTACTTCAGCGGCCTGGTGCGGCGCGAGCCGCGTTCCTGCCGGGGCATGCGCGGGTCGGCGGGCGGGGCGGGCTTGTAGTCGGGGTGGCGTTCGCGGTCCTGCGGCTCGTACTCGTCGGTGCCGGGCAGCGGGACCGGCCGCGCGTCCTTGCGGGAGAAGTCGAACGCGGCCGTCAGATCACCGCAGATGGCCCGGCGCCAGGGCGAGATGTTGGGCTCGCGCACCCCGAAGCGGCGTTCCATGAACCGCAGGATCGAGGTGTGGTCGAGGGTCTCGGAGCAGACGTAGCCGCCCTTGCTCCACGGCGAGACGACCAGCATCGGGACCCGGGGGCCGAGGCCGTAGGGGCCGGCCGTCTTCTTGCTGTCGCCCGGGAAGAGGTCGAGGGAGACGTCGACGGTGGACAGGCCCCGGGAGGCGTCCCTCGGGGGCAGCGGCGGCACCACGTGGTCGAAGAAGCCGTCGTTCTCGTCGTACGTGATGAACAGGGCGGTCTTCGACCACACCTCCGGGTTGGAGGTGAGGGCGTCCAGGACCTGGGCGATGTACCAGGCGCCGTAGTTCGAGGGCCAGTTGGAGTGCTCGGAGAAGGCCTCGGGGGCCGCGATCCAGGAGATCTGCGGCAGCTTGCCCGCCTTGACGTCCGCCTTCAGCCGGTCGAAGTAGCCTTCCCCCGCCTTGGCGTTCGTGCCGGTGCGGGCCTTGTCGTACCAGGGGTCGCCGGGCTTGGCGTCGCGGTACTTGTTGAAGTACAGCAGGGAGTTGTCGCCGTAGTTGCCTCGGTAGGCGTCCTCGATCCAGCCCCAGGAGCCCGCGGCGTCGAGGCCGTCGCCGATGTCCTGGTAGATCTTCCAGGAGACGCCGGCCTGCTCCAGGCGCTCGGGATAGGTCGTCCAGCCGTAGCCGAGCTCGGCGTTGTCGAGGACGGGGCCGCCGCCGGTGCCGTCGTTACCCGTGCAGCCGGACCACATGTAGTACCGGTTCGGGTCGGTGGAGCCGATGAACGAGCAGTGGTACGCGTCGCAGACGGTGAAGGAGTCGGCGAGGGCGTAGTGGAACGGGATGTCCTCGCGGGTCAGGTAGGCCATGGTCGTGGTCCCCTTGGCGGGCACCCACCGGTCGTACTTGCCGCCGCGGTAGGCCTGCTGGCCGTCGGGCCAGGAGTGCGGCAGGCCCTCCAGGAACTGCATGCCGAGGTCGTCGGCGTCCGGGTGGAACGGCAGGAGCTCCTTGCCGTCCTTCTCCTGGTGCCAGACCGGCCCGCCGTTGTCGAGCGTGACCGGACGCGGGTCGCCGAAGCCGCGGACACCTCTCAGGGTCCCGAAGTAGTGGTCGAAGGAACGGTTCTCCTGCATCAGGACGACGATGTGCTCGACGTCCTCGATCGACCCGGTGCGGTGGTTCGCCGGAAGCGCGGCGGCGCGCTGGATGCTGGCGGACAGCGCGCTGAAGGCCGTGGTGGCACCCGCGAGTTGAAGAAAGCGGCGCCGGTTTACTTCGGACATGTAGGACAGACCTCTCATCCTGAGGTGCGGGATGGCCGGAGCATGACGGAATCTGCGCGGAAGGAGTGTTTCAGGGACACCAAACGCCAAGGAAGGGGCGCGTGACACTCGTGTGAAAGTCGCCGGTACGGAAGGTGTGCCCGGGCATCGGCGGGGGAGGGTGAGGGGCGTGACAGAGACGCAGACGGTTTCCCCGCCGACGAAACGGCCCGTCCGCCAGCTCCTCGCCGCCTCCGTGGGCAACGCCGTGGAGTGGTACGACTGGTACGCCTACACGTTCCTGGCGACCTTCATCGCCGGCCAGGTCTTCCCCGAGAGCGCGGACAACTCGCTGGTGCCGCTGCTGTCGACGTTCGCGGTCTTCGCGGTGGGCTTCTTCATGCGGCCGGTCGGCGGGCTGCTGATGGGCGCGGTGGCGGACCGGCACGGGCGGCGGGCCGCCTTGACGGTCACCATCCTGCTGATGGGCGGCAGCAGCCTGCTGGTCGGCCTCACTCCGACCTACGCCTCGGTGGGCGTACTGGCTCCGGTGGTCCTCGTCCTCGCCCGGCTGCTGCAGGGCCTGTCCGTGGGCGGCGAGTTCGCGGCCTCGACGACCTTCCTGGTGGAGTCGGCGGGCCCGGGTCGGCGCGGGCTGTTCTCCAGCTTCCAGTACGTGTCGACGACCGTGGGGCAACTCGTCGCGTCGGGCATCGCCACGCTGCTGGTGAGCACGCTGAGCGTCGGGCAGATGGACGGCTGGGGCTGGCGGGTCCCGTTCGTGCTCGGGGCCGTGCTGAGTCTGGTCGGCTTCTGGATCCGGCGGGGCGCGCAGGAGACCCGCAGCGCCGAGCAGCGGGAGGCCCCGCGCCCGGGCCTGTTCGAGGCGCTGCGCCGGCATCCGCGCGAGTCGCTCCTGATCTGCGGCATCACGGCGGGCGGCACCATCGCCTACTACACATGGACGTCATACCTCCCGACGTACGCCGAACTCAACGCGGGTCTCCCGAAGTCGGACGCGCTGCTCGCGGGCACGATCTCACTGACCTTCTTCGCCCTGCTGCAGCCGCTCGGCGGACTGCTCTCGGACCGCTTCGGCCGCCGCCCCCTGCTGCTCTTCTTCGGCCTGGGCTTCGCGCTGCTCTCGGTGCCGTTGCTGCACAGCCTGCGCGACTCGTTCGCCGTGCTGCTGCTCGTGCAGTGCGCGGGCATGGTGCTGCTGACCGGTTTCACCTCGATCAGCGCGGCCGTGAACGCGGAGATCTTCCCGCCCCGGGTGCGCGCGGCGGGCATCGGCTTCCCCTACTCCCTGACGGTGGCCCTCTTCGGCGGCACGGCTCCGTACGTGGGCACCCTGTTCAAGGAGCTGGGGCATTCAGGGCTGTTCCCCTGGTACGTCGCCGTGCTCTGCCTGCTGTCGTCGCTGGTGTATCTGCGGCTGCCGGAGACGGCGCACACACCGCTGCGGCGGTGAGCGGGCTCCCCGTCAGGGCCCGGCCCGCCGCCTCTCTCTGACACGGACGCCGGCTCGTTCGGCCCCGCGCCGTTCTGGAACCCGTGGCTCTTCCGTGGGACGGAAGTCGCGTTGTGCCCCCGTGACGCCCTCCCCGACGATACGACCACCACCCAGAGACGGGAGCCGCATCGATGCCTCACACCACCGCCTTCGCCAGGAACCAGTGGTACGTCGCCGCCTACAGTCACGAGGTCGGGCGGGAGCTGCTCGGCCGGACGATCCTCGGTGAGACGCTCGTGCTGTACCGGACCGAGGAGGACGGCACTCCGGTCGTCCTGCACGACCGGTGTGTGCACCGCCGGTACCCGCTCTCCGAGGCGCCGACGCGGCTCGACGGGGACCGGATCGTGTGCGGGTACCACGGGTTCACGTACGACACGACCGGTACGTGTGTGTACGTGCCGGGGCAGAAACGGGTGCCGCGCACCGCCCGGCTCGCCTCGTACCCCGTCGTCGAGCAGGACTCGCTGATCTGGGTGTGGATCGGCGACCCGGCGCTCGCCGACCCGGGGGCCATCCCCCGGGCCAGGCACCTGGACTCCCACGGCTGGGTCACCGTGCGCGGCATGGAGCCCATCGACTGCGACTACGGGCTGCTCGTCGACAACCTCCTCGACCTCTCCCACGAGACGTATCTGCACGGCGGGTACATCGGCACCCCCGAGGTCGCCGAGACGCCGATCACCACGGAGGTCGACGAGGGCGCCGGGATCGTCCGGGTGAGCCGGCACATGGACGACGCCGAGTGCCCGCCGTTCTACGCCAAGTCCACCGGCATAAAGGGCCGGATCACCCGCTGGCAGGACATCGAGTACCACGCCCCCTGCCTGTATCTGCTGCACAGCCGCATCGCCCCGGTCGGTGTGGTGCCCGAGCCGGACGGCAGCGACCCGAACGGCTTCCACACGGAGATCACCTACGCCATCACGCCCTCCGGCGACGGCAAGGTGTACGACTTCTGGGCCGTCTCGCGCGACTGGGCGACGGACGACGCCGAGGTCACCGAGTTCCTGCGGGGCAACAACCACACGGTCGTGATGCAGGACGTCACCGCGCTCAACCTGCTGCAGAAGACCCTGGGCACCGAGCGCACCGGCTACCAGGAGCTGAGCATCAACATCGACACCGGTGGTCTGGCCGCCCGCCGCATCCTCGCCCGGCTGGTCGAGGAGGGCGACAAGCCCCTGGAGAAGGTCCAGTGACGTCACCCTCTTCCTTCAGGACCGGCGAGGTCTACCGCATCGACTGGCTGCCCGGCACCGACGTCCTGCACGGCACCTGCCACTGCGGCCGAGAGCACACCGCGCAGGACCCGGTCGAGATGTGGGAGTGGATGCTCGCCCACCCCCAGGGGCACTCCGTCCACGAGCCGCGAGGGAACAGCTCATGAGCGTGTACGAAGCGGAACTCGTCGTCGAGCGGCGGGAGTCCGCCGCCGACGGCGTGCTCGCCCTCACCCTGCGCCACCCGCTGGGCGAGCCGCTCCCGGACTGGGAACCGGGCGCCCACATCGACGTGGTGCTCGGCCCCGGCCTGGAGCGGCAGTACTCGCTGTGCGGCGACCCGGCGGACCGGTCGGCCTGGCGGATCGCGGTGCTGCGCGAGCCGGACGGGCGGGGCGGATCGGCCCATGTGCACGAACAGGTGGGGCCGGGCGACAAGGTCCGGGTGCGCGGGCCCCGGAACAACTTCGGCCTGGAGCCCGCCCCGCGCTACCGGTTCGTCGCGGGCGGCATCGGCATCACCCCGATCCTGCCGATGCTGGCGGCGGCCGAGGCCTCGGGTGCCGAGTGGACGCTGCTGTACGGCGGCCGGACCCGCCGGTCCATGGCGTTCGGCGAGGAACTGGGCCGGTACGGCGACCGGGTGACGATCGCGCCCGAGGACGAGACAGGGCTGCTGGACCTGCCCTCGGTGCTGGACGACGTACCCGACGGCACCCTCGTCTACTGCTGCGGCCCCGGCCCGCTGCTGGACGCGGTGGAGGCCCGGAGCCCGTCCGGGGTGCTGCGCGTCGAGCGGTTCCGGCCGAAGGAGCGGGAGACCGGCGGCGACACCGCGTTCGAGGTGGAGCTGGCGCGGAGCGGCAGGACCCTGACCGTCGCGCCGGACGTGTCGGTGCTCGACGCCGTGCGCGCCGCCGGGGTCGAGGTGCTGTACTCCTGCGCCGAGGGCACCTGCGGCACGTGCGAGACCGACGTCCTGGAGGGCCAACCGGACCACCGCGACTCGGTGCTCACCGACGACGAACGCGCGACGGGCGAGACCATGCTCATCTGTGTGTCCCGCTGCCGTGGGAAGCGGCTCGTGCTGGACCTGTGATCCGGACGGTCAGCGCGCTGCCCACAGGCCCCGGACATGCCCGAGGTGACGGGTCATCACCGTCCGTACGGCGTCTTCGTCCCGGGCGAGCAGCGCGTCCAGGATCTCCAGGTGCTCCTCCGCCGACGCCTCCAGCCGCCCCTGCTCGACGAGCGCGGTCAGCCCGTAGAGCCGGGAGCGGCGTCGGAGGTCCCGTACGACGTCGACCAGGTGGTCGTTGCCGGCGAGGGCCAGCAGGCCGAGATGGAAGCGCAGGTCGGCCTCGACGTAGGCGATGAGGTCGCCGGCCGCCGCGGAGGTGACGATCTCCTGGGCGACCGGACGCAGTGCCTCCAGTGCCACCGGGTCGGCCGTGACCGCCAGGCCCGCCGTCGTGGGGATCTCGATCAGCGCCCGGACGTGGGTGTACTCGTCGAGTTGCCGCTCGGAGACGGCGGTGACCCGGAAGCCCTTGTTGGGGACGGTGTCGACCAGGCCCTCCTTGGCGAGGTCGAGCATGGCCTCGCGCACGGGGGTCGCGGAGACGCCGAAGCGGGCGGCGAGGCCGGGGGCCGAGTAGACCTCGCCGGGGCGCAGTTCACCGGCGATCAGGGCGGCCCGCAGCGCGTCCGCGACCCGCTCCCGGTGACTGGGCTTCCTGCTGCCCAGCAGGGGCAGGGCGGGGGTGTGCCGCGGGGCCATGACGGTCGGGGTTCCTCTCGGGGTCGGCTCGGGTGCGGGCGGCTTACAGGACGAAGCCCGCCGGGAACGGGTCCTCGGGGTCCAGCAGGTACTGGGCGGTGCCGGTGATCCAGGCGCGTCCGGTGAAACTGGGTCGTACGGCCGGGCGGCCGGCCACCTCGGTCGTGCCGAGCAGTCTGCCGGTGAACCGGGTGCCGATGAAGGACTCGTTCACGAACTCGGTGTGCAGCGGGAGTTCGCCGCGGGCGTGCAGTTGGGCCATGCGGGCGCTGGTGCCGGTACCGCAAGGCGAGCGGTCGAACCAGCCGGGATGGATGGCCATGGCGTGCCGGGAGTGGCGGGCGTCCGAGCCGGGGGCGGCCAGGTAGACGTGGTGGAGGCCGTGGATGGACGGATCCTCCGGGTGGACGGGCGGGTCCTCGCCGTTGACGGCGGCCATGAGGGACAGCCCGGCGGCGAGGATCTCGTCCTTGCGGGTCCGGTCGAAGGGCAGACCGAACCGCTCCAGCGGCAGGATGGCGTAGAAGTTACCGCCGAAGGCGAGGTCGTACGTCACCTTCCGCCCGTCGGCGAGGGTGGCCTCGCGGTCGAGGGCGACGGCGAAGGAGGGCACGTTCTGGAGCGTCACCTCCTTCGCGGCACCGTCCTCGACCGCCACCTCGGCGACGACGAGGCCCGCCGGGGTGTCGAGCCGGATGGTGGTGACCGGCTCGGTGACCTCGACCATGCCGGTCTCGACGAGCACGGTCGCCACGCCGATCGTGCCGTGCCCGCACATCGGCAGATAGCCGGAGACCTCGATGTAGACGACGCCCCAGTCGCAGTCGGGGCGGGTCGGCGGCTGGAGGATCGCGCCGCTCATGGCGGAGTGGCCGCGCGGTTCGTTCATCAGCAACTGCTTGATGTCGTCGCGGTGTTCGCGGAACCACAGCCGCCGCTCGTTCATGGTGGCGCCCGGGACGGTGCCGATGCCGCCCGTGATCACTCGGGTGGGCATGCCCTCGGTGTGCGAATCGACGGCGTGCAGGACGAGTCTGCTGCGCATGGTCACTACGCCAATCCGGCCGCTACGGCCTTCTCCGTGGCGGCCCGGACGGCGGCTTCCTGCTCGGGCAGCAGCGGCACGCGCGGCGGTCGGCAGGGGCCTCCGTGGCGGCCGACGAGGTCCATGGAGAGCTTGATGGCCTGGACGAACTCCACCCGCGAGTCCCACCGCAGCAGCGGATGCAGCTGCCGGTACAGGCCCCGCGCGGTGTCGAGGTCGCCGTCGACGGCCGCGTGGTACAGCTCGACCGAGGCCTGGGGCAGCGCGTTCGGGTAGCCCGCGACCCAGCCCTTGGCGCCCGCGACGGCCAGCTCCAGCAGGACGTCGTCCGCACCGATCAACAGGTCCAGTTCGGGGGCGAGTTCGGCGATCCGGTAGGCCCGGCGGACGTCGCCGGAGAACTCCTTGACGCCCCGGATGTGCCCCTCGCCGTGCAGCCGGGCGAGCAGCTCCGGCACCAGGTCGACCTTGGTGTCGATCGGGTTGTTGTACGCCACGACCGGCAGCCCGGCCTTCGCGACCTCGGCGTAGTGGGCGACGACGGAGCGCTCGTCGGAGCGGTAGGCGTTCGGCGGCAGCAGCATCACCGCCCGGCAGCCCGCCTCCCCCGCCTGTTCGGCCCAGCGCCGGGACTCGGCGGACCCGTAGGCGGCGACGCCGGGCATGACGCGCTGTCCGCCGATCGCGGAGACGGCCGTCTCGACGACCCGGGCGCGCTCCTCGGGGGTGAGCACCTGGTACTCGCCGAGGGAGCCGTTCGGCACGACGCCGTCGCAGCCGTTCTCGACGAGCCAGGCGCAGTGTTCGGCGTACCGGTCGTAGTCGACGGAGAGGTCGTCGTTCAGCGGGAGCGCGGTGGCGACGAGGACGCCGCGCCAGGGGCGGTGATCGGTCATGACTGTCCCTCCTGGGGATGCTGCCGTGCGAGGACGCCGAGCGGTACGGGACGGGCGAGGGGCCTTCCGGCCGGGGCGGGCGGGCATCCGGCGAGACCGGCGACCGCGCCGGCGCACATCCGGCCCTGGCACCAGCCCATCCCGGCCCGGGTGAGCAGCTTCACGGTGCGCACGTCGCCCGCCCCGAGGTCCAGGGCGTCGCGCACGGCACCGGCGGTGACCTCCTCGCAGCGGCAGACCACGGTGTCGTCGGTGACCTGCTCGGGCCAGTGCGCGGGCGGCGCGTAGGCGGCTTCGAGGGCGGCGGCGGATCTCCTGAGCCGCGTACGGGCCTTGAGGGCGGCCGGGGCCGGGCCGGTTGCGGTGCCGTGCAGGTGCGCGGCGGCGGAGCACCCGGCGATGTGGCCCTCGGCGAGGGCGAGGGCCACGCCGCCGATGCCGGTGGCCTCGCCGGCCGCCCATACGCCGGGGGTGTCCGTGCGCTGCTCGGTGTCGACGGCCACGGTGAGCCCGTCCAGGCCGCAGCCGAGGCCCTCCGCGAGGTCGGTGTGCGGGAGCATGCCGTGCCCGACGGCGAGGGTGTCGCAGGGCAGCTGCCGCTCGGTGCCGGTCCTGACGCGTCCGTCGCTGTCGAGGGCGGCGATGGTGACGCCGGTCAGCCGGTCGTCGCCGTGGGCGCGGACGACGGTGTGCCGGGCGAGGAACGGCACGCGGTGACGCAGCAGCCGGGCGGCGTATCCGGCGCCCTCGGGGAGCTTGCCCGCAAGGGCCCGGCCGTGGCGGGCGAGGCGCCCCGGGCCGGCGGACTCGACGAGCGCGGCGACCTCGACACCGGCCGCCGCGAGCCCGGTCGCCACGGGCAGCAGCAGCGGCCCGGTCCCGGCCACGACGGCTCGGCGCCCCGGCACCACGAGCCCGCCCTTGAGCATGGCCTGGGCGCCGCCGGCGGTGACGACGCCCGGCAGGGTCCAGCCGGGGAAGGGCAGCACCTGCTCGTAGCCGCCGGTGGCCAGCAGCACGGCACGGGCCCGCACCTCGGCGGGCTCCTCCTGCTCCGGCCCGAGCAGCGCGTGCACGACGAAGCCGTCGGACACCTTTTCGACGCACCACACATGATGATCGGTCAGCACCCGCACGGCGCCGGCGGCGAGTCCGTCGCGCAGCCGCTCCCAGGTCCGCCACCGGTGGTGCAGCGCCTCGGGCCGCCCGGCGCCGAGCCCGGCGGCGGGCTGCCGGTAGAACTGCCCGCCCGGCTCCGTCGCCCCGTCGACGAGCGTGACCCGCGCACCCCGTGCGGCCGCCGCCAGGGAGGCGGCGAGGCCGGCCGGTCCGGCCCCGATCACGACCAGGTCAGTCCGCACGGCGTACCCCCTCATGGCCCGTCCCCTCCTGTGTGCCGATCACGTCCCCCGGCCGTACCGGCACCAGACAGGCGCGTCGGTTGGGGCGGCCGTTGACGGTCACCAGGCAGTCGAAGCAGACGCCGATGCCGCAGAACACCCCGCGCGGACGGCCCTCGCCCCGGGTGGCGCGCCAGGAGGTGATGCCCGCCGCCCACAGCGCGGCGGCGACCGTCTGCCCGGGCAGTGCCTCGACGGGGCGCCCGTCGAAGGTGACCGTGAAGGCGGGGCCGGGCCTGGCGCCCGCCAGTTCCAGCGGATTCACCCGTCCTCCTCGGTGAAGCGGTCGGGCCGGAACGGGCCGAGGTCCAGGTCGGGCGCCTGCCCGGTCAGCGACTGGGCGATCAGACGGCCCGTGCCGGTGGCGAGACCGATGCCCGCGCCCTCGTGCCCGCAGGCGTGGAGCAGTCCGGGTGCCCGGGGGTCCGGGCCGATCGCGGGCAGATGGTCCGGCAGATACGGCCGGAAGCCCACATAGGTACGCAGGGCCCGGACCTCGGCGAGGAAGGGGAAGAGGTCCGTCGCTCCCGCCGCCAGGGCGCGCAGCGCCGGGAGCGACAACGACCGGTCGAAGCCGACCCGTTCGCGGCTGGCGCCGATCAGGACCGGGCCGGCGGGTGTGCCCTCCACCACCGGGGAGGTCTGCAGCGCCGCCGAGTCGCTCGCGACGTCGCCCACGTAGTCGGCGGCGTACACCTTGTGCCGGACGCGGGGCGGCAGCGGCTCGGTGACCAGCACGAAGCCGCGCCGGGGCAGCACGGGCAGGGACACGTCCGCGCGGGCCGCGATCTCGCCGCCCCAGGTGCCGGCCGCGTTGACGACGGCCGGGGCGTGGATATCGTCGCGGTCGGTCCGCACCCCGCGCACCGCGCCTCCCCGCTCCCGCAGCACCGCGGTCACCTCCCGGCCGGTGAGCAGCCGGGCGTTCGAGGCACGCAGCAGGTGCGCGGCCGCGAGGGCGGGCATCACCTGGGCGTCCTGCGGGTAGTGCACGGCGCCCGCGAGACCGGGTGCCAGGTACGGCTCCAGGTCGGGCAGTCGGTCGGGCGGCACGGGAACGGCCTCGACCCCGGCCGCGCGCTGCCCGGCGGCGAGTTCCTGGAGACCTGCCAGAGCCGCATCGGTGCCGGCGACGACGACACCGCCCTTGGCCTCGTACTCGACGGGCCTCCCCAGCCCCTCCTGCGCCAGTTCGGCCCACAGCCGGGCGGACAGCAGGGCGAGTTCGAGCTCGGGTCCGGGTTCCTTGTCGGAGACGAGGAGGTTCCCCTCCCCCGCGCCGGTCGTACCGCCGGCCACCGCACCCCGGTCCACCACGACGACGTCGAGGCCGGCACGGGCGGCGTACAAGGCGCAGGCGGCGCCGACGACTCCGGCTCCGACCACCACGACATCGCAGGTCAGCGACTCGCTCACGCCAGTACTATGTCACACACCACACTGTCTGGGAATGGGGCGAACGCCGGCAGGGCGCGACCGCGAGCGCTCAGTCGGCCGCCGGTACGACCCTCAGATGGGAAGCGGTACGACGTGCCCCACGATCCCTGGCCGAGGCGCGGCGGGCCTCGCGCAGCACGAACGTGAGCCGGGTACAGCCCAGCTCCTCGAGCGTCCTGGACGTCTCGACGACGACCCGGCACTCGGTGGCACCCCGGCGCGGGTCCGGGTGCAGCAGCGGGCGTACGGCACCGTCGTGCTCTACGGCGTCCTCTCCGACCGAGCGGATCCAGTGCGGCAGGCCCTGCCGGTAGGCGGCCTCCATGATCGGGTCCTGGGCGATGTCGCGGCGGACGGCCTGGAGCCCGTGGTCGGGGCCGTGGCTCTCCACGGTGCGCGCGAAGTGCGCGAGCATCGGCAGGCACCAGCTCGACTCGTGCTCGCCGAGCACCGTGGGCGCGTCGGGGTGGAACAGCACGAACCTGAGGAAGTTGTCGCCCGGCATGGCCGTCGGATGCGGACCCACGCCGGCGAAAAGTGACCGGAACGCGCTATTGGTCAGCGCCACGTCCCAGCAGTGGTCGACGACGAGCGAGGGGGAGGAGACGGCCTCCAGAAGTCCGGCGTAGTCCTCCAGATAGGCCTGGGCCTCTGGAGTCTCGGCGACGGGCCGCGGTGCCGGCCGCCGCCCTCCTGCCTGGTATGCCATCGGGAGGTCACCCCTCTTGCCTGTGCGGCCTTGACGCGGCGCCCCGATCCTGCTGCCCGGAGCTGAGGCGTGTCAACTATCGTGGCATTTCGTGCCTGTTGACGGCTGAAATTGGCCACAGTTGTGGCGAGACCTGGATGTGAGTTCGAAGCACCGGCTACGCTCCGGGAAGTTCACGCCGGGGAAAGTCACGGCATCCACTTGTGAGAAGCCTGTGAGAGACGTAGGAGATCTGTCGGTGACGGGTGGCTTCGTCGAAAGTCCGGGCGCCACGCCGACGGCCGTACTATCGGCCGTCGTCTCCCGTGTCACCGCGCTCGCCGACCGGCTCGGCGTGCCGTACGCCGAGGTCTTCGGCACCGGCCGGCTGTCCGTCGCCTCCGGGGTTCCGGAACCGGTGGTGAAGGCCCTGCTCTGCGGCAGGCCCGCGGGCGAGCCCGATGTCCAGGCCCGGTTCCTGCAGCGCCTGGACCTGCTGCGCCGCACCCGGCTCAAGCCCACCGGCCGCAAGTACACCCAGCAGGAGATCGCCGACGGCGCGGGCATGTCCCGGCAGCAGGCGGGCGCCCTCATCAACGGCGACCGCCGGCCGACCATGGAGCACTGCGACGCCCTCCAGCGGTTCTTCCGGGTGCACGCCGGTTTCCTCACGGCGGAGGACCCCGAGGCGCTGGTGAGCGCCCTCCAGCACACCGAGCAGGAGCTGCTGCAGAAGCTCGCCGACCGCGAGCGGGAGGCGGCCGCGGCGGCCGACGACCCGCTGGAGCGGCTGTTGCAGGACCACGGCGTGCGCGGCATCGCCTGGCGGGCCGCGCAGCTGCCCACCGACCAGCACCGTGACAAGGTCGCGGAGTGGCTGGACATGCTCCTGGAGAGCGTCAAGCGGCCCGATTCGTGACCGTGGGGAGAACTGTGGGCATCGGTAAGGAAATGCGCCGCCTGTGCGGCGAGCTGGTCGCGGAGCTGACCCTCCCCGCGCCGGCACGGCCCGACCAGCTGTACGCCGCGCTCTGCGACGCCATGAGCAGACGCCGCGGCCGGCCCGTCCACTTCCGTACGGCCGCCTTCCCGATCGGGACCGCCAGCGGGCTGTGGCTCGACATGGCCGAGCAGGACCTCGTCGTGATCGAGGAACGCACCGCGCCGGACCACCAGTTGGTGATCCTCGGCCACGAGCTGTGGCACATGAACGCCGGACACTGCTCCCATCACGTCGAGGGGGCGGCGGTAGCGGCCCGGCTGCTCGACGACACCGCCGATCTCCAGGCGACGGTCCTGAAGGTCGCGGCGCGCACCCGCTTCGACCAGGACGACGAGAAGGAGGCCGAGAGCTTCGGTCTGCTGCTGGCCAGCAAGTGCCGTGCGTGGCTGGCGGGTTCGTCGTCACGGGGGCCGGTGCAGCGGGACCATCTGGCGGGGCGGATCGAGGCGTCGCTTGGGTACCGGGGGCCACAGGGCTGACGGGCCGTCCGGTTCTTCCGCCGAGCGGGCGAACCGGGGGGCGGCGCGGCCGGATTGTCAGTGGTGGACGGCAAGCTGGAGGTGCGCCCCTTCTGTGCGGGGCGTGCGCGCCGCACCGGCGCGCGACCGATGACGCCGACACGGAGAGAGCCGACCGATGCAGACCGCCGTACTGACCGACCGTGAGCGCGCCGCCGTCCAGGCCTATCTGCGGCTGCTGCACACCGTTCGGGCCGCGTTCGATCTGGAGACCGGCAGTCGTCCCGCGATGGTGCCGCCCGCCGTTCTCGCCGAGGCGGAGGCGGCGCTCGAACGGGCCGGGCTGACCGGTAACGAAGAGGAGTTTTTCGGGTTGCTGCGGAGCTGGTGTCCTGAGTAGCGCCTGTGAGGGGGCGGAGTCGAGCTCGGGGGTGCGGGTGGTTTTCCGGGTGCGGGCCGTTCGGGGTTGTTCGCGCAGTTCCCCGCGCCCCTGAGAGGCGCGCGGCGCCTCAGGGGTGCGGTACCGCGACGGCCGTTGCGACCAAGCCGCGGGACGTCGTCCAGCGGCCCTCGAAACGGTCGAGGCGGCGGCCGTCCACCAGCGGCCCGGGGACGAGGAGCGCCGCGCTGAAGCCGCCGTCCACGGAGAGCTCGATGTCGGCCTCCATGAAGTCCAGCCACTTCCCGGTGAGGGGGAACCACGCCTTGTAGACGGACTCCTTCGCGCTGAACAGCAGCCGGTCCCAGTGGATGTCGGGGCGCTCGGCCGCCAGCCGGCGCAGTCGTGCCGCCTCGGACGGCAGGGACACCGAGGGCAGGACCCCCTCGGGCAGCGGCCCGTGGACCTCCGCGTCGATGCCGAGGGAGGCCAGGTCGGCGGCGCGGACCAGGGCGGCGGCACAGTAGCCGTCGCAGTGCGTCATGCTGCCGGCCAGCCCGGCGGGCCAGCCCGGGGCGCCGCGCTCCCCGGGCAGGATCGGCTGCGGCGGCACGCCGAGCTTCTCCATGGCACGGCGGGCGCAGGAGCGGACGACGGCGAACTCCCGCCGGCGCTTGGCGACCGCCCGCGTCATGAGCGCCGCCTCCTCGGGGTACAGCGGGGTGTCCGCGCCGTCCTGCCCGTAGGCCTCCACGGTGACCACGCTCGCGGGCAGCAGTTCCTCGATCACCTCTCCTCGCCCTCCCTCGGCAGGATGCGCCGCAGTCGCCCCGGGTCCCCGGACCGCTTGCGCCACTCGCGGGGGTAGCCCACCGACACCTCCTCGAAGCGCACGCCCTCGTGCCGGGTGGTGCGGGGGATGTGCAGATGGCCGTAGACCATCGTGTCGACGCGGAACCTGCGGTGCCAGTCGGCGGTCAGCTCGGTACCGCACCACATGGCGAACTCGGGGTGCCACAGGACGTCCATCGGGTGCCGGTGCAGCGGGTAGTGGTTGACGGGGATCACGGGCAGGTCGCCGGGCAGCTCGGCGAGTCTGCGTTCGGTCTCGGCGACCCGGGCCCGGCACCAGGCCTCCCGGCTCGGGTACGGGTCGGGGTGCAGCAGGTACTCGTCGGAGCACACGATCCCCGTGCCGTGGGCGTACTCCAGGCCCTGCTCCTTGGTCGTGCACCCGGCCGGAAGGAACGAGTAGTCGTACAGCAGGAACAGCGGGGCGACGGCCACCGGACCGCCGGGGCCGTCCCAGACGGGGTAGGGGTCTTCGGGTGTCGTCACGCCGAGTTCCCGGCACAGCTCGACCAGGTACTCGTATCGGGCGACGCCCCGCAGGGTGACGGTGTCGCTCGGATGGGTCCACAGCTCGTGGTTCCCGGGCACCCAGACGACCTTGCGGAAGCGGCCCGCGAGCGTCTCGAGAGTCCAGCGGATGTCGGCCACGGTGTCCGCGACATCGCCGGCCACGAGCAGCCAGTCGTCGTCCGTCCCGGGCACCATGCGCTCGACCAGGGCGCGGTTCTCGGAGTAGCCGATGTGCAGATCACTGATGGCCAGCAGCTGTCCGGCACCACCGGCCGACGATGTCACCCTCATCCCCCTCCGCACACACGAACGCCACCAAGAGATCACATCCCGGCGCCCGGGGACAAGACCGGACGGACGGCCGCGACGGGAGGAATCCTTCACACGCGCGTTGCACGAGAGGGCCCGCCGAAGCCGTATGATCGGCCGCGACACCACCGCTGAGAACTTCCCTTTCACAGGGGCGGTTTGGTGTACCCACATTCCTCCTGCCCGGGCACGGGCTGCTCAGCCCTGCCCGCGAACCGTGAAAGGCGGCCTGCATGGTCTCTCGCGTACGCGTCTGGCTCAACCGCACGTACGCGGAGAACGTGTTCTTCATGGATCAGCTGCGGAGAAATCCCAGCGACCGGGCCGTCGAGATCCATGCCACCCACGGCGACCCCGACTCCCCCGTGCTGGCCGCCGCCGACACCGCCGAGCTGGAACCCGAGGGCCTGTCCCCGGCCGGGTACGTCGAGTACGCGCTGGCCCAGTGCGCGCGGCGCGGCATCGATGTGTTCGTCCCCCGGCTGCACCAGTCGGCGGTCGTGGCGCACCGTGCCGAGTTCGAGGCGGCCGGCACGGCGGTGCTGGCGCCCCCGCCCGAGGCGGTGGCCGTCTTCCACGACAAGGTGATCGCCTACGAGGCGGTCCAGGCGATCGGCGTGCCGGTGCCGCCGTGGTACCGGGTCCGCTCGGAAAACGAACTGGTCGGCGCTGTCGAGGAGTTGGAGGCCGGCGGGCACAAGGCGTGCTTCAAGCCGGCGTCCGGAGCGGGCGGCGTGGGCTTCCGCGTGATCACCCGCTCACCCTTCTCGCTGTCGCAGCTGGACGGCTTCCCCAGCCCGTACGTGCCGCTCGATCTGGTGCTGGAGGCGCTGCGGCAGGCGGAGGGGCCGGTGGACTGGCTGGTGATGCCGCGCCTTGAGCAGCCCGAGGTGTCGGTCGACTGCCTGACCGGTCCGGACAACCGGGTCCGGATGGCCGTGGGCCGCACCAAGAACGGCCGCCGACGGGGCTTCACGCTGCACGAGCAGTGGCTGGACCCGGCCCGGCGGATCGCGGAGAGCTTCGGTCTGCACTACCTGTCCAACATCCAGTTCCGGATGTTCGGCGACCGGCCGGTCCTCATGGACGTCAACACCCGCCCGGCCGGCGGCCTGCACCAACTGTCCCTGTGTGGCATCAACGCCCCTTGGGCAGCGGTCCAGCTGGCGCTCGGCGAGGACCCGGGCGAAGTGGTTCCGCCGTTCCTGGGCCAGGACTACGCGGTCGTCTCGGGGCCGCGCCCGCTGCGTCCGGTGACGCTGCCGCAGCAGCGGGCGGAGGATGCCGAACCGCTGCCGCCGGTGCCGGTCGACTCCTTCGGGGCGGCCCCGCAGGCCGCGGTCGGGGCGCTGCCCCTCTAGCTCCCGCTAGACGCCGTACCCCCACGCCTGGGCCAGTTCCTTCAGGCGTGGGGGCAGTTCCACATCCGGGTCGGCGGTGCGGGCCGTCTGGATGCGGCCGGACTTGATGGTGCTGGACCAGTCGCCGAGCTGGGGGCGGAAGGTGCCGTGGTCCTTGCTGCCGTAGTCGAGCATGCCGGGCTCCCAGGGCACGCCGAGGTGGTCGCAGATGCCGCGGGTGACCTTCTCCGGTTCGGCGGTGAGCTCCTCGTACGTGATCACGTGCGGGCCGAGGTTCCGGCGGGCCTCCTCCAGCTTCTCGCTGTATTCCAGGACCTCGGCGCGGACGGCATCGTGGTCGGGGTCGGTGCGGCGGCTGGTGAGGGAGGCGACGACCGCGCCGGGGTGGCGGAGCAGCAGGATGTAGCGGGCGTTCGGCCAACATCGGCGCAGGCGGGGCCAGATGAGGGTGTTGGGCGGGGTCTTGTCGACGATGAGGTCCTTGCCGCTGCGGGTGAGTTCGAGGTGCAGCACCCGGTCCCACAGCGCGTGTTCCAGCTCGTCCTTGTCGAGCTGGAGCGCCCGCATGGCGTCCGCGGTGAAGTCGCGGGAGAGGCTGACGTGCACCGTGCGCAGGTGCATCTCGTGCGGGGCTCGGATGCGGCTGTGGCTGTTGAGCAGGACGCGCAGCAGGGTCGAGCCGGAGCGCACCGACGACAGCACGAAGACGGGCGAGTCCACCAGCCGGGGAGCGGCCGGGGCGGTGTACGTGTCGGTGTCGGTGTCCGGGCGAGGGCCGGGGATGGCGTCGAGGTTCCGGCGCGGGGGACTGACCGCCTCCATCACCAGCCTTCCGCGACGCTTCAGGCCCTTGCCGATGACGGACATACGCGGGTCTCGCACGCTGACACCTTTCTTTCGCTGTGCGTTCCGATCCCAGGGGGGCCGGGCGAACCGCAGGTGTCGCACAGACGAACCGGCCTGCTCACGGGCGTCCACATACCGCCCGTGAGCAGGCCTTTCACCGCTTTCTTAAACTTTCGTCAGAACCGGCCCGCGCCGCGGTACAGCTCCAGTTCCCCTTCCAGTTCGACGGCCAGCACCGTGGCGTACGGGTCGAGGTCCGCCGCGGCGGGGGGTTCGATCCAGAGGATGCCCGGTGTCTCGTGCAGGCCACCGGTGACGCGATGGGGCAGTTCCGTGCCGCTGCCCAGGACCAACACCCGGCGCACCTCGCTGAGCAGACCGCGGACGTTGATCTCGGCGCGTGGGGCGTCGAACAGGGTCAGGTAGAGGGTGCGCCGGTCCTTCGAGAGGGTGCTCGGGCCGTAGTGGTGGCCCGGCGGGAGTCCCCGGACGGTGCCGTACACCGCTTCCGCGTGCTTGGCGATCCAGGCGCCGAGTCCTTCCAGCCGCTCCGCCTGCTCGGCCGGGATGGTGCCGTCCTCGCGCGGGCCCACGCTGAGGAGCAGATTGCCTCCGCCGCCGATGGTCTCGGTGAAGTAGCGGATCAGCTGGTCGACCGACTTGTGGTTGTGGTCGTGGTGCTGGTGGCCCCAGGAGTCGTTGATCGTGAGGCAGAGCTCCCAGGGTCCCTCCGGCGGGATGACGGGTGCGCCCTGTTCCGGGGTGGCGTAGTCGCCCTCGCTCAGCATGCGGGCGTTGAAGACGACGTCCGGGACCTCGGCGCGGATGAGGGCGGCCAGTTCGGGGATGCGCCACTGCTCCTCGCTGCGGTCCCACTCGCCGTCGAACCACAGCAGGTCGGGCTTGTAGCGTGACACCAGCTCCCGCAGCTGGCCGTCCCGGTAGGCCAGGAAGCGTTCCCAGGCCGCCAGGTCCTCGTCCTCCGCCGCCACCTCCGAATAGCGGTTGTCCTCCAGCTCCGGCGGGCGGCCGGGCTTGCGGGTGGAGGCGTAGTCGGGGTGGCTCCAGTCCGAGTGCGAGTAGTAGAGGCCGACCTTGAGGCCCTGCTCGCGCAGGGCGTCCGCGTAGCCGCCGATCAGATCACGGCCCACGTTCAGGTCGCCGTGGGCGCTGTCCCACAGGGCGACGCCGTCGTGGTGGCGGCTGGTCAGCACGGCGTACCGGGCGCCGGCCCGCGCGAAGAGCCCGGCCCAGTCGCGCGGGTCGTAGCGGGAGGCCGTGAAGCGGTCGAACTGGGACATGTACCGGTCGTAGGGGACGATGTCGTCGTAGAACGACCAGGACTCCTGCACGCCGTCGACGGCGTAGATGCCCCAGTGGATGAAGATCCCGAGCTTGGCGTCGCTGAACCAGGGTTGTATGGCCATGGGTCAGCCCCTGCGCAGACGCAGTGTGAGGATCTGGAAGGGCCGCAGGGTGACGGAGACGCCGCCGTCGGTGAGGTCAGCGTCCTCGGTCGGCCGTTCCAGCAGGTCGGTGATCTGTGCGCCGGCGAGCGGGAAGCCGGTGCGCAGAACGCCCTGGGCACGGCCGCCGCGCGACTCGTAGAGCCGTACGACGACATCGCCCGAGGTGTCGTCGGCGAGCTTGACCGCTTCCACGGTCACGCCCTCGCCCTCGACGGAGACGACCGGTGCGGGCGCGCCGCCCGCTTCGGCGACCCGGAGCGGGAGGTTGAGGGCGTAGCCCTCGGCGACGGCGTCCTCGATGCTCGCGCCGGGCAGCAGCGCGTAGGTGAAGCGGTGGCGGCCCTGGTCGGCCTCGGGGTCCGGGATGCGCGGGGCGCGGACCAGGCTGAGGCGGACGGTGGTCGTGGTGCCTCCGTCCTCGCGGACCGTGCGGGAGACATCGTGGCCGTACGTCGAGTCGTTGATGACGGCGACGCCGTAGCCGGGCTCGGCGAGGTGCACCCAGCGGTGGCCGGAGACCTCGAAGCGGGCCGACTCCCAGCTGGTGTTGGTGTGGGTGGGGCGCTGGATGTGGCCGAACTGGATCTCGGCGGAGGAGTGCGGGGCGCGGATGTCGACCGGGAAGGCCGCCTTGAGGATCTTCTCGGTCTCGTGCCAGTCGATGTCCGTCTCGATGTCGATCCGGGGGCTGCCGGCGCGGACGGTGATCGTCTGGGTGATCGTGGAGCCCTTGCCGAAGGCCCGCTCGACACGGACCGCGCCGATCAGCGGGTCCTGCTCGACGACCGTGACGGACGAGGCGTCGAGGAGATCGGTGTAGCGGTTCTTGTAGTGCTTGTCGATGTCCCAGGCGTCCCAGTAGTTGGGCAGGTCGGTGTGCAGACGCAGCAGGTTGCCCGCGTCGGCCAGGACTTCACGGTCGGCGCGCAGGTCGCGCACGGAGGACAGGGTGCCGTCCTCGGCGATCTCCACACGGACCATCCCGTTGTCGAGCACCCTGCCGCTGACCGTCACGGGCTGCGGGGGCCGGGCGTCGGCGAGGGGCGCGGAGCCGTTCGCGGGCACCTCGACGTAGAGCGGCGCGCCGTCGCCGGTGCGGACCACCTCGGCGCGGGCGTAGGGGCTGGTGTTGAAGACACGGGTCCCGCCGGCGCCGAGCGCGGCCACCGCCTCGGCCGTGAGCGCGTGCAGTTCCCGCGCGACGCGGGCGTACTCGGCCTCGGCCTCGCGGTGCACCCAGGCGATGGAGGAGCCGGGCAGGATGTCGTGGAACTGGTGCAGCAGCACCGTCTTCCACAGCCGGTCCAGCTTCTCGTACGGGTAGGCGTAGCCCGGCGCGTGCAGCGCGGCCGTGGTCGCCCACAGTTCGGCCTCGCGCAGGAGGTGTTCGGAGCGGCGGTTGCCCTGCTTGGTGCGGGCCTGGGAGGTGTAGGTGGCGCGGTGCAGCTCCAGGTAGAGCTCGCCGACCCACACGGGCGCGTCCGGGTACTCCTCGCGCGCCTTGGCGAAGAACTCGTCGGGGTGCTCGACGACGACCTTCGCCGAGCCCTCCAGGTCCGCCAGCCGGCGGGCGCGTTCCATGATCTCGCGGGTGGGGCCGCCACCGCCGTCGCCCCAGCCGAAGGGCGCCAGGGAGCGGGAGGCGCCGCCCTTCTCCGAGTAGTTGCGGACCGCGCGGGACATCTCCTCGCCGCTGAAGCGGGCGTTGTAGGTGTCGACCGGCGGGAAGTGGGTGAAGATGCGGGTGCCGTCGATGCCCTCCCACCAGAAGGTGTGGTGGGGGAACCTGTTGGTCTGGTTCCAGGAGATCTTCTGGGTGAGGAACCACTCGTTCCCGGCGAGCTTGGCGATCTGCGGGTAGGCCGCGTTGTAGCCGAAGGAGTCCGGCAGCCAGACGCCCTTGGTCTCGATGCCGAAGTGCTCGATGAAGAACCGCTTGCCGTGGATGAACTGGCGGGCGACGGCCTCGCCGCCGGGCAGGTTGCCGTCGGACTCGACCCACATGCCGCCGACCGGCGCCCACTGGCCCTTCTTGACGGACTCCTGGATGCGGGCCCACACCTTGGGGTAGTTGTCGCGCACCCATTCGTACTGCTGGGCCTGGGAGCAGGCGAAGATGAAGTCGTCGTACTCGTCGGCCAGGGACGTGACGTTGGAGAACGTGCGGGACGTCTTGCGCTTGGTCTCGCGGATCGGCCAGAGCCAGGCGGAGTCGATGTGGGCGTGGCCGACGCCGGAGATCGTGTGGGCGCTGGCGTGCGCGGGCCGGGCCAGGGCCGGCTTCAGCGCCTCGCGGACGGCGGGTGCGGAGCCGGAGACGTCGTCCAGGTCGAGCAGGTCCATCGCCCGGTCGAGGGCGTGCGCGATCTCGTGCCGGCGCGGGTCGTGCTCGCCCAGCTCCAGCATCAGCTCGCGCAGCACCTGGACGTCGAGGTCGAGGTGCCAGACCTCCTCGTCGAGGACCGCGATGTCGGCACCGCGGAAGGTGTAGAGCGGCTGGTCGCCCGCGGTCAGCTTGTCGCCGAGCGGGGTGATCTTCGAGAAGTTGTCCGCGAGGATGTCGGGGTTGGAGGCGGCCTCGACCAGGTAGTCGACCGTCTCTCCGCCCGTCGCCGGGTTGGCGATCGCCACGTACTGGTTGAGCGGGTTGACGGCCTTCAGCGGGGTGCCGTCCGCGAGGTGCACGAGGGCCTCGGCCTGGTTGCCGGGCCAGTCGCCCACGAAGCCGAGGTCGATGACGGCCTCGACGCGCTTGCCGGCCCACTCGGCGGGCACCTGGCCGCGCATCCGGAACCAGGTGGTGCCCCAGGGCGGGCCCCACGGGGTGCCCATCGCGAACGGCTCGTACGTGGCGGCGGCGGCCTCCTCGAACGGGACCGGCTCCCCCGGTGCCTGCCAGGCCGCCACCTCGAAGGGGACGGTGGCCGCGTAGACCGCGGTCTTGATGCGCTGGTCGTGGAGGCGCTGCACGCGCTCCTCGATGCGGCGGCTTTCGTCGTGCATGAAGTGTCTCCAGGAAGCGGGAAGAGCGGGAGGGAAAGCGCTTACCTAACGGCTCTCACCTAAGGTACGCGAGCCCCGGGTGGACCTCGGCGTAGCCCTCGACCAGCCGGCGGGCCACATTGACGGAGTCGACGAGCGGGTGCAGCGCGAAGGCCTTCACGGCCGTCGCCCGGGAGCCGGAGTCGGCGGCGGACAGCACCTCGCGCTCGACGGCCTTGACCGCGCAGACCAGTCCGGTGGCGTGGTCGGGCAGCGGGGCGACGGTGACGGGGTGGGCGCCGTTGGCGTCGACGAGGCAGGGCACCTCGATGACGGCGTCGGTGTCCAGGACCGACAGGGTGCGCTGGTTGCGGACGTTGAGGATCAGGGTCGTGCGCTCGTCCCGGGCGATGGCCCGCATCAGGGCGAGGGCCACCTTCTCGTAGCCGCCGGACAGATCGTCCTCGTCGCGTTCGCCGGCGCCCGCCGTCTCGCGGTTCTCGGCCATGTAGGTGGCCTCGCGTTCCGCGCGGGTGTCGTCCCAGACCTTCAGCGCGGGGGCGTCCGGGTTGCTCATCTCGGCGTAGAAGCGGGCCTGCTGGTCGTGCAGGAAGGCGCCGCGGGTCTTCTCGGCCTGCTGGTAGGCCCGTACGGCCTCTCGGTTGAAGTAGTAGTAGTGCAGGTACTCGTTGGGGATCGCGCCGAGGGAGCGCAGCCAGTCGACGCCGAAGAGCTTGCCCTCCTCGAAGGAGCCGAGCAGGTCGGGGTCGCCGAGCAGCCGCGGCAGTTCGTCGCGGCCGGCGACGTGCAGGCCGCGCACCCAGCCGAGGTGGTTGAGACCGACGTAGTCGATCCAGGCTTCCCTGGGGTTCGCGCCGAGCACGCGGGCGATGCGGCGGCCGAGGCCCACCGGGGAGTCGCAGATGCCGATGACCCGGTCGCCGAGGTGGCGGGACATGGCCTCGGTGACCAGGCCGGCCGGGTTGGTGAAGTTGATGACCCAGGCCTCGGGCGCCAGCCGGGCCACCCGCCGCGCGATGTCGACGGCGACCGGGACCGTGCGCAGGCCGTAGGCGATGCCGCCCGCGCCGACCGTCTCCTGGCCGAGGACGCCCTCGGCCAGGGCCACCCGTTCGTCGTTCGCGCGGCCCTCCAGACCGCCGACGCGGATCGCGGAGAACACGAAGTCGGCGCCGCGCAGGGCCTCGTCCAGGTCGGTGGTGGCGCTCACCTCGGGCGCGTCGGCGACACCGGCCGCCTGCTCGGCGAGGACCCGGGTCACCGCCGACAGCCGTCCGGCGTCCAGATCGTGCAGGACGACGTGCGTCACCCGGCCCTCGGCGTGGTCCTGGAGGAGTGCCCCGTACACCAGCGGCACACGGAATCCTCCGCCGCCCAGAATCGTCAGCTTCACTCTTGCACCCTTCCCGCCACGACGACCTCGACGCCCGCCTCCTGCAAGGAGGCCAGCGTCGCCGTGTCGACCGGCGCGTTCGTCACCACCACGTCCAGGTCCTCGGGACCGCAGACCTTCGCCATCCCGTGTCCGGGGAACTTCGCCGTGTCGGCGAGCAGGGCGACCTTCTCACTGGCCTTGATCATGGCGCGCTTGACCGGCACCTCCACGACCGTCGTGTCCATGACCTGCCCGCCGGGCCGTACACCGCTGGTGCCGAGGAAGAGCCAGTCGGCGTGCAGCTGGCGCAGGTTGTCCTCGGTGAGGAAGCCGACCAGGGAGCGGTACTCGCGGCGGACCATGCCGCCGAGCAGGACCAGCTCGATGCCCTCGTCGTCGGCGAGTTCCTCGTAGACCACCAGGTTGCTGGTGATCACGGTGAGCCGGCGGCCGTGGAGCTGCCGGGCCAGTCGGTAGGCGGTCGTCCCGATGTCCAGCAGGACCGACTGGCCGTCCTCGATGAGCGCGGCGGCGCGCTCGGCTATGGCGTCCTTCTCGGACACGCGCACCTCGGCGACCTCGGCGAAGGGCTGGTCGCCCTCCTCGACGACGGCACCTCCGTGGACGCGGGTGAGAAGACCGTCTTCTTCCAGTTTGACCAGGTCACGCCTGATAGTGGCGGGGCTCACACCCAGCCGCTCGGAGAGGTCGGTCACAGCCGCGGGGCCTCCGGAGCGAAGGGCCCGCAGGATGAGTTGGTGTCGTCGTTCTGCCAGCACGGCCGGAACACTACTCGTCATCTTCAATCATTTCCATGCTCAGTTCTGCTCGGGTATTGACCAATCTCTTCGAGCAGCGCACGATTCCGGTCACGGAAATGAAGAGTTTTGACGATCTCCGTCGAACTCGAGCGAGAGGACACATCCGTGGACGATGACCGGCCCGATGTGCTGCTGACCGGGCTGCTCTTCTACGACCTCGTCCTCACGGGGCTCGGCAAGCCGCCGACGCCCGGCGAGGAGATCTGGACCGAGGGCATGGGCTGCGGCCCGGGCGGTATCGCGAACCTCGCGGTGGCGGCCTCCCGCTTCGGCCTCAGCACCTCCCTCGCCACCGTCTTCGGCGACGACTTCTACGGCGAGCACTGCCGGGACGTCCTGTGCGACCAGGAGGGCGTCGACCTCTCGCTCTCCCGGACGGCGGACGGCTGGCCGACCCCGGTCACCGTCTCCGTCGCCTTCGGCCACGACCGTGCCCTGCTCACCCATGGCCAGGAGCCGCCGTACTCGCAGGACGCGCTGATGGGCGACCCGCCCGCCGCGCGGACCGCCCTGGTGCACCTGGAGGCCGAGCCGCGCGAGTGGCTCGCCAAGGCCGCCGCGAACGGCACGCAGGTCTACGCCGACGTCGGCTGGGACCCCACGCAGGAGTGGCCGGCGGCCCTCCTGGAGCAGCTGGCCCTGTGCCACGCCTTCCTCCCGAACGAGACGGAGGCCATGGCCTACACCCGCACCGACAGCGCGGTGGCCGCGCTCGGCACACTGTCCGAGCTGGTGCCGGTCGCCGTGGTCACCCGGGGCGGGGACGGCGCACTGGCCGTCGACCAGATCACCGGCGAGTACGCGGACGTGCCCGCCCTCGACGTCGACGTGCTCGACGCGACGGGCGCCGGGGACGTCTTCGGCGCCGCGTTCGTCACCGCCTCGCTCGGCGGCTGGCCGCTGGCGGAGCGGCTGCGGTTCGCGGTCCTCGCGGCCGGGCTGTCCGTCGGGCACCACGGCGGGGCGCTGGCCGCCCCCGGCTGGTACGGCGTGCACCGCTGGTGGCACTCCCTGACCGATCCCGAACTGAAGCGGTCGTACGGCTTCCTGGCCGACCGGCTCCCGGTGGACCCCGGGCCGGCGGTCGCGTACGCCCCCCTCACCCCGCCGGCCCCTCACACGTCCGTCGGCCCACGCGCCTCCGAACGGCGGCACTGATCCCCGCACCCCTCTCCACGTCGAACAGCAACAACAGGAGTGACCCGTGGACCTTTCCCGCAGACGCTTCCTCCAGGCCGCCGCGTTCACCGCGGCCGCCTCCGGTCTGACCGTGGCATGCGGCAACGGCTCGGACTCGGCCGGCAGCAAGAACGGCAAGAACCTCACCTTGTGGTACTGGGGCGGCGCGCTCAGCGACAAGGTGGTCGCCGAGGCGAAGGCGCACTTCGCCAAGGAGGTGAAGCTGACCGTCGCCTCCATCGGCGGCGACTTCAAGTCGAAGCTCACCACCACCCTCGCCGCGGGCACCTCCGTCCCCGACATCACCGGCGTCAAGGGCGAGGACATGGCGTCCTTCCTGCCCAACGCGAACCGCTTCCTCGACCTGAACGACCTGGGCTTCAAGGACCTCTCGTCCCAGTACCTGGACTGGAAGACCAAGCTCGCCCGGACCGAGGACGGCAAGCAGATCGGCTTCCCGATCGACATCGGCCCCACCGCGCTGTTCTACCGGGTGGACATGTTCGACAAGGCCGGGCTGCCCACCGACCCCGACAAGGTCGCGGCCCGGGCGGGTACCTGGGACGACTACTTCGCGCTCGGCACCGAGCTGAAGGAGAAGGTGCCCGGCACCTACCTGGTCAACAACATCGGCTCGGTGTTCAACATGGTGGTCGGGCAGGGCACCGAGCGGTTCATCGACAGGGACAACCGCTTCATCGGCGACCAGGACCACATCCGCGAGGCGTGGACAACCGCGGTCCGCCCCTACACCCTCGGCCTCGACGCCAAGATCAACGACAACACCTGGAACGCCGCCGTCGGCAAGAGCCTGAGCACCGAACTCGGCGCCGCCTGGCACGCGCTGGACATCGAGCAGGCGGCCCCGAAGACCAAGGGCAAGTGGCGGGTCTGCGCGATGCCCGGCGGGCCGGCCAACCAGGGCGGCTCCTACCTGGCCCTGCCCAAGCAGTGCCGGAACCCCGAAGAGGCGTTCAAGATCATCAGCTGGATCCTCAGCCCGGAGAACGACGCCCGCGGCTTCGCCGACGCCGCGATCTTCCCCGCCGCGCCGGCGGCGTACTCCATGCCGGCCATGACGGGCGGCGACCCCTTCTTCGGCGGGCAGAAGGTCATCGAGGTGTTCGGCCCGGCCGCCAAGGCCATACCGGACAGCTACGAGGCACCCGCGGACGCCGCCGTCATGGCTCCCTTCATGACGGAGCTGTCCAGCATCGAGGCCAAGGGCAAGAAGCCCGACGACGCCTGGCAGGACGCCGTCAGCCAGGCCAAGCAGATCGCCCGCCGCCAGGGGGTGAGCTGAGCGATGGCCTCACCTCCGGTCACCGGACCCGCCGCGGTGCCCCGGCGCCACGGCGGGCCGGGCCCGGCCCGGTTCCGCCCCCGGCGCACCCCGCCGGCGGGCGCCGTACGGCCGAGACGTCGCGGGGTGCTGTCCTACTGGCGGCAGTACCTGGCGATCTCGCCCTTCTTCCTGATCTTCGGCATCTTCTCGTTCGTCCCGGTCTTCTACTCGCTGTACCTCGCCTTCCAGCGCTGGGACGGCATGGGCACCATCCAGTTCGTGGGCCTGCAGCAGTTCCGTTTCCTCTGGGACGACCCGGTCTTCTGGATGTCGATCCGCAACACCCTGGTGATCTGGGTCCTGTCCACCGTCCCCACCCTGTTCGGCGCCCTGGTGCTCGCGACGCTGCTGCACTCGGTGCGGCGCTTCAAGGGCTTCTACCGCATCGCCCTGTACATACCGAACGTCACCTCGATCGTCGCCGTGTCGATCTTCTTCGGCGCGGTGTTCAGCAACAACTTCGGCCTGGTCAACGCCATTCTGGGCACGGTCGGCATCTCACCCGTGCCGTGGCTGAGCAATCCGTGGCTGATCAAGCTGGTCATCGCGCTGCTGATGACCTGGATGTGGACCGGCTACAACATGATCATCTACCTGGCCGGCCTCCAGGCCATCCCCACGCAGATCTACGAGGCGGCCAGGCTGGACGGCGCCGGGCCCATCCGCACGTTCTTCCAGATCACCATGCCGATCATGCGGCCCATCATCCTGTTCACCGTCATCATCTCGACCATCAACGGCCTGCAGAGCTTCAGCGAACCCCAGGTCCTGTTCGGCAGCAACGCCGCCAACCCGAACCTCGGCGGTCCCGGCCAGGCCGGCCTGACCACGCTGCTGTACTTCTACCAGTCGGCCTTCGTCAACAACGACTACGGCTACGGCGCGGCCATCGTGTGGGCCTTCTTCGTACTGATCATGGTGCTGGTCGTCATCAACTGGCGCGTCGTCCAGCGTGGGAGGAAGTCATGACCGCTGTGGTCAAGAGGCGGTCACGGCGACCCAAGGGCCTGACCGCGCACATCGTCCTCGCCCTTGCCGTGCTGATCTCCGTCTTCCCGTTCGTGTGGACGATCGTCATGGCGACGAACACCACCGAGGACATCTACAAGAGCCCGCCGAAGCTGACCTTCGGTTCCCATCTGCTGGAGAACATCCGGCACGTGCTCGACACCATCGACTTCTTCGGGTCGATGCTGAACACGATCCTCGTCGCCTCCGTGACCACCGTCCTGGTCCTGTTCGTCGACTCCCTGGCGGCGTTCGCCTTCGCCAAGTTCGACTTCCCCGGACGCAAGGTGCTGTTCGCCATGCTGGTGGGTTTCATGATGCTGCCGCTCCAGCTGGCCGTCCTCCCGCAGTTCATCCTGATGTCCGACATCGGCTGGGTCGGCACGCTCAAGGCACTGACCCTGCCCGCCCTCGCCAACGCCTTCGGCATCTTCTGGCTGCGCCAGTACATAGAGAACGGTGTGCCGGACGAACTCCTCGACGCCGCGCGGATCGACGGGGCGGGGTTCTTCCGGCAGTACTGGAACATCGTGCTGCCGATGATCAAGCCCGCGTTGTCCTTCCTCGCCATCTACGCCTTCGTCGGTGCCTGGAACGACTACATCTGGCCGCTCGTCGTACTCACCGACCCCGGCCACCTCACCCTCCAGGTGGTCCTCGCCCAGCTCCACGTCGGCCACACCACCGACTACAGCATGGTCATGGCCGGTGTGCTCATGGCGTCGCTCCCCCTGGTCGTGGTGTTCACCGTCTTCGCCCGCGGGTTCATATCGGGAGCGACCGAGGGAGCGGTACAGGGGTCCTGAGGGCCGCGTCCCCGAAGGGGGCGGGGCTGTATCGATGTGCGGCTCCGTCGCGTGGGCGCGATCAGCCACCGCGGTCGCGCGGCCGAGAACCGGCAGTCTGTACCGAGCTCTCAGGACACCAGAGAGGCACCCAGTGACGGAAGTCAACGCCAAGGTCCTCGTCGTCGGCATGGACGGCCTGCGCTACGACCGACTGACCCGCTCGCCGGCCGGCGCCCCCGTGCTGCACGACCTGATGGCCACGGGTGCCCACGGCACGAGCCTGCTGCCCTACGGCCGGGCCGACGACGAGCCCTCGTCCGGCACGGCCTACACCGACTCCGGCCCCGGCTGGTCCAGCATCCTCACGGGGGTGTGGCCCGACCGCCACGGGGTCACCGGCAACGACTTCAAGGGCGCGGACTACTCCCGCTACCCCGACTTCCTGACCCGCGCCGCCGCCGTCCGGCCCGGCCTGCGCACGGCGGCCGCGGTGTCCTGGCCGGCCCTGGTCCGCCGCGGCACGCTCGGCCGGGCCATCGGCCGACGGGTGCGCCACAACGGCGAATTCTGGGGGTACGGAACCGCGGACCGCCGCGTCGCCCGCACCGTCATACGCTGGCTCACCAAGTCCGACCCGGACGTCCTGTTCGTGTACTTCGGCGCCACCGACGAGGCCGGTCACGCGACGGGCCCCCTCTCCCCCGCCTACGATCACGCCCTCCTCGCCCAGGACGCGCACCTGGGACGGCTGCTGGAGGCGATCGACGCCCGGCGCTCGGACCCGGCTCGCGCCGAGGAGCGCTGGTCCGTGCTGATCACCACGGACCACGGCCACCTCGACTCCGGCGGCCACGGCGGCGACTCGCGTGCCGAGCGGGAGGTCTTCGTCATCCTCGCCGAACCGGGCGGGCCCGCCGGGCCCGGAGGCACCCGGCTCGACTCGCCCCGCCTCGTCGACATCGCCCCCACCGTCCTGGACCGTCTCGGCATCCCCGTCGACCCCGCCTGGGGCCTGCCGGGCCGCGTCCTGCCCCGCCCCACCGCACCGACTCCGGAATGGTCATGACCGACGCATCTCTCGATCCGCTGCTCGCCCTGCGCCCCTGGGAGGCACCCGAGGTCACCTCCTGGGGGCGTCTGCCGATGAACGCCGTCGACCGGCGTGCCGGGGCCGTCTCCCTGGACGGCGACTGGCGCTTCCAGCTGCTGCCCGCGCCGGACGCCCCGCTCGGGGAGGTCTGGTCGTCGGCGTACGTACCCGGCGTGTGGACCATGCAGGGCACGGACGACCTTCCCCGGTACCTGAACATCCGCATGCCGTTCGCCGAGTTCCCGCCCGAGGTGCCCGCGGCCAATCCGACGGGCGTGTACGAGCGGGCGGTGGACGTGCCGGCCGAGTGGACGGGGCGGCGGATCGTGCTCCAGGTGGGGGCCGCCGAGAGCGTGCTGCTGGTGCACGTGGACGGGCGGCCCGTCGGGATCTCCAAGGACTCGCATCTGGCCGCCGAGTTCGATCTGACGCCGGTGCTGCGCCCCGGCGAGCGAAGCGAGATGGGGGTTCCCCCGGCCGAAGGCTGGGGGAGGGCCACCCTGCGGCTGACGGTCGTGAAGTGGTCGGACGCCTCGCACATCGAGGACCAGGACCACTGGTGGCACGGCGGGATCACCCGCTCGGTGCTCCTGTACGCGCGGGATCCGCTGCATCTCGCGGACGTGGCCGTGCGCGCCCGGCGGGACGGCGACCTGCGGGTGGACTGCCGGGTGCGGGACTCGGGCGGGGCGCTGCCCGAGGGCTGGTACGTCAGCGGGGAGCTGGACGGGCACCTGCTCACGCAGGACACGGAGTTCGACCGGGCCAACGCCGAGGACGAGCGGATCTCCGACTTCCTCGGCGAGGCCCGGCTGCGCGCCGCCGTACCGGATGTGCGCACCTGGACCGCCGAGACGCCCGAGCTGTACGGGCTGACCGTACGGCTGCACCGCGCCGACGGCACGGTCGCCGACACCTCGTACCACCGCATCGGCTTCCGCGACGTCGAGATCTCCGGCCGGGACCTGCTGGTCAACGGCGAGCGCGTGTTCATCCGGGGCGTCAACCGGCACGACTTCCATCCGCTGACCGGCCGGACGGTGTCGTACGACGACATGCGCGCCGATCTCGTCCTGCTGAAGCGGTTCGGCTTCAACGCGATCCGCACCGCGCACTACCCCAACGACCCATCCCTGTACGACCTGGCCGACGAGCTCGGCTTCTACGTCGTCGACGAGGCCGACATCGAGTCCCACGACCACGCGCACGAGATCGCCGACGACCCGCGCTATCTGGCCGCCTTCGTCGACCGGGTCGCCCGGATGGTGCTGCGGGACAAGAACCACCCGTCCGTCATCATCTGGTCGCTGGGCAACGAGTCCGACTACGGCGCCAACCACGACGCGGCGGCGGGCTGGATACGCCGGCACGACCCGGCCCGACGGCCGGTGCAGTACGAGGGCGCCGCCAAGCTGGGCTGGGCCGATCCGGACCTGGCCTCCGACATCGCCTGCCCGATGTACGCGCCGCTCCAGGAGTGCCTGGCGCACGCCATGTCCGGCACCCAGACCAAGCCGCTCATCCAGTGCGAGTACTCGCACGCCATGGGCAACAGCAACGGCACGCTGGCCGACCATTGGGAGGCCATCGAGGCCACCCCGGGTCTTCAGGGCGGGTTCATCTGGGAGTTCTGGGACCACGGCATCCTCCAGCGTGTGAACGACGGCAGACCGGCCGGGCGTGGGGGCGCCGGGCTCTACGACAACGGTGTCGCCGCGCCCGGGCATCGCTGGGCGTACGGCGGCGACTTCGGGGAGAGCGACCACGACGGCGCCTTCATCGCCGACGGGGTGGTCTTCCCCGACCGCACCCCCAAGCCCGTGATGTTCGAGCACCGGGAGATCGCCGCGCCGGTGCGGATCGAGTGCTTCCGGCACGAGGGCGTCGTCCTCGGCAACCACCAGCACTTCCGCGGCCTGGGCTGGCTGTCCGGTGAGTGGGAGCTGTCCCTCGCCGACGGCGGCACCCTCACCGCACCCGCCGAGCTGCCCGATCTGCGGCCGGGCGAGACGGCCGCCGTGCCGCTGCCGTTCGAGCTTCCGGAGGACGGCGGCGAGGCATGGCTGACGCTGCGGGTCACGACGGCCGGGGACGAGCCCTGGGCGCCGCGCGGCACGGTCGTGTGCCTGCCGCAGGTGCGGCTGCGTGCGGCGGAACCGGTGCGGCACACCCCGGTCCCGAACCGCCCGGTCGAGGTCGACGAGGACGGGCTGCTGGTCCATCCGCTGCTGGCGGCGGCGCCCACGCTGTCCCTGTGGCGGGCGCCCACCGACAACGACGAACTGGGCGGCATGGCGGGCCGCTGGCGCAACTGGGGGCTGGACGCACCCACCCGGAAGGTCGTCGCCGTCCGGCGTGACCCGGGACGGGTGGCCGTCGTCACCGACCACCTGTGCCCGGGCGGGACCGTCCGCCACGAGCAGGTGTTCACGGCCGTGGAGGGCGGGCTGCTGGTGGAGGAGTGCGCCGAGCTGCCCGAGGCGCTGGACGACGTGGCCCGGGTCGGGTCGGTCTTCGAGACGGCTCCCGGGCTGAACCTGCTGGAGTGGTTCGGGCAGGGCCCCTGGGAGTCGTATCCGGACCGGGGCGCGGGCGCGCCCGTCGGCCATCACGATCTGCCCGTGGACGAGCTGTTCACGCCGTATCTGCGGCCGCAGGAGAGCGGCGGGCGGCACGGCGTACGGCGGTTCACGCTGTCCGCGCCGGACGCCACCGGGCTGGCGGTGCGGCTGGACCGGCCCTGCCAGGTGTCCGTGACCCGCCATCGCGCGGCCGACCTCGCCTCGGCCGCGCACCACGACGAACTGGTGCCGCGTGCCGGGTGCGTGGTGCACATCGACGCGGCGCACCGCGGTCTTGGCACGGCGTCGTGCGGGCCCGACACCTTCGCTTCCTATCTCGTCGCGGCCGGCGTCCATCGCTGGAGCTGGACGCTGCGCGTTCTCTGACACTCCCCTCTGTCACCTTCATGGAGCACACGTGTGCACATCGCGTGATCAGGCCGCGGGCGAAGCGCCCCAGGCCGGTGCCGCCAGACGCGGTTTCCTCCGAGCCACCGCCCTCCTCGGCGCGACCGCCGCTGCCGTGACCGCGCTTCCCGTGGTCACGGCCGAGGCCGCGCCGACGAGTTGGCGCCCCGATCCCCGCAGCCGCCGCTTCACGCTCGCCGTGATGCCTGACACCCAGTACCTCTTCGACGGGCCGAGCATCGACAAGGCACCGGTCGAGGCGTCGCTGCGCTATCTGCTGGAGCACGGCAAGGAGGAGAACCTCGTCTTCCTGTCGCATCTCGGGGACCTCACGCAGAACGGCGCGAAGGAGGAGTTCGCGGCGATCGGCGAGGCGTTCGGGCTGCTGGACCGGCGGGGCGTCGGCTACAGCGTCCTGGCGGGCAACCACGACGTGAAGTCCTCGACGACCGACCAGCGGGGTGCGACGCCGTACCTGGACGCCTTCGGTCCGCGGCGGTTCAAGGGGAAGCCGACGTTCGGCGACGCCTCCCCGGACGGCTACAACACCTTCCACCGGTTCACGGCGGCCGGCCGGGAGTGGCTGGTGCTGGCGCTGGACTGGCGGCTGTCGCCGCAGGGTTACGCGTGGGCGAAGGAGGTTCTGGCGAAGCACCCGAAGACGCCGGTGATCCTCACGACGCACGAACTGGTCGTCGAGGACGACTCCCTGTCGGAGTACGGGCAGCAGCTCTGGGACCAGCTCGTCGCGGAGCACGACCAGATCTTCCTCACTCTCAACGGGCACTACTGGCCCGCCGCCCGCGCCACGCGGAAGAACGCGGCCGGGCACGACGTCCATCTGCATCTGACGAACTACCAGAACCGCTACTTCGGCGGCGCGGCGATGATCCGCCTTTACCGCTTCGACCTGGACCGGAACGTCATCGACGTGGAGACGGTCTCCCCGTGGATCCTGGGCCGGGCCGGGAAGGGGCTCAACGAGCTGGAGCGGCAGGAGATGGAGCTGAG
This sequence comes from Streptomyces sp. NPDC008137, assembly GCF_042957035.1. Classification (NCBI taxonomy): domain Bacteria; kingdom Bacillati; phylum Actinomycetota; class Actinomycetes; order Kitasatosporales; family Streptomycetaceae; genus Streptomyces; species Streptomyces sp. NPDC008137. Next base: position 424,533 of record NZ_JBIBHN010000002.1, on the reverse strand, counting down.
CGGCGACGCCGACCGGTTCTCCGTCGAGATCGACTTCAGCAAGCGCTTCTCCGGCTTCGCCCCGGTGCCCGCGCGGCCGGCCAGGCCCGCCGCGAAGCTGCTGGTGCCGGGCACGATGGCGTACTGGCGCTTCGAAAAGCCGGTGAACGGCACGGTCCGCGACCTGTCGGGGCGGGGCAACGACCTCTCGCTCGTGACGGTGGGCGACGGCGCCCTGGGCTGGTCGGCTGACCACCACCCCGACCAGCCGGGCCACGGCAGCCTGGAGTTCCAGGGCTTCAAGTCGCCGCTGAAGGGCGCCTATCTGCGTACGGTCGACGGCGCCCCGCTCAACTCGGCGACTTTCGAGGACGGCTACACCGTCGAGGCGTTCTATCGTCTGCCCGCCGACTGGGACCCGGACCACAACGCCTGGTCGGGTCTGGTCTCGCGCACGGGTACGGGCGGCGCCGCCGGCAAGACCGCCGACGACCCGGACGAGCCGCTGGCCACACTGTCGCTGTCCAACGACCGTGAGCCGCAGTGGGCGATGCGCCCGCTCAACCAGCAGGGCATCGCCACCAACTGGGGTCAGGAGACGCCGCTGGAGACCTGGTGGCACCTCGCGGTCGTCAACGACGGCAGGCACACCACGCTGTACGTCGAGGGCTGCCCGGTGCTCCGCAACCCCAAGGCGGCCTCCGTCGGCATCACCTCCGTGGGGCTGCCGTGGCTGCTGGGCGGCTACGAGTACGGCGGCAAGATCGACCAGATCTTCCACGGCCGGCTCGGCGACGTCCGGATCGTCGCCCGGGCGCTGCCCGTCACCTCCTTCATGAACCACTGAGATCCCGAAGGGCTTGTCGATCATGTCCGAGCAACAGCTGCCCGACTGGGCCGATCCGTCCGTCTCCCCCGCCGCCCTCGATCCGCAAGGTGTCTCCCGCCGCGGGCTCCTGCGCCGCGCGGGCCTGTTCGGCGCCGCGTTCGCCCTGGGCTCGGCGGCGACCGCCCGGACGCCCGCCCTGGCCGCCGGTGACAGCAGACGGCTGGGCGGCGAGGACCCCCGCCTCGCCTACCTCGTCGGCGACCACCACGTCCACTCCGTCTACAGCCACGACGCCAAGTACACGTTCTCCCAACTGGCCGCCGCGGGCGCGAGGTACGGCCTGGACTGGATGGTGTTCACCGAGCACTCCAACTTCGGGCACGCCGACTACGGGGCCGCGCTGGAGCACAAGGAGATCCTGAAGGCGCGTGCCGAGAACCCGCGGCAGCTCATCTTCCAGGGCCTGGAGTGGTACATCCCGGCCGCCGAGCACTGCACGGTGTTCACCACGCCCGGCCGGCACGAGGTGGACCTGCTCACCCGCTTCGAGCGCGCCTACGACGGCAAGCTGCTCGGCTACGACAAGGGCGGTCCCGCCGACGCGGACACCGCCCGCAACGAGGCGCACGCCGTCAAGGCACTCAAGTGGCTTTCCCAGCAGCGCCGTTCTGGCTACGTCGACGACGTCCTGGTCCTCGCCAACCACCCCCTGCGCCTGGGCATCGACTCCCCGCACGAGATGCGCGCCTGGCGGGACGCGGCCCCCGAGATCATGATCGGCATGGAGGGCGCGCCCGGTGCCCAGGGCGCCGCCATCCCCGGCTGGCGGGGTGCCGCCTCGATCCGCGGCGAGTACGAGAACAAGCCGTCCGCGCAGTCCTGGCCCGGCTACCCGGCCGACGCGTTTCTGACGTACGGCGGCTTCGACTGGGCGACCGCGACCGTCGGCGGCCTGTGGGACTCGATGCTCGCCGAGGGGCGGCTGTTCTCGATCACCACCAACTCCGACGCCCACCGGATCGTCTTCGACACCTGGAAGAACGGCGACTGGCCGGCCGGGCAGACCTTCGACAGCACCGGCAAGCTGCCCGACCCGGTGAACACCGACACCCCGCAGCCCGGCAGCGACTTCTGGCCCGGCCAGTTCAGCCGGACCCACGTGGGCGTGACGCGCTACGGCTACGGCGCGGTCATGGCGGGCCTGCGCGCGGGCCGGGTCTGGCTGGACCACGGGCATCTGCTCGACGGGCTCGACGTCCGGGTCAAGCGGGACCGTGAGGCCGGTCGCGGCGTCACCCTGGGCGGTCGGCTGCGCGTCCGCGAGGGCGAGAGGATCAGCCTGTACGTCACCGTCACGACCGCCTCCCGCCCCAACGCGCAGGGCATCCTGCCCGAGCTCCGGCACGTCGACGTGATCCGGGGCGCGGTGCGGGGTCCCGCCACCGACCGGGACACCTGGAAGTCGCCGGACACCAAGGTCGTACACACCAGGGACGTCAGCGGCCGCAAGGGGACGTACACGCTGCGCATCCCGCTCACCGCCGGGGACGAGTCCTTCTACGTCCGGCTGCGCGGCAGTGACGGCAACCGCAACGGCACCGGCTACCTCGGCGCCTCGGTCGACCCGCACGGACCGGTCCCGCACGCGCCCGGGGACGGTGACCCGTGGGCGGACACGTGGTTCTATTCCAACCCCGTGTTCGTCGACGTGGCGGGCTCCTGACCCGACGAGACGTCACCTGCGCGCCGCATCGTGCCTTGTCACCGGGCGTCGGCACGGCCTCGGCCGCCGGCGCCCCGCGGTGGGCGGAGACCTGCACGGCCCGCTGGGCCTGCGGATCGAGGACCGGAACCACGACGCCTCGGGCAGTCTCCTCCCGGAGATCCTGCCGCTCCGCCAGGTCGGCCTGCCCCGCGCCGGACGGCCGTCCGGTCACCGGCAGAGTGACGCGCCTGTTCGGCGGCCCGGCCGTGACAACGGCCTTCCACACGTACCAGCAGGTCACGGAGTGATCCGGCGGAGGTACGGTGGGCCGCGTGACCGGTGAAGAGTCGCTGCGGCCCCAGTCCCTCATGCTGACGTTCCTGGGCGACCAGGTGCTCGGGCGTGACGTGTGCGTGTACTCGGGCAGCGTCATCGACGTGTTCGCCCGCGCCGGCATCGGTGAGCAGGCGACCCGCTCGACGCTGACCCGCATGGTGGGCCGTGACCTGCTGCGCCGCCAGCGCGAGGGCCGCCGGATGTACTTCGGGCTGACCGAGCGCTCGGAGGCCGTGCTGCGCGACGGCGAGCGGCGCATCTGGCAGACCGGCGCCGTCAACCGGCACTGGGACGGCACCTGGACCCTGCTCGGCTTCTCCCTGCCCGAGTCCTGGCAGCGTCAGCGCCACGACCTGCGCTCCCAGCTGACCTGGAGCGGCTTCGGACCGCTGTTCAACGGCCTGTGGATCGCCCCGGGCGAGGTCGACGTGTCGGCCCTGGTGGCCGAGCTGGGCCTGTCCGCCCATGTGAAGGTCTTCCGGGCCCACGCGGACACCGGCATGGACATCGGCCAGATGATCGAGGAGACCTGGGAGCTGTCCGACCTGGCCGGGCAGTACGAGGTGTTCGTACGGCGCTGGCAGCCGTGGGAGGACGACCTGCCGGACGCCGACGAGGCCCTCGTGCTGCGGCTGCGGCTCCAGACCGAGTGGCTGCGCATCGTCCGGCGCGACCCGCGCCTGCCCGTCAAGCACCTCCCGGACGACTGGCCGGCGGACCGGGCCGAGAAGACGTTCCGGGCGGTGCACGACCGGCTCTCACCGCTCGCGCGTGACGCCTCGGAACGTCTGCTCGACCTGGTGCCGGCGCGGCCTCAGGCGTAGAACCGCGACAGGCTCTGAAGCACCGCCGCCGGCTTGGATCCGCCCTCGATCTCGATGGCGCCCTCGACGGTGATCTGGACGCCGCCGGGCACCTCCTCCACCTCGGCGAGCTTCGCCGTCAGCCGGATGCGGGAACCCACCTTCACGGGGGAGGGGAAACGCACCTTGTTGAGGCCGTAGTTGACCTTCGTCGTCACTCCCTGGACGTCCAGGAGTTCGGTGAACAGCGGGATGAAGAGGGAGAGCGTGAGGTAGCCGTGTGCGATGGGGGCGCCGAAGGGGCCCTCCTTGGCCTTCTCGGGGTCCACGTGGATCCACTGGTGGTCCCCGGTGGCGTCGGCGAAGGTGTCGATCCGCTCCTGGGTGACGTCGATCCACTCGCTGGTGCCGAGGTCGCTGCCCGCGAGCTTCTTCAGTTCGTCGAGGCCGTTGACGGTGATGCTCATGCGGCTTTCCTTCGCTAGGAGTTGGTGCCGTAGCGCTTGCGCACACGGGACTTCAGGAGCTTTCCGGAGGCGGTGCGCGGGAGTTCGTCCGCGACGACGACCGACTTCGGGATCTTGTACTTGGCGAGGTGCCCGGCGAGCGAGGCGAGCACCTCGTCGGGGTCGAGCGCGGCCCCCGCGCGGGGGACGACGACCGCGCGCGGCACCTCGCCCCACTTGTCGTCCGCCACGCCGATGACGGCGCACTCGACGATGTCCGGGTGGGCGAGGAGCCGGTCCTCGATCTCGGCCGGGTAGATGTTCTCCCCACCGGAGATGATCATGTCCTTGATGCGGTCGACGATGTGCACGTAACCGTCCTCGTCGACCTGGGCCGCGTCGCCGCTGCGGAACCAGCCGTCCACGAAGGACGCGGCCGTCTCCTCGGGCAGCCCCCAGTAGCCGGGCATGACGTGCGGTCCGCGCACCACGACCTCCCCGACCTCCCCGACGTCGACGGGCGCGAGGTCGGGCCGTACGACGCGTACGTCGCTGAAGAAGTGCGGCACGCCCGCCGAACCCGCCTTGCTGACGGCGTGCTCGGCGTCGAGGAACAGCGTGCCGGGTGCGGCCTCGGTCATGCCGTAGCCCTGGCAGAAGGTGAGGCCGCGCTCCTGGTAGGCCGCGATCAGCGGGGTGGGGACCGGGGAGCCGCCGCAGGTCAGGAGCCGCAGTGAGGACAGGTCGGCCCCCGGCCAGCGCGGGTGCCTGGCCACCTGGTCGAACATCGTCGGCACGCCGAACATGAAGGTGATCCGGTGCCGCTCGATCAGGTCGAAGGTGGCGTTCGGGTCGAAGGCCTCGACCAGGACGCAGGCGCCGCCCTTCAGCAGGACCGGCAGGGTCAGCATGTTCAGGCCGGCGGTGTGGAACAGCGGGGCGGAGACCAGGGCGCGTTCGTCGGCGACCAGGTCATGGTCGATGAGGACGTTGACCGCGTTCCAGGTGAGATTGCCATGGGTGAGCATGGCGCCCTTGGGGCGGCCGGTCGTGCCCGAGGTGTACATGATGATGCAGGTGTCGTCCGGAGTGACCGGTGTGTCGATGGGCTCCTCGGAGGCCGACGCCAGCGCCTCCTCGTACTCGGCGCCCACCTCGGCGTACGTACGCACATCCGTGCTGCCCGGGAGTCCCGCGATCAGTCCGGCGTGTGACGGGCCGTAGACGAGGGCCTTGGCGCCTGAGTCGGCGAGCTGGTAGGCGATCTCGGGTCCGGCCAGGCGGGTGTTGAGGGGGACGAAGACCGCGCCGAGGGTGCCGGCCGCGAACAGGGTCTCCAGGTAGGAGGGGTGGTTCGGGCCGAGGTAGGCGATCCGGTCGCCGCGCCGGATGCCCCGCTCGCGCAGGGCGTGGGCGAGGCGGGTGGTGCGCTCGTACAGGGCGGCGTAGGTGCGGGTGGTGTCGCCGTGGATCAGGGCGGTGCGGTGCGGGGTCTTGCGGGCCCGGCGTGCGGGCCATGACCCCAGTCCCTCGTTGCGCATGTGACACCCCTTACGGTTTCGTCAGCCCGAGCAGGCGGGCGGCGTTCTCCTTGAGGATCTTCGGCCGGACCTCTTCCTTGATCGTCAGCTTGTCGAAGTCGGCGAGCCAGCGGTCGGGGGTGAGGACGGGGAAGTCGGAGCCGAAGAGGACCTTGTCCTTCAGCAGCGTGTTCGCGTACTGCACGAGCTGCGGCGGGAAGTACTTCGGCGACCAGCCGGACAGGTCGATGTGCACGCCCGGCTTGTGCGTGGCGACGGCCAGGGCCTCGTCCTGCCAGGGGAACGACGGGTGCGCCAGGATGATCTTCAGATGCGGGAAGTCGGCGGCGACGTCGTCCACGTGGAGGGGGTTGGAGTACTTGAGGCGGATGCCGCCTCCCCCGGGGACTCCGGCGCCTATGCCGGTCTGGCCGGTGTGGAACAGGGCGATGGTGCCGGTCTCCTCGATGACCTCGAACAGGTCGTAGGCCACCGAGCGGTCGTTGGGGAAGAAGCCCTGGATGCTGGGGTGGAACTTGAAGCCCTTCACCCCGTACTCCTCGACCAGGCGGCGGGCCTGCTTGACGCCCGCCTTCCCCCGGAAGGGGTCGATGGAGGCGAAGGGGATGAGGACGTCGGCGTTGGCGGCGGCAGCCTCGGCGACCTCCTCGTTGGGGACGGGCGGGGTGCCGGTGGCGGACTCGGCGTCGACCGTGAAGATCACGGCGGCCATCCTCCGCTCGCGGTAGTAGGCGGCGGTCTCCTCCAGAGTCGGCTTCCGCTTGCCTTCGACCTTGAAGTAGGCGGAGGACGCGTCGTGCAGGTCGTCGTCCAGGGAGGAGTGGCCCTTGGAGGACACCTCCGCGTGGGTGTGGACGTCGATCGCGACGAGGTCGTCCGGGTTCATGGAGCGGTCCATCACGCCTCCGGGAACTTCGGCGCCGGGATGCCGACCGACTGCGGTTCGGCACCGACCGAGGTGGGCCAGGCGTCGGCCAGGGCGCCGGGGGTCCAGCCGCCGTCGGCGTACGCCGCCCTGATCTCCTGCGGATGCGACCAGAGTGCCACCTTGTCGCCGCCGATGCCGATGGCCTGGCCGGTGACGCCCCGGGCGGCCTCGGAGGCGAGGAAGGGGACCAGGGCCGCGCAGTCCTCCGGGGTGCCGAAGCCCTCGCCCTTGCGCAGGAAGTCCGGCAGCGGCTCGCCGCCGCGCATGGCCTCGATGTACGGGGCGAAGGCCGGGATCGTCTCGGTCATGGCGGTCGCGGCGACCGGCACGATCGCGTTGACGGTGATGTTCGCGCGGCCCAGCTCCATGGACCAGGTGCGGGCCATGGCGGCGATGCCGGCCTTGGCGGCGGCGTAGTTCGTCTGGCCGAAGTTGCCGCGCTGCCCGGCCGGGGAGCCGACCAGGATCAGCGAGCCGCCCTCGCCCTGCTCGCGCATCCGGACGGCGGCGGCGCGGGCGCAGGTGAAGGTGCCCTTGAGGTGGGTGGTGATCACCGCGTCGAAGTCCTCGTCGGTCATCTTCCACAACACCTTGTCGCGCAGGATGCCCGCGTTGGTGACGAGGATGTCCAGTCGGCCGAACTCCTCGACCGCGCGGGCGACCAGCCGGTCCGCCGCCTCGGCCGTCCCGACCGGGACCACCTCCGCCACGGCCTTGCCGCCCGCTTCCGCGATGGACTTCACGGCCGCCTCGGCCACGGCCTCGTCGACGTCGTTGACCACCACGGACGCGCCGTGGGCGGCCAGGGCATGGGCGTAGGCGAGGCCGAGGCCCCGGCCGCTGCCGGTGACGACGGCGACCTTTCCGGAGAGATCGATGCTGGGCACGGGTGGGTCCCTTCACGAGCTGATGCGGGGTGGTGCGGCTTCCTGACGCGGGTGGTGCGCCTTCGAGATCGAAGCTAAGAGCAATAATTGTTGACGTCAATAGTTGTTGGTGACCCACGGGTGCGAGATGCTGGAATCCCAGGACGCACCGAACACAGGGAGCCCGTCATCACACGCCAGAACGTCACCCCGAAGCCCATCGACGCGCACGAGCCGTGGATGCGCGGGCTGCATGCCGACACGGGCTACCTGCTGTACCGCCTGGGCCTGCGCTCGGGGCAGCTCTTCAACGCCTGCCTCCAGGAGTCGGGCGTGCGCCTGCGCCACTACGCGGTGCTGCGCTTCCTCGCCACTTCCGACGGCGCCCTCCAGCGCGAGCTGAGTACCCGGCTCGGCTACGACCCGAGCGCGATCGTCGGCCTGGTCGACGACCTGGAGAAGCTGGGCTTCGCCGAGCGCCGCCCCTCCCCCGACGACCGCCGCAGCCGGATCGTCGCGCTGACCGAGAACGGCCGCGCGTTCCTGCGCGACACCGACGAGGCCGGGCTGCGGGTGACCAACGAACTGCTGGGCCCGCTGGAGGAGGCCGAGCGGGAGGCGCTGCACGCGCTACTGCTGCGGATCGCGGAGGACGGCCTGAACTGATGTTGTGCAAATGATTGACTGCTGCACGATAGATGCATAACTTCACGGGCTATCCGAGACCCGTCCCCAGGGAGCTCCCCGTGCAGCCATCCCCCTCAGCCGCTCAACTCGCCCCGGATTCACGGCAGTTGCGCCGCGTGGCCATCTCCGGCCTGCTCGGCACGACCGTCGAGTTCTACGACTTCCTCGTCTACGGCACGGTCGCCGCGCTGGTCTTCGGCGACCTGTTCTTCCCCCAGGCCGACCCGGCCGTGGGCACCATCGCGGCATTCGGGACGTTCGCCGCGGGCTATCTCGCCCGCCCGCTCGGCGGCATCGTCTTCGGCCACTTCGGCGACCGGATCGGGCGCAAGTCGATGATGCTGCTGACCATGGTCCTGATGGGCCTGGGCAGCTTCCTCATCGGCCTGCTGCCCACCTACGACGCGATCGGCGTCTGGGCCCCGGTCCTGCTCGTCGCGCTGCGCGTCGTGCAGGGCATCGCGATCGGCGGTGAGTGGGGCGGCGCGATGCTGATGGTCGTCGAGCACGCCGAGAAGACGCAGGGATCCCGGCGCGGTCTGTGGTCCAGCTTCACCCAGCTCGGCGCCCCGCTCGGTTCCGTGCTGTCGGCCGGTGTGGTCACCCTCGTCGCCGGCCTGCCCGACGACGACTTCCGCTCCTGGGGCTGGCGGGTGCCGTTCCTGCTGAGCATCGTGCTGCTGGCCGTCGGTCTGTTCGTGCGCCTCAAGGTCGCCGAGAGCCCGCTGTTCGCACAGGCCAGGCGGGAGCCGGTGGACAAGCCGCCGATCGTGGAGGTGCTGCGCCGCCCGAAGCCGGTGCTGCTCGCCGCGTGCGTCGGCATCGGCGCGTTCACCACCCAGTCCCTGCTGACGAGTTTCATGATCTCCTACGCCGTCGACCAGGGGTACACCCGGCCGCAGGTGCTGACCGCGGTGACCGTCGCCTCCTGTGTGGCCCTCGCCGTGCTGCCCGCCGCGTCCGCGCTGTCGGACCGGGTCGGCCGCCGGCCCGTGGTGCTCGCCGGCGCCATCGCCTCGGCCGCGCTCGCCTTCCCCGTGCTGGCCCTGGTCGACTCGGGCTCCCCCGGCCTGCTCATCCTCGCCCTCGCCCTCGGTCACGGGGTCGCCCAGTCCACGATGTACGGGCCGCTCGGGGCGCTGCTCACCGAGATGTTCGGCACCCGCGTCCGCTACACCGGCGCCTCCCTCGGCTACCAGGCGGCCACCCTGGTCGGCGCAGGTTTCTCCCCGCTGATCGCCGGCAGCCTCCTCGCCTCGTACGGGGGCGGCAGCACGCCCGTCTCACTGCTGCTGTGCGCCGGCGCCGCGATCACCGCCGTCACCGTGTGGCGGCTGCGCGAGACACACACGGACGCCCTGGACTCCCCCGCCGCCACCCCCACCCTGGAAGGGACCCCGCGTTGAGGATCCGCCTCGCTCTGCTGACCACCTGCCTGTCTCTGGCGACGGCCCTGCCCGCGCAGGCCGCCGACGCCGCCGACAGTCATCTGGAGGGCACGCTCCCCTCCGGCGCCGCGTACGTGATGGACATGCCCGCGTCCTGGAACGGCACGGTGCTGCTGTTCAGCCACGGCTACACCCCGGCCGGAGCCCCCAACCCGGCGCAGAACGCGCCACGTCCGCCCGTGCGCGACAAGCTGCTGGCCGAGGGCTACGCCCTGATCGGCTCCTCGTACGCGACGAACGGCTGGGCCATCTCCGAGGCGGTGCCCGACCAACTCGCCACGCTGGACCTGTTCACCGAGAAGTTCGGGCAGGCCCGGCGGACGCTGGCCTGGGGCAGCTCCTACGGCGGCTTCGTCACCACCACGCTCGCCGAGCGGCACGCCGACCGCTTCGACGGCTCGCTGTCGATGTGCGGGCTGGTGCAGGGCGGCGTCGCCAACTGGAACAGCACCCTGGACCCGGTGTTCGCGCTGCGCACGCTGCTCGCCCCGGGCTCCGGAATCCGGCTGGCGGGGTTCGCGGACCAGGCGGAGGCGGTCGCCGCCGCGAAGTCGCTCACCACGAAGGTCGACGCCGCCCAGCAGACCCCGGAGGGCCGGGCGCGCATCGCCCTCGCCGCCGCCCTGCACAACATCCCCGGCTACAACGACGCCTCGCAGCAGAAGCCGGGCCCCACCGACTGGGACACGCAGCAGTCCAACCAGTTCACCGCCGTCAAGGGGCTGCTGCAGAGGCCCGCCTTCAGCTGGCGGCAGGAGGCGGAGAGCCGGGCGGGCGGCAACCCGTCCTGGAACACCGGCGTCGACTACACCTCCCTGCTCGCCCGGTCCCCGCTGTACAAAGAGGTGACCGAGCTCTACAAGGAGGCGGGACTGTCCTTGCGCGGCGACCTCTCGGCCCTCGGCCGGGCACCCCGGATCTCCGCCGACCCCTCGGCCGTGGGGTGGCTGCGGAAGACCAGCGTGCTGTCCGGCCGGCTCACCGACCCCCAGCTGAACATCCACACGACGGGTGACGCGCTGATCCCGGTCCAGGCCGAGAGCGCCTACCGGCGGGCGGCGACGGCCGGGGGCTCCGCGGGGCTGCTGCGCCAGGCGTACGTCGACGGCCCCGGCCACTGCACCTTCACCACCGGCGAGACGCTGGCCGCCCTGGACACCCTGGAAGACCGCCTGGACACGGGCCGCTGGGACGTGTCGCCCGGCACGCTCAACTCCCGTGCGGGGCAGGAGGACCCGACGACCGCGGCCCGCTACGTCCCCTACCGTCCGGCCGCCTACCCCCGCCCCCACGACCTCGCCCACCCGGGAGACCACCGGCCATGACCGGCCCCACCGCGCCCGACCGGCTGCTGTCCGTGCTCGCGGCCTTCGACCACGAGCATCCGGCGCTGTGCCTGACGGACATCAGCCGGCGGGCCGGGCTGACCCTGACCACCGCCCACCGGCTGGTGGGCGCGCTCACCGAGTGGGGCGCTCTGGAGCGGGACGAGTCCGGCGTCTACCACGTCGGGCTCCGGCTGTGGGAGCTGGCCGCGCTGGCGCCGCGCGGCCTCGCCCTGCGGCAGATCGCGCTGCCGTATCTGGAGGACCTGTACGAGGCCACGCACGAGAACGTGCAACTGGCCGTGCGGGACGGGTCCGACGTCGTCTACATCGAGTGGCTCTCGGGCCGGTCCGCGGTCGGCGTGCACATACGCGTCGGCGCCCGCTGGCCGCTGCATGCCACCGGCGTCGGGCTCGCCCTGCTGGCCCACGGCGACCCGGAGTTCCAGCGGGAGTACTGCGCGGGCGAACTCGCTTCCTTCACGCCGTACACGATCACCGAACCGGTGCGGCTGCGGCGGGAACTGGCCGAAGTGCGCCGCACCGGCGTTGCGGTGAGCGACCGTCAGATCACGGACGACGCCCTGTCGGTGGCCGCCCCGGTACGGGCGGCGGACGGCACGGTGACCGCCGCCGTGTCCATCGTGGTGCCGCAGGCCGACGCCCAGGTGCCGGTGCTGGGCCCGGCGGTGCGGGTGGCGGCGCGGGGGATCTCACGGGCCCTGGGGTGGCAGCCGGAGCGGGCCCGGGGCGGACTCAACGGTTTGTCGGCATCGGCTTCCCCGTGAAGCGGTCGCCGGGGATCAGTCCCTTGCTTCAGATCCTCCCCGCTCAAGTGGCGCATGGGCTGCCGCTGACACTCCTGGCGCTCGGTCCGTTCAAGCTGTGCACTCATCGAACGGCCCCTAGATTTCCCGGCTTTACCTCTTGACGACCTGCGTGACGTGGAGCACATTGGCGGCACTTTGAGAGCGCTCTCACCCCTCCACTCGAGAGGCATCCCCCCATGAGCGACCCCTCCCGCACTTCCCACAGACGCAGCCCCTTCCGGCGGGCGTTCATCGCCGTCGTCAGCACGCTCGGTCTGGCGGCAGCCGCCACCACGGCCGCCACCCCCGCCGCGAACGCCTCCGCCCCGCCGCCCCCGTCGGGCTGGACGCAGATGTTCGTGGACGACTTCAACGGCGCCGCGGGCAGTGGCGTCAACACGTCCAACTGGCAGTACGCCACCGGCAAGGGCTACCCGGGCGGCCCCGCCAACTGGGGCACCGGCGAGATCGAGACGATGACGAGCAGCGCGGACAACGTCTCGCTCGACGGCAACGGCAACCTCCGCATCACGCCCCGCCGGGATGCCGCCGGGAACTGGACCTCCGGCCGCGTCGAGACCAACCGCACCGACTTCCAGCCCCCGGCCGGCGGCACACTCCGCGTCGAGTCGCGCATCCAGGTTCCGAACGTCACCGGGGCCGCGGCGAAGGGCTACTGGCCCGCCTTCTGGATGCTGGGCGCCCCCTACCGCGGCGACTACTGGAACTGGCCGGCCGTGGGCGAGCTGGACATCATGGAGAACACCCAGGGCATGAACACGGTGTTCGCGACCATGCACTGCGGCACCTCGCCGGGCGGCCCCTGCAACGAGACCAGCGGCATCGGCAGTTCGACCACCTGCCAGGGCACCACCTGTCAGGCCGGCTTCCACACCTACCGGATGGAGTGGGACCGCTCGACGAGCGTCGAGGAGATCCGCTTCTACCTCGACGGCGTCAACTTCCACACCGTGCGCGCCAACCAGGTCGACGCGACGACCTGGCGGAACGCCACCGACCACGGCTTCTTCGTCATCCTGAACGTGGCGATGGGCGGCGGCTTCCCGGACGCCTTCGGCGGCGGCCCGGACGCCGGGACGCAGCCGGGCCACGCGATGGTCGTCGACTACGTCCAGGTGCTCTCGTCCGGCGGCGGCACCACGCCCCCGCCGACAGGCAACCGCGACGCCTACTCCGCCATCCAGGCCGAGTCCTACGACGGCCAGTCCGGGGTGAGCACCGAGAATACGACCGACTCCGGCGGCGGCCAGAACATCGGCTCACTGGCCAACGGCGACTGGCTGCACTTCAAGGGCGTGAACTTCGGCTCCTCGGCGGCCCGGCAGTTCAGCGCCCGGGTCGCGAGCGGTGCGGCGGGCGGCGTCAGCGGGCTGGTCGAGGTGCGACTGGACAGCCGGAGCAGCGCGCCTGTCGGGAGTTTCGCCGTCGGCAGCACCGGGGGCTGGCAGTCCTGGCGGACGATTCCGGCGAACATCAGCTCCGTTACGGGCACGCACGACGTGTATCTGACCTTCACCAGCGGTCAGCCGCAGGACTTCGTCAACGTCAACTGGTTCACCTTCGGCCGTTGACAGCGCCCGGAAAGGGGCTCCACGCGCGCGTGGAGCCCCTTTCCGCTGCCCTCAGCGCAGGTCCGCCCGGAACGCGGCCGGGGTCTGGTCCGTGTGCTGGTGGAAGAACTTGGAGAAGTTCGCCGCGTCGGGGAAGCCGACCGCCGCGCCGACCCTGCCGATCGGCAGGTCGGTGTGGGCGAGGAGCCGCTTGGCCTCCAGCACGACGCGCTTGTCGATGAAGGCCTTGGGGGTGTCGCCGGTGGCGGCGCGGACCGCGCGGACCAGGGTGCGGCGGGAGTAGCCGAGGGCATCGGCGTAGGCGCTGACACTGTGGTTGGTGGCGAAGTCCCGCTCCACGGCGTCCCGGAAGAGCGTGAAGGTGGAGTCCGACCGCCGGCGCACCGACTCCGCCGAACTCGCCGCGAGATGGGCGAGCCGCAGCAGAAACGCCGTCAGCGAGTGGCGCAGCACGGCGGTGTGCAGACTGAGCGGCAGCGTGGCCGTGTCCTCGTACTCGCGCCGCAGGTGTTCGAGCGCGGCGCGCAGCCCGGCGAGTTCGGCCGGGCCGGGTCGCAGCAGCGGCGGCAGATCGTAGCGGTACAGGCCGGTGGCCTCGACGGTCGCGCGGGGCAGGAATCCCGGCTGCATGGTCAGCACCGTTCCGCGGTACTCGCTCGTTCGCGAGAAGCGGTGGACCTGCCCCGGGCGGATCCACAGCAGGTCCCCGGCCCCGGCCTCGTGCTCGGTGAAGTCGACCATGTGCCGGACCGGACCCTCGGCGAACAGCATCACGACATGGAAGTCGATGCGGTGCACGCGCTCCAGGGGCGCGTCGGCGTGCCAGGTGCGGCCGGTGCCCATGGGGCCGACCTGCATGCCGACACCGCCGACGCTCAACTCGACCGGAAAGGGGAACGTTCTGATCCCGTCGCCGCCTCGGATGGTTCTCTCCGCCATGTCCGCCATATCCGCCATGTCCGCCTCGCGCCGCCCCGTTCGCGCCCCGCACCGCCGCCGGGTGTCCCACTTTCACCACACCCTGGCACACGGCGACCTTCCGTCGAAAAAGTCAGACTTTTAGTTTTGAACACATCAGACCAGCCACTTCGCTCCTATCGAGGACTTCTTGAAGATGAGCACGCAGACAGCGGACAGCGCGGACAGCTTCGAATGGACCGAACTCGACCGGCGTGCCGTCGACACCGCCCGTGTTCTGGCGGCGGACGCCGTCCAGCGGGTCGGCAACGGCCATCCCGGTACCGCGATGAGCCTGGCTCCGGCCGCCTACACGATCTTTCAGAAGGTGATGCGGCACGACCCCGCCGACCCGGAGTGGGCCGGCCGTGACCGCTTCGTCCTCTCCCCCGGCCACACCTCGCTGACCCTGTACACGCAGCTGTACCTCGCGGGCTACGAGCTGGGGCTGGACGACCTGAAGGCGTTCCGCACGCACGGCTCGAAGACGCCGGGCCACCCCGAGTACGGGCACACCGCGGGCGTGGAGACCACGACCGGCCCGCTGGGCCAGGGCGTCGCGAACGCGGTCGGCATGGCGATGGCCGCCCGTTTCGAGCGCGGCCTGTTCGACCCGGAGGCGCCCGAGGGCGAGTCCCCGTTCGACCACACCGTCTGGGCGATCGTCTCGGACGGCGACCTCCAGGAGGGTGTCTCCGCCGAGGCCTCCTCCCTCGCCGGACACCAGAAGCTCGGCAACCTGGTCTTCCTCTACGACGACAACCACATCTCCATCGAGGGCGACACCGCGACCGCCTTCTCCGAGGACGTGCTGAAGCGGTACGAGGCCTACGGCTGGCATGTGCAGCGGATCGAGCCGCAGGAGGACGGCGACGTCGACGTACGGGCGCTGCACGCGGCCCTGAGGGCGGCTCAGGCGGAGACCGGGCGCCCCTCGATCATCGCGATGCGCACGATCATCGCCTGGCCCGCCCCCAACGCGCGCAACACCGAGGCCTCCCACGGCTCGGCGCTCGGCGAGGACGAGGTGGCCGCCACCAAGCGCCTCCTCGGCTTCGACCCGGAGCAGACCTTCGAGGTCGCCGACGAGGTGCTGGCCCACACCCGCGGGGCCCTGGACCGGGGCGCCGAGGCGCGCACCGCCTGGGACAAGCGGATCGCCGCCTGGCGCGGTGACAACCCGGAGCGCGCCGTCACCTTCGACCGCGTCAGCAAGGGCGAGCTGCCCGAGGGCTGGGAGGACGCCCTGCCGGTGTTCGAACCGGGCAAGGCGGTCGCCACCCGGGCCGCGTCCGGCAAGGTCCTCCAGGCGCTCGGCGCGGTCGTCCCCGAGCTGTGGGGCGGCTCGGCCGACCTGGCCGGCTCGAACAACACCACCATCGACAAGACGTCGTCGTTCCTCCCGAAGGGCAACCCGCTGCCGGAGGCCGACCCGTACGGCCGGACGATCCACTTCGGCATCCGCGAGTTCTCCATGGCCGCGGAGATGAACGGCATCGCCCTGCACGGCAACACCCGGATCTACGGCGGCACCTTCCTGGTCTTCTCCGACTACATGCGCAACGCGGTGCGGATGTCGGCCCTGATGCAGCTGCCGGTGACGTACGTGTGGACGCACGACTCGGTCGGCCTGGGCGAGGACGGCCCGACCCACCAGCCGGTCGAGCACCTGGCCGCGCTGCGGGCCATCCCGGGACTGAACGTCGTACGCCCGGCCGACGCCAACGAGACGGCGACCGTCTGGGCCGAGATCCTCCGGCGGCACACCACCGACCCGGCCCCGCACGGCCTCGCGCTCACCCGCCAGGGCGTGCCCACGTACGAGCCGAACCCTGACGCGGCCCGCGGCGGCTACGTCCTCGCGGAAGCGTCGCGGGAGACCCCGGAGGTGATCCTGATCGCCACCGGTTCGGAGGTGCAGCTCGCCGTCGCCGCCCGTGAGGCCCTGGAGGCCGAGGGGGTCGGCACCCGGGTGGTGTCGATGCCGTCGGTGGAGTGGTTCGAGGAGCAGCCGCGCGAGTACCGCGAGCGGGTGCTGCCGCCGTCCGTGAAGGCCCGGGTCGCGGTCGAGGCCGGTATCGGCCTGACCTGGCACCGGTTCGTGGGGGACGCGGGACGCATCGTCTCCCTGGAGCACTTCGGCGCCTCCGCCGACGCCAAGACCCTGTTCGCCGAGTTCGGCTTCACCTCCGAGAACGTCGCCGCCGCGGCCCGCGAGTCCCTCGCCGCCGCGCGTGGCTGATCCGAACGCCCGAAAGAAGATGATCACTGTGACCGAAGCGACCGCGAGCGCGGGAGCACTCAAGCGCCTGTCCGACGAGGGCGTGTCGATCTGGCTCGACGACCTGTCGCGCCGGCGGATCGAGTCCGGCAACCTGGCCGAGCTCGTCGCCACGAGGAACGTCGTCGGCGTCACCACCAACCCGTCCATCTTCCAGGCCGCCATCGGCTCCGGCGAGGGCTACGAGGCACAGCTCGCCGATCTGGCGGTGCGGGGCGTCACCGTCGACGAGGCCGTCCGGATGATGACCACCGCCGACGTCCGCGCCGCCGCCGACATCCTGCGACCGGTGTACGACGCCACCGGCGGCCGGGACGGCCGGGTCTCCATCGAGGTCGACCCGCGTCTGGCCCACGACACGGCGGCGACGGTCGCCGAGGCCCGGCAGCTGGCCTGGCTGGTGGACCGCCCCAACGTGATGATCAAGATCCCGGCGACGAAGGCCGGCCTGCCGGCGATCACCGAGGTGATCGGCGCGGGCATCAGCGTGAACGTGACGCTGATCTTCTCGCTGGAGCGCTACCGCGAGGTCATGGACGCCTATGTCGCCGGTCTGGAGAAGGCACAGGCGGCCGGTCTCGACCTGTCGGCCATCCATTCGGTGGCGTCCTTCTTCGTTTCCCGCGTCGACTCCGAGATCGACAAGCGGCTGACGCTGCTGGGCACGGACGAGGCCCTCGCCCTGAAGGGCCGGGCGGGCCTGGCCAACGCGCGGCTCGCCTACGAGGCGTACGAAGAGGTCTTCGCCGGGGCGCGCTGGCAGGCGCTGGGCGGGGCCCACGCGAACCGGCAGCGCCCCCTTTGGGCCTCCACCGGTGTGAAGGACCCCGCGTACAAGGACACCCTGTACGTGGACGAACTGGTCGCCGCCGGCACGGTCAACACCATGCCGGAGGCCACGCTGAACGCCGTCGCCGACCACGGCGACGTCCAGGGCGACACGGTCACCGGCGGTTACGCCCAGGCGCGCGCCGACCTGGCGGCCGTCGAGCGGCTCGGCATCGGGTACGACGAGGTGGTGCGGCAACTGGAGAACGAGGGCGTGGCCAAGTTCGAGGTGGCCTGGCAGGACCTGCTGGACGCGGTCACCAAGTCCTTGAACAGCAAGGGAGTTGACGCGGAATGAGCGAGGACATCCCCCGGACGGCCATCCCCCAGACGGCCGAACAGGAGACCAAGGGGACCAAGGAGGAGAAGGAGGCCGTGGCGGCCCAGGAGGCGGCCGGGGTCGAGCAGACCGGGGTGGACGGCACGGCGCAGACGGGGGTGGACGGCACGGCCGAGGCCGCCGCCGTCCCGCCCAGGGAGTACACCGAGGCCGACTACGTCAACCCTCTGCGCGACGCGCGCGACCGCCGGCTGCCCAGGATCGCGGGCCCGTCCGGGCTCGTCATCTTCGGCGTGACCGGTGACCTGTCCCGCAAGAAGCTGATGCCGGCCGTGTACGACCTGGCCAACCGCGGCCTGCTGCCGCCGGGCTTCTCGCTGGTGGGCTTCGCCCGCCGGGACTGGGAGGACCAGGACTTCGCGCAGGTGGTGCACGACGCGGTCCGCGAGCACGCCAGGACCCCGTTCCGCGAGGAGGTCTGGCAGCAGCTCTCCGAGGGCATGCGGTTCATCCCGGGCGACTTCGACGACGACACGGCGTTCAAGCAGCTGCGGTCCGCCGTCGAGGAGCTGGACGCCTCCCGGGGCACGAGCGGCAACTACGCCTTCTACCTCTCGGTGCCGCCGAAGTTCTTCCCGAAGGTCGCCCAGCAGCTCAAGAAGCACGGGCTGGCGAACGCGCCCGAGGGCTCCTGGCGCCGCGCGGTCATCGAGAAGCCGTTCGGGCACGACCTGGAGTCGGCCGAGGAGCTGAACACGATCGTGCACGACGTGTTCGACCCGGAGCAGGTCTTCCGGATCGACCACTACCTCGGCAAGGAGACCGTCCAGAACATCCTGGCGCTGCGCTTCGCCAACCAGATGTTCGAACCGATCTGGAACCGGTCGTACGTCGACCATGTGCAGATCACCATGGCCGAGGACATCGGCATCGGCGGCCGGGCCGGGTACTACGACGGCATCGGCGCCGCCCGCGACGTCATCCAGAACCATCTGCTCCAGCTGATGGCGCTCACCGCGATGGAGGAGCCGGCCGCCTTCGACGCGGCGTCGCTGCTCACCGAGAAGCTGAAGGTGCTCCGGGCCGTGCAGCTGCCGGAGGACCTGGGGAAGAACACCGTGCGCGGGCAGTACGCGGCGGCCTGGCAGGGCGGCGCGAAGGTCGGCGGCTATCTGGACGAGGACGGCATCGACGCCTCGTCGAAGACCGACACCTACGCCGCGATCAGGCTCCAGGTGGACAACCGCCGCTGGGCGGGCGTCCCGTTCTACCTGCGCACCGGGAAGCGGCTGGGCCGCCGGGTGACGGAGATCGCGGTCGTCTTCCAGCGGGCCCCGCACTCCCCCTTCGACTCCACCGCGACCGAGGAGCTGGGCGCCAACGCGATCGTCATCCGCGTCCAGCCGGACGAGGGCATGACGGTCCGGTTCGGCTCCAAGGTGCCGGGTACGTCGATGGAGATCCGGGACGTGACGATGGACTTCGCCTACGGCGAGTCGTTCACCGAATCGAGCCCGGAGGCGTACGAACGGCTGATCCTTGACGTCCTCCTGGGCGACGCCAACCTGTTCCCCCGTCACCAGGAAGTGGAAGAGTCCTGGAAGATCCTCGACCCGATCGAGCGGTACTGGGCCACGCACGGCAGGCCCGCGCAGTACACGTCGGGCAGCTGGGGACCCGCGGAAGCCGACGAGATGCTCGCACGAGACGGACGGAGCTGGCGCAGGCCATGAAGATCGACCTGACCGACACCACGGCAAGCAAGATCAACAAGGCGCTGGTGCAGGGGCGCCGGGCCATCGGCACCCCCGCCGTGGGCATGGTCCTGACGATGGTGATCGTCACGGACGAGGAGAACGCCTACGACGCGATCAAGGCGGCCGAGGAGGCGTCGCACGAGCACCCCTCGCGCACCCTGGTCGTCATCAAGCGGCACGCCCGCACCCCGCGCGACCGCCAGTCCTCACGGCTGGACGCCGAGGTCCGGGTGGGCGCCGACGCGGGCACCGGCGAGACGGTGATCCTGCGGACCTACGGCGAGGTCTCCGACCACGCCGACTCTGTCGTCCTGCCGCTGCTGCTGCCGGACGCGCCGGTGGTGGTGTGGTGGCCGGTGGACGCCCCCGAGGTGCCGTCCAAGGACCCGCTCGGTGCGCTGGCCCAGCGGCGGATCACCGACCTGTACGCGGTGGAGAACCCCCTGGAGACGCTCCGGACCAGGGTCCGCTCCTACGCCCCGGGGGACACCGACCTGGCCTGGACCCGGCTGACGCCCTGGCGTTCGATGCTGGCGGCGGCGCTGGACCAGGCCCGGGCTCGGATCACCTCGGCGGCCGTGGAGGCCGAGGCCGAGAACCCGGCCGCCGAGCTGCTGGCCCGCTGGCTGGAGGCGCGGCTGCACGTCTCGGTCGACCGCGTGGTCACCGCCGGGCCGGTCGTGACGGCCGTAAGGCTGGGCACCGGGAACGGCGAGATCGTCATCGACCGCCCCGAGGGCCCGCTGGCCACGCTGACCCTGCCGGGCCAGCCCTCCCGCACCCTGGCACTGAAGGTCCGTGCCACCTCCGAACTCATCGCCGAGGAGCTCAGGCGCCTCGACGCCGACGAGATGTACGCCATCGCCCTGAACGGCGAGGCCACCGAGGAGACCCCCGCTCATGTCTGACTCCCCCTCCGGCTCCCCCGAGCTCACCCGGCGCCCCGAGTGGACCGCCCTGGAGGACCACCGCAAGGACGCCCTGCCGCAGCCGGACCTGCGTGAGCTGTTCGCAGCCGACCCGGGGCGCGCCGAGCGCTACGTCGTACGCGTGGGCGATCTGCGCATCGACTACTCCAAGCACCTGGTCACCGACGAGACGCTGGCCCTTCTCCAGGAGCTGGCCGCCGCCACCGACGTGTTCGGGCTGCGCGACGCCATGTTCCGCGGCGAGCGGATCAACGTCACCGAGGACCGGGCCGTCCTGCACACCGCGCTGCGGGCGCCGCGGGACGCGGTGGTCGAGGTCGACGGCGAGGACGTCGTGCCCGGTGTGCACGCGGTGCTCGACAGGATGGCCGGCTTCGCCGACCGCGTCCGCTCCGGGGAGTGGACCGGCCACACCGGCCGCCGTATCCGCAACGTCGTCAACATCGGCATCGGCGGTTCCGACCTCGGCCCCGCGATGGCGTACGAGGCGCTGCGGCCGTTCACCGACCGGGATCTGACGTTCCGCTTCGTGTCGAACGTGGACGGCTCCGACCTGCACGAGGCCGTGCGCGACCTGGACCCGGCGGAGACGCTCTTCATCGTCGCGTCCAAGACCTTCACCACGATCGAGACGATCACGAACGCGACCTCGGCGCGCTCCTGGCTGCTTCAGGGCCTGGGCGGCGACGAGAAGGCGGTGGCCAAGCACTTCGTGGCCCTGTCGACGAACGCGGAGAAGGTCGCCGGGTTCGGTATCGACGTCGACAACATGTTCGAGTTCTGGGACTGGGTCGGCGGGCGTTACTCGTACGACTCCGCGATCGGCCTGTCCCTGATGATCGCCATCGGCCCGGACCGCTTCCGGGAGATGCTCGACGGCTTCCGCATCGTCGACGAGCACTTCCGCAACGCCCCCGCCGAGGCCAACGCCCCGCTGCTGCTGGGCCTGCTGGGCATCTGGTACGGCAACTTCCACGACGCCCAGTCGCACGCGGTGCTGCCCTACAGCCACTATCTGTCGAAGTTCACCGCCTACCTCCAGCAGCTCGACATGGAGTCCAACGGCAAGTCGGTGGACCGCGAGGGCCGGCCCGTCCAGTGGCAGACGGGGCCGGTGGTGTGGGGAACGCCCGGCACCAACGGGCAGCACGCCTACTACCAGCTCATCCACCAGGGCACCAAGCTCATCCCCGCCGACCTGATCGGCTTCGCACGGCCCGTCGCCGAGCTGAGTGAGGAGCTCAAGGCGCAGCACGACCTGCTGATGGCCAACCTGTTCGCGCAGGGGCAGGCGCTCGCCTTCGGCAAGACCGCCGAGGAGGTGCGGGCGGAGGGCGTGCCCGAGGAGCAGGTGCCGCACCGCACCTTCCGGGGCAACCACCCGACCACGACGATCCTGGCCACCGAACTGACCCCGTCGGTCCTCGGCCAGCTGGTCGCCCTCTACGAGCACAAGGTGTTCGTGCAGGGCGCGGTCTGGAACATCGACTCCTTCGACCAGTGGGGAGTGGAGCTGGGCAAGGTCCTCGCCAAGCGCGTCGAGCCCGCCCTGACCGAGGGCGCGGATGTCCCCGGTCTCGACCCGTCCACGGCCGCGCTGGTGGCCGCCTACCGCAATCTTCGGGAAGTGAACTGACATGCAGATCGGTCTTGTGGGTCTCGGCAAGATGGGCGGCAACATGCGCGAACGCCTGCGCAACGCCGGCCACACCGTCATCGGCTACGACACCGACCCCGAGAAGTCCGACGTGGCCGGCCTGGCCGACCTCGTCAACGCGCTGGACGCGCCGCGCACCGTCTGGGTCATGGTCCCGGCCGGCGGCCCCACCCAGCACGTCATCGACCAGCTCGGGGGCCTCCTCAAGCCGTACGACACGGTCGTCGACGGCGGCAACTCCCGCTGGACGGACGACGAGAAGCACGCCGAGGAGCTGAGCAAGCACGGCATCGGCTTCGTCGACGCGGGCGTCTCGGGCGGCGTGTGGGGCCTGAAGAACGGCTACGCCCTGATGGTCGGCGGCGAGAAGGAGTACGTCGACCGCTTGCAGCCGATCTTCGAGGCGCTCAAGCCGGAGGGTCCGTACGGCTACGTCCACGCGGGCAAGGTGGGGGCCGGGCACTTCGCGAAGATGGTCCACAACGGCATCGAGTACGCGATGATGCAGGCCTACGCCGAGGGCTGGGAGCTGCTGGAGGCCGTGGACTCGGTGGACAACGTCCGCGAGGTGTTCCGCTCCTGGCAGGACGGCACCGTCATCCGCTCCTGGCTGCTCGACCTCGCGGTCAACGCGCTCGACGAGGACGAGCACCTGGAGAACCTCCGGGGATTCGCCCAGGACTCCGGCGAGGGGCGCTGGACCGTGGAGGCCGCGATCGACAACTCCGTGCCGCTGCCCGCGATCACCGCGTCCCTGTTCTCCCGGTTCGCCTCCCGTCAGGACGACTCGCCGCAGATGAAGATGATCGCGGCGCTGCGCAACCAGTTCGGCGGCCACGCCGTCGAGTCCGCGAAGAAGGCGTAGCACCGTGGGCGATCTGCTGATGGTCCGGCACGGCGAGACGGAGTGGAGCCGGAGCGGACAGCACACCAGCTTCACCGACCTGCCCCTCACCCCGCGCGGCGAGGAACAGGCCAAGTCGCTGGTTCCGCTGCTGGCGGGCCGCCCCTTCTCGCTGGTCCTCACGAGCCCCCTCACCCGCGCGGTGCGCACCGCCGAACTCGCGGGCCTGACGGGGGCCGTGCGGGACCCGGACCTGCACGAGTGGTACTACGGCGCCTACGAGGGCGTCACGACCGACGAGATACACCGCACCCGCCCGGACTGGGACCTGTGGACCGACGGAGGCCCGGCCGGCGGCGACGGCAAGCCGGGCGAGTCCCCCGAGGAGGTCGGCGAGCGCGCCGACCGGGTGCTGTCCCGGGTGGCGGGGGCGCTGCCCGAGGGCGATGTGATGCTGGTGGCCCACGGCCACTTCCTCCGCGCCCTGACGGCCCGCCGCCTTGGCCTGTCGGCGGCGGAGGGACGGCTGTTCCGGCTGGAGACCGGCACGGTCAGCCGGCTGTCGACCGAGCACGGCCGGCCCGTGATCGCGGAGTGGAACGCGCGGGCGTAACGGACGTCGGCCGGGGGTGAGTTGAGGGTGGGTTGACAGCCCCCGGCCGGCGCGTCAGAGTCCCGGCTGATGGAGATCGACAATATGACATCCGCCGAGGAGCGGGTGTGGCGCGCCTTCTCGCGCGGGCGGGACGTGAACTTCCGGGAGTCGGCGGACGAGGACCCGGAGCGGGGTGCGGAGTGGGGCCCCGAACGGACCGTGCGCGCGGCCGTGTTGCGGGCCCTGCTGCTGAGCGCTCCCCAGGAGGACGGGGAGACCGCCGCCCTCAGACTGGGTGGTGCGCGGATCACCGGGGTGCTCGACCTCAAGTACAGCGAGATCGACCACGCCGTGCGCCTGAGTCACTGCCACTTCGAGAAAGCCCCCGTGCTGTACGCGGCGCGCGTGCGCCAGCTGAACCTGCGCGACTCCGTCCTGCCCGGCCTGGATGCCGCCACGCTGCGGGTGGACGGCGTCCTGCGCATGTCGGACTGTCTGTTCGACGGGCCCGTGCGGCTCGGCGGCGCACAGATCGCGGGCGCGCTGTTCCTCAACCGGGCCGGCATCGATGAACGGTCCGCCGGTCAGCCCGCGCTCCAGCTCAACCATGTGACCATCGGGGACGGCCTGTCGGCTCCGGGCCTGCGGACGCGGGGCGGGGTACGGCTGACGGGTGCGTCGGTCGCCGGATCCGTCGACCTGAGCGACGCCCGGCTGCGGGGCAGCACGGGTGAGGTCGTCCTCGACGCGGAGCTGGCCGCGGTGGAGGGCGACGTCCTGCTGCGCGGCGTGGGGACATCCGGCTGGATCGGCCTGCGCGGCGCCCGGATCGGGGGCCGTCTCGACCTGTCGCACGCGCGCCTGTCGAACCCGGGCGACGCCGCGCTGCGGGCCAGCAGCTGCACCATCGGGGAGGTCTGGCTGCGCAAGAGCCCGCCCATGGAGGGCACGCTCAATCTGCGCCGCGCCCAGCTGGACGTCCTGTGGCTGGAGCCGGACGTGGTCCCGGAGGAGGTCCTGCTCGACAGCCTCGTCTACACCTCCCTCACCCCGCACGCGCCCGCCGAGCGACGGCTGGCGATGCTGGAGCGGGACGGCGAGGGCTATGTCCCGCACGCCTACGAGCAGTTGACGGCCGCCTACCGGCGCATCGGCGACGACCACGCCGCCCGCCAGGTCCAGCTCGCCAAGCAGCGCCGCCACCGCGGCACCCTCCCCTGGTACGGCCGGCTCTGGGGCTATGTCCAGGACGCCACCGTCGGCTACGGCTTCCGCCCCCTGCGGGCCGCGGGCTGGCTGGTGTCGCTGCTCGTGATCGGCTCCCTCGCCTACGCGCTGCACCACCCCCGGCCGCTGAAGACGGACGAGGCCCCGCAGTTCAACCCGGTGTTCTACACACTGGATCTGCTCCTGCCGGTGATCTCCTTCGGGCAGGAGGGGGCGTTCGCCCCCGCGGGCGGCTACCAGTGGCTGTCCTACGCCCTGGTCCTCACCGGCTGGATCCTCGCCACGACGGTCGTCACGGGCATCACCCGGACCGTCAGCCGCCAGTGAGGGCCCGCACCGTGTGCTGCGCCGCCAGCCGTACCGGGGCGTTGGCGGCGCCGTAGCCCCGGTAGCCGCCGTCGCGCTGGACCAGTTCGAAGAAGACGCGGCCGATGGTCCGGGTGTAGCAGTGGCGGAAGACGCCGTGCGCGTCCCGGTCGTAGAGGATGCCGAGGTCCCGGTAGGTCTCCAGCTCCCCGTCGGCGAACTCGAAGCGGGCGGCGAGGTCGTCGTAGTAGTTCGCCGGGACGGGCAGCAGCCGGCCGCCGGCTTCGCGGAAGCGGCGGGCCGCGGCGGCAACGTCGTCGGTGGCGAGGGCGATGTGCTGGGCCTGGACGGTGTCGTCCGTGGGCGCGGCGCCGACCGAGAGGGCGATCCGGACGCTGCCGTCGGCGTTGGTGACGGCGCGGCTGCGCAGCAGTCCGTAGGGGTCGGCGACGTCCACGCTCTCCTGGGCCTGCAGGCCGAGCACCCCGCGATGGAAGAGGGCCGCCTCGTCGAAGTGGTGCCAGGGCTGGGTCAGGGCGAGATGGTCGATACGGCGGATGCCCGTGGGGGCGGGGGCCGGGCCGGTGTCCTCGAAGTCGGCCCGCCAGTCGGGCAGGCCCGGGCGGCCGGTGGCGCAGAAGAAGAGCTCCGTGCCGTCGGGGGCTGCGACCGCGTCCAGCGGGGCGTCCTCGGGTGCGCGGCGGCGGGGCAGGACAGGTGCCAGCAGCGCCTCGGCACGCCGGGCCGCGGCGGCCGGGTCGGGCGACTCCAGCCCGATCGCGGCGAGCTGGGTGCCGTCGCGGCGGACGGCAGGCCCGGTGTTGACGAGGATCCGGGCCTCGCCCTGCTCCCACAGGGCGACGGGCTTGCCGCGGTGCCGGGCGGTGCGGGTGAAGCCGAGGGAGCCGAGCAGGGCGGTGAGGGGCTCGGCGTCGGGCGTGACCAGCTCGGCGAAGGCGACGCCGGTGGGGACGACGGGGTCGGGCAGGGGTGCCCGGCCGACCGTCTCCTGGAGGACCAGCAGGGAACGCCGGGCGTCCACGGCGGTCGGGCCGGCGTCGGCCTGCCGGAAGACGTCGTTGAAGACCTCCAGGGAGAGCGGGCCGTCGTAGCCGGTGCTCAGGACGTGCCGCACGAGGCCCGCCACGTCGAAGCCGCCCTGGCCGGGGAAGCAGCGGTAGTGGCGGCTCCACTGGAGGACGTCCATGGCGAGCAGCGGGGCGTCGGCGAGCTGGAGGAAGAAGATCTTCTCGCCGGGGATGTCCGCGATGCCCTTGGGGTCCGAGCCACGGGACAGGATGTGGAAGCTGTCCAGGCAGGTGCCGAGCGCCGGGTGCCCGGCCGCCTCGACGATGCGCCAGGCGTGGTCGTACGTACTGACGTGCCGTCCCCAGGCGAGCGCCTCGTAGGCCACCCTGACACCGGACTCCCGCGCGAGGTCGGCGAGCCGGCTGAGCTGCTCGGCGGCGAGGGCGTCGTCGTCCACCGCCTGCGGGGAGACGCTGGAGCAGACGAGGACGGTGTCGGCGCCGAGCCTGCGCATCAGCTCGAACTTGTGCCGGGCCCGCCGCAGGTTCCGGGCGAACTCGGCCTCGGGAACGGCCTCGATGTCCCGCATCGGCTGGAAGAGGTCGACGGTCAGTCCGAGATCGGCGCAGCGGGCGCGGATGTCCTCGGGGGTGAGGGGGCTGGCCAGCAGATCGTTCTCGAAGATCTCCACCCCGTCGAAGCCGGCCCGGGCCGCGGCGTCGAGTTTCCCGGTGAGGGATCCGCTGAGGGAGACGGTGGCGATGGACGTACGCATGGATACTTGCTCCTTCGACATGCCGCGATACAGCGCTCCGTAGAGGGGCGCGGGGAACTGCGCGAGCAACCGAGGCCGACCCGCAGCCGTCAAGCGGCCCCGCCCACCGAGCTCTCGACGTCACCGGCCAACTCCGCGATGTCCGCGAGCATCCGCACACTGTCCGGCTCGCACCCGGTGAACAGCCGAAAGGCATCCGCGGCCTGGAACGCGGCCATACCGCCCCCGTCCAGAACAGCGCAGCCGACCGCGCGGGCGGTGCGCAGCAGTTCGGTCTCCAGCGGGCGGTAGACCACCTCGGCGACCCACAGTCCGGGGTGGAGCAGGCCGGCGGGCAGGGGCAGGCCGGGGTGGGCCGCCATGCCGGTGGGCGTGGCATGGACGATGCCGTCGGCGTGCGCGAGCAGCTCGGCCTGTCGTTCCGGGGGCGCGGCGGCGGCGCGGCCCTGGCCGAAGGCGCGGTTCAGGGAGTCGGCGAGGGCCGCGGCCCGCTCGGGCAGCGCGTCCACGACGATGACCCGCTCGGCACCGAGGGTGAGCGTGGCGTGCGCGACGGCCGCGCCCGCGCCTCCGGCGCCCAGCTGCACGACCCGCTCCAGCGGTGCGTCGGGCAGTCCGCGCGCGAAGGACGCGGCGAAACCGGTGACGTCCGTGTTGTGGCCGACGGCGCGGCCGTCCTCGAACACGACGGTGTTGACCGCGCCCAGCGCCTCGGCCTGCGGGGAGAGCGCGTCCAGGTGCTCGATGACGAGCTGCTTGCAGGGGTGCGTGATGTTGAGCCCGTCGAAGCCCAGGTCGCGGGCGGCCCGCACCAGATCGCCCACCGCCTCGGGCGGCATCCCGAGGGAATCGATGTCGATGAGCCGGTACAGCAGGCGCAGGCCCTGGCGGTCGCCCTCCCGCTCGTGCAACGCCGGACTGAGCGACGGGCCGATGCCGGAACCGATCAGTCCGACGAGATACGACTCCTTGGGCACGCGACGCCTCCTGAGCGACTCACTAATGTACGAACTAGTACGTTAGCTATATCAGCCGAGCGCGAGCGCGGGAAGACCCCACGGGCGGCCGCTCCCCTGCTTCTACAATCACCGGCACCGGCCCCTCCGCCCGAAGGAACCTGATGACCAGCGTCGAAGAACCGGCACGCCCCGGCGAGCGCGAGCGCGTCCGCGACGCCGCCCGCACCCAGGCCGAGATCCTCGACGTCGCCACGCAGGAGTTCGCCCGGGCCGGCTACGACGGGGCCCGGGTGGACGAGATCGCCGCCCGCACCCGCACCACGAAGCGGATGATCTACTACTACTTCGGCGGCAAGGAGCAGCTGTTCACCTCCGTGCTGGAGCGGGCGTACGGGGTGATCCGGGAGGCCGAGCAGCAGCTCGACGTCGAGCACCTGGACCCGGTGGCGGCGATCCGGCGCCTGGCCGAGGTGACCTTCGACCACCATGAGCGGCACCCTGACTTCATCCGCCTGGTCAGCATCGAGAACATCCACGAGGCGCAGCACATCGCCGCCTCCGAGAAGCTCGGCAAGATCGGCTCCCCCGCCCTGGACGTGATCCGCCGGATCCTGGCGTCCGGCCAGGAGTCGGGCCTGTTCACGGCGGACGTCGACGCCGTCGATCTGCACGCGATGATCTCCTCGTACTGCTTCTTCCGGGTCTCCAACCGGCACACTTTCGGCGCGCTGTTCGGCCGCGACCTGCTGGATCCGGCGCAGCGCGCGCACTACCGCACCATGCTGGGCGACATGGTGATCGCGTATCTGACCGCGGAACGCACGGCGGACTGAGCGGACCCCTGACTCCCGCGCGCGACCTCTTGACACCGGCGGCACACGGGCGCAGCATCACTGGCCATCCCCTACTAACTACCCAGTGGGTTAATTAGCCGCGATCCGGCACGTCTCCCCCTGCTCGCCGTTCGTCCCGCTCCGCCTAAGGTGGAGCCCGCTAAGGAGCCGCACGTGTCCGTCCCCGCCACGCCCCAAGGGGCCGCAGCCCCGCCCGGTCAGCCCAGGAAAGCCGCGACTGCCGCCTGGATCGGCAGCGCGCTGGAGTACTACGACTTCTTCATCTACGGCAGCGCCGCCGCGCTGATCTTCCCCGCCGTGTTCTTCGACGAGTCGGATCCGGCGACCGCGACCCTGCTGTCGCTGGCCACGTTCGGCGTCGCGTACGCCGCCCGGCCGGTCGGCGCGCTGGTCCTCGGCCACTTCGGCGACAAGCTCGGCCGCAAGAAGATCATGGTCTTCACGCTGATGCTGATGGGCCTGTCGACGTTCCTGATCGGCTGTCTGCCGACCCGGGACCAGGTCGGCACCCTCGCCCCGGTCCTGCTGGTGCTGTGCCGGGTTCTCCAGGGCATCTCGGCTGCGGGCGAGCAGGCCAGCGCCAACTCCATGACGCTGGAACACGCGCCACCGGGCCGGCGCGGCTTCTTCACCAGCTTCACCCTCAGCGGCACCCAGGGCGGCCAGCTGCTGGCCACGCTGGTCTTCCTCCCGGTCGCCGCGATGCCTGAGGAGCAGTTGCTGTCGTGGGGCTGGCGGGTGCCGTTCTGGCTGAGCGTCGGTGTCGCCGTCGTCGGCTACGTCATCCGGCGCAAGCTGGACGAGACCCCGGCCTTCGCGCAGCAGGCCGCCGAGGAGGGCGTGGTCAAGCTGCCGCTGGTGGTACTGATGCGCGAGCACTGGACGGATGTGCTGCGGGTGATCGGGGGCGCGCTCATCGCCTCGGTCAGCACGATCTTCACGGTGTGGGCGCTGGCGTACGCCACCAGCGACGCGGTGGGCATGTCACGTACCGCCATGCTGTGGGTGGGTGCCCTGGCCAATGTCGTCGCGCTCGCCGCGATCCCGCTGTGGGCCACGCTGTCCGACCGGATCGGCCGCCGCCCGGTGTTCCTGATCGGCGCGGCCGGCAGCGCGGTGA
The DNA here is from genome assembly GCF_042957035.1 of Streptomyces sp. NPDC008137. Classification (NCBI taxonomy): domain Bacteria; kingdom Bacillati; phylum Actinomycetota; class Actinomycetes; order Kitasatosporales; family Streptomycetaceae; genus Streptomyces; species Streptomyces sp. NPDC008137. The sequence goes on along the minus strand of NZ_JBIBHN010000002.1, from coordinate 394,841 downwards.
CGATGTTCCTGTACCTGTGGGCGATCTCCACGGGCTCCTACCCGCTGACGTTCCTGACGGGCATCCTCTGCTTCGGCGTCGTCTACAGCGCCGCGAACGGTGTGTGGCCCGCCTTCTACGGCGAGATGTTCACGACCCGGGTCCGGCTGTCCGGCGTGGCCATCGGCACGCAGATCGGTTTCGCCGCGGCCGGTTTCGCGGTGACGTTCGCCGCGCAGATCGCCGGGCCGGACGGCGACGACTGGTCGGCGGTGGCGCTGTTCACGGCGGCGCTGTGCGTGCCGCCCGTGATCGCGGCGCTGTCCGCGCGTGAGACGAACCGGGTTCCCACGGAGGGGCTCGGTGAGCGTGCGGCTCAGGGAACCGGTCAGCCGGAGAAGGTGGCGGCCTGACCCTTTGATGCCTGGTGCGGGTGCGTGGGGGCTGGTCGCGCACGCGCGGCGGAGCCGCAAGTCGATACAGCCCCGCGCGCCTCGGGGTCGGTCTTCAGGTGTTGGACCAGGCTCGGCGGCACAGGACCAAGCGGTAGCCGTCGGGGTCCTCGACGGTGATACCCCACTCGTTCCAGTAGGGGTTGGGGGATTCCACCCGCTTGCCGCCGTGCGCCTCCAGGCGTGCGACGAGGTCGTCCGGGACGGGGCCGTCCGCGTAGATCACCAGCAGGTCCTCCTCGGTGGGGCGCGGCGCGACCGGACGCGCGGCCTCGTGCACCAGCTCCAGGTGCCAGTCGGCGTCGGGCCAGCCGAGCATCAGCAGATCATGCTCCCCCGGTTCGCCCCCGCCCTCGGCCCGCCACACCACGTCCAGCCCGAGCCCCTCCCGCCAGAACCGCTCGGCCGCGGCGAGGTCCCGGGAAGGTCGGGCGATACGGATGTGACTGCGGCCGTTCACGGGCATGGCGTCCTCTTCTCATGGCGTCCTGGTCCGCGGCGGCCGCGTACCCGCCTCGCAGCCTAGGAAGCCGGCCGCCCCATGACATCGGCCATCGGACCTGCGCCCCGGGGCTTAGGCCTTGGTGTGCACGATCTGGATGAGGTTGCCGCAGGTGTCGTCCAGCACCGCGGTGGTGAGCGGGCCCATCTCCAGCGGCTCCTGGGTGAAACGCACCCCGAGCCCGCGCAGCCGCTCGTACTCCACCTGTACGTCGTCCACGGCGAAGGATGCGGCCGGGATGCCGTCCTCGACCAGCGCCGTCTTGTACGGCTGCACGGCCGGGTGGCCGGAGGGTTCGAGGAGCAGCTCGGTGCCGTCGGGGTCCTCCGGTGAGACGACGGTCAGCCAGCGGTCCGTCCCCACCGGGACGTCGTGCTTCTTCACGAAGCCCAGCACGTCGGTGTAGAAGCTCCGGGCCTTCTCCTGGTCGTCGACGAAGACACTGGTGATGTGGATCCTCATGGGCTGCTCTCCGGGGTGTCGGACTTGAGCCACCGGGCCACGATGCGCTCAAGGGGTTGGGTGTTCAGATCATGGAATTTGTAGCGGCCCTCGCGCCGTGACACGACAAGACCCGCCGCTTCCAGCACGGCGAGATGCTGGCTGATCGCCTGCCGGGACAGCCCCAGTCCGTGCTTTGTCACCAGCCGCGTGCAGATCTCGAACAGGCTCTGGCCGTCCCGTTCCGCCAGCTCGTCGAGGATGCGCCGGCGGGTGGGGTCGGCCAGTGCCTTGAAAACATCCTCCGCCATGACCCCACGATAGGCAAGTGGACGCTTGCCTATCAAGCGGGGGGACGGCGCTCGGGGGGCGTTGCATATCGTGTGCACTGTCATGGGCGGAGCGATCGCGAGAGGTGGACGAGCACGTGCCGGGTGCCGGGTGGATACGGGTGCCGGTCGGGGGCGACGCGGCGCGGTGGACCACACGGGGGCAGGCCCGCACGGTCCTCCTCGTCGTCCACAACGTCACTGCCGCGACCCGGCTCCTCGACGTCCTGCCGCTGTTCCACGACGACCTCAGGGTGCAGTTGCTCGCGACCTGCCCGGAGTCGTCCGCGTTCAGCGGCGGCGTCGCCGAGCTGCGCCGGCCGCACGGGTGCCGGGTACGTGGGCGTCGGCCGTCCGCGCGCAGGTCAGCAACGCGGGCAGCAGGATGTCGTGGTGTCCCGCTTTGAGCTGGAGCGGCCACAGCGCCCGCCCCAGCAGGACGAGAGTGTCCGGGTCCTGGACGTCCTCGGCGGCGCGGACCGCCGCCACGAGGTTGCGTGCCTCCGCGGTCAGGGCGGCGACGGCCGCGCCCGGGGCCGGGTACGACACCGGCGAGGGGGCGCGGGGCACCCGCCAGCTCTGTGGCAGTGCCGCCCGCGCCGCGCCGACCGCGAGGTCGCGGTAGTGCCCGACGACCCGGGTGACGGAGGAGGAGCACATCGCGATGCCGTCGACGGCGGCGGCCGTGCGCTCGGCATGGGCGCGGACCGCCGGCCGGTAGCGGAAGCGGCCGGTGCCGGTCTGTTCGACGAGCAGCGCCCCGGCGAGCTCCTCCAGGTGGCGTGCGGCCTCGGTCTCGTCGACGTCGGCGGCCCGGGCGGCCGCGGCGGCGTCCAGGCGGGGCCAGTCGTGAAGTCCGGCGAGGCGGTAGAGGCGGGCGGCGCCGGGGGTCAGCCTGCGGTAGGAGTCCTCCGCGGCGGCCGGCACGGGGTCGGGCTCGGGCACGGCGGGAACCTCCGTGGGCACGGCCGGGGCGGCGGCCAGCCGGGGTGCGGCGGCGCACAGGGCGTAGGGCGAACCGGCGCAGCGGTCGAGCACGGCGGGCAGTGCGGCGCGGGCGGCGGTGACGGCCGGTTTGCCCACCAGCCTGGTGAGGAGCCGCTCGGCGTCCCGCCGGGCCAGCGACCCCACGGGGAGCCGCAGGGCGCCGAGGTCGATGAGCGGCTGCCGGGCGACGACGATCGTGACCACGTCGGGCGCCGCCACGAGCAGTGGCCTGACCTGGGCGGCGGACCGGGCGTGATCGAGCACGAGGAGCAGCCGACGGTCCGTCAGGCAGTCGCGGAAAAGGGCGGTGCGGTCCTCCGGCGACGGGGGTATCTCCGCCTCGGACAGGCCGAGTTGGCGCAGCAGGGCCGCGGCGGCGGCCTCCGGTGCGAGGTGCCCAGATCGGTGTGGAGCTGGCCGTCGGGAAAACGGGCGGAGCGCCGTCAGCCCCAGTGAACGGCGAGGGTGCTGGTGCCGATGCCTTCGGGGCCGTGCAGCAGGGCGAGCCCGGGGCGCCCCTCGAAGGGGCGCGTCGCCTCCTTGTCGAGGAGCTTCAGAGCCCGCTCACGGTTGGTGAAGGAGCGGGGGGCGGTGGGCAGGGAGGGGCGGTGGGCAGGGAGGGGCGGTGGCCTGCCGCGGCGAGCCGCGGGACGCCGCGTACGCCGCGCGCGAAGTCGGCCCACGCGCGGGCCAGCCGGGGGTCTTCACTGACCCGCTCGTGCACCAGACGGGCCACGTCGTCGACCTGGTCACGGATGGTGGGTGCGGGCACCTCGCGTCCGGTGATCCGGCGGACCAGTCCGCCGGCCGACTCCCAGGCCCACTTGCCCGCCTCGTTCGCCATGCCCGATCCGACGGCTCCGAGACCGCGCCGATGGCGCCCAGCGAGATCGGGTCCGACATGCGGCCGCACTCCCCCATCCCGGTCGTTGCAGTGGATCAACCCTAGCCGGTGGGCGGGCGGCTGATGAGGCGTCACGGCATCAGCGAGCCACGGTTCCATCCCGGCCGCGCGGCGCCCGGAACACTCCGGTCGGCCTGGTGAGTCCGGTCGTTCACCTGTCCCTCCGCGATCATGAAGGTTCCTGCGGCACGAGGGGATCGGAGGCGGCCCGTGCGGGGTATGCCGGATCTCACCTCGACGAGCGCGACGGAGGAAGAGCGATGGCACAGCTGCGGCAAGAGGCCGATCCGGGTGAGGCGGGGCTGGACCCCCGGGTGCTGGACCGCATGGACCGGCACTTCGCCCGACTGGTCGACGAGGGGCGGCTGCCGGGCTTCCTCGTGTCCGTCGCCCGTACCGGACGCGTCGCGCACCTCACGACGCACGGGCTGCGCGACATCGCGGCCGGGCTCCCGGTCGAGCCCGACACGCTGTGGCGGGTCTACTCCATGACGAAGCCGGTCGCCGCGGTCGCCGCGCTGCTGCTGGTGGAGGAGGGCCGGCTGTCGCTGGACGACCCGGTGGCCGACCATCTGCCGGCCTTCGCCGAGCCGCGGGTGTACGTCAGCGGCTCCGGGGCCGACGTACGGACCCGCCCGGCCGACGGTCCCATACTCGTCCGGCATCTGATGACCCACACCTCGGGTCTGACCTTCGGCTTCTACCACACCCACCCCGTCGACGCCCTGTACCGCGCGGCCGGCCTCGAGTCGTCGGTGCCGCCGGGCGCGGACCTGGCCGAGACCATCGAGGTGTACGCGAGTCTGCCGCTGCAGTTCGAGCCGGGCACCGAGTGGAACTACTCGGTGGCCAGCAATGTCCTGGGCCGGATCATCGAGGTCGTGTCGGGGCAGCCGCTCGACGTGTTCTGCGCCGAGCGGATCTTCGGCCCGCTCGGCATGACGGACGCGGGTTTCCACGTCACGGACGAGCAGGCGCCCCGGCTGTCGGAGATGTACGGCGAGACGGAGGGCGGCGGCATCGAGCCGATCCCGGGGCTGCCGCTGCGCGGCCGGCCGCGGTTCCTCTCGGGCAGCGGCGGCATCGTGGCCTCCGCTCACGACTACCACCGCTTCATGGAGCTGCTGCGCCGCCGCGGCGAACTGGACGGCGTGCGGCTCCTCGCCCCCGGGACCGTGGACCTGATGACCCGCAACCATCTGCCCGACGGCGCCGACCTGCGCGCCTTCGGCAGCCGTCCCGCCCATGACGAGCCGGGGAACGACGGGGTCGGCTTCGGCCTGAACTGCTCCGTGGTCATCGACCCGTCCCGCACGCTCGTGCCGTCCGGACTCGGCGCGTACGGCTGGAGCGGGGTGGCGACGACGACGTTCTGGGTGGACCCGGGCCGCGACCTCTCGGTGCAGTTCATGACGCAGGTGCGGCCCCGATCCTCGCACACGGTGTTCCGGGACCTGAAGAGGCTGGTCCACGAGGCCCTGTCGGACTGAGCCCGTCACCCGTCGACGCGCAGCGTGAACTCGACTCCTTCCTGGGCGAGTTCACGCAGCCACTGTTCGGACCGGGCCGCGGTCTCGGCGGCGCGGTTCAGGCCCGGCGGCAGGGAGCCGTCCAGGATGTGGCGGACACCCAGGGCGAGGGCGCGCGAGACACAGCGGGCCATCGCGCTCTCCCTCGCGTCACCCACCAGGTCCAGGAGGTAGCCACCGGACCAGCTCCGCCCCGTCTCGGCCCGTACCTCCAGTGACACGGCGAGAACGACCCGGTCACGATCCTCGTCCGTCGTGGGATGGGCGGCGGCCAGCTCCTGGGCCAGGGCGGCGATCCGGGTGTCGTCGCCCCTCTTCAGCTCCTCGAAGACACCGTCCCAGGCCCGCAGCCAGCCCTCCAGACGCAGGGTGCCGCGTACGAACGTCCGCGGTGTCCAGGCGTCCGGCAGGTCGTACTGCGCGACGAACGGGACGCTGTCGCGGTTGGGATAGACCTCGAACGCCTCCCCCTCGACGACATGCCGCCGGGTGGCCTCCCACGGGCGGTCGGCGACGGTCTCGGCACCGCCCTCGATGTAACGGGCCGGGGAGCGCAGGGCGTTGAGGACTCCCGCGGGTGCCCAGCTGAAGCGGTACGTGAAGTCGTTCGGGACGGCGGGGACACCGCCGCAGTACGAGGTGAGGCTGTACGAGGCAGGGGTCCCGTCGCCGACGGCGTCCCGGGCCCTGGCGACGAGGGCGTGCGCGAACAGGTGGTCGATGCCCGGGTCGAGCCCGGACTCGGTGAGGACGACGAGGCCGGCCTTCTCGGCGGCGGGCACCTGGTCCAGCACCGCTGGGGACACATAGCTGGAGCAGGCGAAGTGCGCTCCCCGCCGTACGCACTCGGCGAGCAGTGGGGCGTGGTCCGGCGCGGGCAGCATGGAGACGACGACATCGCCGGGGGCGAGTTCGGCGGCGAGCGCTTCCGGCGAGTACGCGCGGGGCTCGGCCCGTCCGGTGAGGTCCAGCCGGCCGAGGGCGTCGGCCGCGCGGCTCTCGGTGCGGTGCCAGAGCCGTACGTGCTCGGCTGTGTCGCACAGCGCGGCCAGTCCGCTGCCGGTGGAGAGGCCGGCGCCGATCCAGTGGACGGTGCCGCTCGCGGGTACCGGGTCAGCGCTCATCGAACTCCCCCTTGTCGAGTCCGTGTTCACGGCGGGCCTGGCGGAAGCGGTCCAGGCAGCGTCCCCAGGGCCCGCCGACGCCGAAGTCGAGCAGCTGCGGGTACAGGGCCGCCGAGAAGTCGGCGCTGGACTCCAGCGGCAGCAGGGAGGGGAGGTTGTCGATGGCGATCAGGTCGAGCGGGGGTGCGTCGCGCAGCCGGCGGACGGGCTCGTCCCAGTCGGTGGTGTCGTCGTACACCGGGAGGACGTTGAGCGGGGAGCCGACGTCGCAGGTCACGTCGCACAGGGTGCGCAGCCGACGGTCCTGGGTGTCGAGGTCCTGATCGCGGAGGAAGGGCGGGACGGGGGTGGTGGCGAGCACCGCGTTCACCATCACGTCGTGCTCCAGCAGGGCGCGGCGGTCCAGGTCGCGGGTCTCGGCGAGGTCCCAGCAGGTCGGGTCGACTCCGGCGGCGGCGAACGCCACGCGGGCACCGCGGCCGCTGCGTCCCAGGGCGCCGATGACCAGGCCGGTGAACTCGGCGTCGGCGGCGGCGGGCTTCAGCGTCTCGTCCAGTTCCGCCTTGGTGGTGGGCGTCAGCGGTGCCCGCAGCCGGCCCCGGTGCCGGAGCACCGCGAGGGCGGCGCCCAGATAGCCGGCCCAGAAACCGAAGGCGGCGAGGCGCCGCCCGGTGTCGTCGACCAGGTACTCCAGGTCGAACAGCGACCCGCCCCCGGCCGTGAACCGGCCCAGCAGGTCGGCCGCTCCGGGCTGGCCCTTGTAGGCGTGGCCGAAGAAGATGTGCCGGTGCGTCAGTTCGGCTGGTTCCGCCGGCAGTTCCTTCAGGCCGAGCACGACGGCGTCGGGCGGCGCCGTCACCCAGGAGCCCGCGGGCACGACACGGCAGCCGGCCGCCTCGTACTCCTCGATCGGGAAGACCCGCTGGGGGGACTCCTCGACGGTCAGTTCCACTCCGTTCCCGACGAGCCGCCGGGCGTCGTCGGGCACGATCGGTGTGCGTCGCTCGGTCGTTCGGGCCTCGTGGCGCAGCCACAGATGGAGCTCGGTCATACCAGGTGGTCCTCCGGCGTGAGGCGTCGGCCGCTGAGGGCCGACGCTCAAGGGGCTGACGTCCACGAAGCGTACGCGGCCCGCCTTCGGGTCGCGCACGAATGCGCCCAGGTCACGCCGAGGAGAACCGGAGCCCGCCCGTGCGGGCACCCGGTGCCTCAGGAGGAGCTGACCACCGCGTCCAGATGGGGCAGGTGGTGGTCGAGGCGTTCCCGCTTCGTCCGCAGATAGGTGATGTTGTTCTCGCACGGCGGGATCAGCAGCGGCACCTGCTCGGCGACCTTGATGCCGTGGCTCACCAGCGCGTCGCGCTTGCGCGGGTTGTTGGACATCAGGCGGACGGACCTCACGCCCAGGTCCTCCAGGATGCGGGCGGCCACCCCGTAGTCGCGGGCGTCGACCGGCAGGCCCAGGGCGAGGTTGGCCTCGACGGTGTCCAGGCCCTCCGCCTGCAGGGCCATCGCACGCAGCTTGCCGAGCAGGCCGATGCCACGGCCTTCATGCCCTCTGAGGTAGACCACGACGCCCGCGCCCTCGGAGACGACCGCGCGCAGGGCGGCGTCGAGCTGGTCGCCGCACTCGCAGTGCTGGGAACCGAAGGCGTCACCCGTCAGGCACTCCGAGTGCAGCCGGATGAGGACGTCGTTCGTGCCGATCTCGCCGTAGACCAGCGCGACCTGTTCGTCGCCGCGGTCGTGGTCCATGTAGCCGATCGCCTGGAATTTCCCGTACACGGTGGGCAAGGGGGCATTCACGACGCGTTCCACGCCGGTCCGCTGCGCTGCCTTCTTGCCGAGTACGCCAATGTTGTCTGTCATGATTCTCGAGTTCCTAAGCAGAGACGAAAGGCCGTGACGTTATGAGTGATCTGGTGCCGGCGGACACCACGGAAGACGTACGGACGCGGGGCGCCGGTGTCTCACGGCAGGTCGCGGTGCTTCCCGTGGGGAGCTTCGAGCAGCACGGTGCGTTTCTTCCGCTGGCGACCGACACGCTCGTCGCCTGTGCCGTCGCGCGGGAGATAGCCGGCGCGTACCCGGTGCACCTCCTTCCTCCGGTGACGATCTCGTGCTCGCACGAGCACGCGGCCTGGCCGGGGACCGTCAGCATCTCCTCGGTGACCCTTCATGCGGTGGTACGGGACATTGCGGATTCGCTCCGCCGGTCCGGCGTCGAGGCCCTGGTGGTGGTCAACGGGCACGGCGGAAACTACGTACTGGGCAACGTGGTCCAGGAATCCTCCGCCCGCGGTGAGCGGATGGCTCTCTTCCCGGCCCCGGAGGACTGGGAGGAGGCGCGGGAGCGGGCGGGTGTGGTCACCTCGCTGCTCACCGACATGCACGCGGGGGAAATTGAAACCTCCATCCTTCTGCACGCTCATCCCGAAATGCTCCGACCCGGATATGAGACCTCCGATTTCGTCGCTGACGACCGGCGCCATCTACTCACCCTCGGCATGTCCGGCTACACCGATTCCGGTGTCATCGGACGGGCTTCGCTGGGTTCGGCGGAAAAGGGGAAGGAACTCCTGGCGAGCCTCGCGGATTCCTTCGGGGCGTATTTCTCGTTGCTGACCTCCGCGGACGACGGGGCTGCTGACGGGTAGTCGTTCGCGGCGGCCCGGGACCGGGCACGCAGGCCTGTGTACCAGCGGGCGACGAGCACGATCAGGCCGGGCAGGCTCGCCACGAGGCTGAGCACCCCGTAGACGACCGCGACGGCGAGTCCCCGGCCGGCGCCGAGACCCGCGGCCCCGAACGCCCACGCGGTGACGCCCTCCCTCGGCCCCCAGCCGCCGACGTTCAGCGGCAGCCCCATCGCCAGCAGCGCGAGGACCGCGAGCGGCAGCAGGACGGCCACGGAGGCGGCGGCCCCGGCGACGCGGGCGGCGAGTACGAACATGGCCACGTAACCTGCCAGAACGACCACGGAGGAGACAATGACTCCGGGCCCGTTGCGGCGGGACAGCAGCCCTTCGCGTGCCTCGGTGAGGACCCCGCGCAGCTTCCGTCCGCGGCGTGAGGGCGCCGCCCGGTTCATGCGCAGGGCGAGGACGACGGCGAGGGCGCCCACCGCGGCCAGGGCCGCGAGCGGGGCGATGTGCCGGGCCTCGGACAGCACCGGGGACGGCATGGTCAGCAGCACCACGGCCCCGACGGCGAACAGGGCGATCTGCCCGGCGGCGCGTTCGAGGACGACCGCCTTCACGCCCCGGCCCAGGTCGCCTTCGCTCTGCCCGTGCCGGACCGCCCGGTGCACATCGCCGAGGACGCCGCCGGGCAGCGCCGCGTTGAGGAACAGCGCGCGGTAGTAGTCGGCGACGGCCGGTCCGAAGGGCAGCCGGATCCGGAGCCCCCGGGCCACCAGCGCCCATCGCCACGCGCTGAACACCGTGGTGACGAGCCCGATCCCGAGCGCCAGCAGCAACGACGTCCCGTCGATCCGGCTCAGCCCGTCCAGGAGGACACCGGTGCCGAGCCGCCACGACAGCACGGCGAGGATGGCGACTCCGGCGAGGGTGCCGAGATGCGTACGGGCCTTGCGGGAGCCGAGCCGGGCCAGGGCGGCGCGGATCGGGCCGGGCGACGGGGAACCGGCGGGGCGGGAAGCCTCCGGTGCCGGAGCATCGGGTTCCCCGAGCAGGCTCCCGCTGTCGCCGCTCCGGAGCAGCCGGTCGCCCTCGACGGTCATCGGTCGAGGACGTGTCCCCGTCGCCTGGGGGCTCATGACGCTCCGCCCACCGGACGGCACAGGGCCAGGAGGTCGGTGTGGTGGACGGTGACGCGCAACTCGCCGGCGGCGCAGGCGGCCAGGCGTTCGGCCAGGTAGGCGTCGGCGCGGTCGCGCAGGTCGGGGCGTTGCTCGACGGCGGCGCCGACCCAGCCGCGCAGCCACTGTTCGGTGAGCGCGGCCTGCTCGGGGCCGAGCCGCCAGGGGCTCGGGTGCAGCCGTACGGTCGCGCCGTGCTCGGAGAACGCCTCGGCCGCCGCCGTGACCGCGTCGGGGCCGAGCAGGCCGTCGCGGCGCTGGTGTTCGTTGAACGCCTGGGCGATCTCCGCGTCCAGCGGGTGGGCCGGGGTCAGTTCGACCCGCCCGGCGACGGACAGGGTCAGCAGGGCGGGGCAGCCGGCTCCGGCGCAGGCGGCGGCGAGGGCGTCGATCTCGTCACGGGTGAGGACGTCCAGCAGCGCGGACGCCGTCACCAGGTTCGCGCCCTTCAGAGCGTCCGGCGTGAGGCGGGCGACGTCACCGCGCCGGGTCTCGACCGAGACCCGGCTGCCGTCGGCGGCCGAGCGCGGGGAGGCGACTGCGGCGAAGTGCAGCAGATAGGGGTCGCGGTCGTGCAGGACCCAGTGCTGGGCACCGTCCAGACGGGGGGCGAGCCAGCGGCCCATCGACCCGGTGCCGCAGCCCAGGTCGTGGATGGCGACGCCCGACTTGCCCGGCAGGTTGGCGAGCCGGATACGCAGCGGGTCGAGGAGGTCGTGCGACCGGGCGGCGGCGTCGGCCGGCTCCCGCAGCTCCAGCCACTCGGGCGCGTAGCGGGGCGGATCGTCGGGGTCGGCCTCGCGCAGCTTCACGGTGGGCCGCGAGCCGGGGGTGCCGCTGGGTCCCGCGCCCGGGATGACGGCGCCGGCGGCGCCCGCCACGACGGCGTCACCCGCCCACGCGATCACCGCGTCACCCGGCTTCGGGGCCTTGGCGTCCGCCACCACGGTGACCTCCTTCGACTCGGCGGCCTCTCTGGGCCCGGGCTGCGTCGGAATCGCCCCGCTCTGCTGGGTCGTCGCCTGGTTCGTCATGCGGCCCTCCGGGGTTCGTTCGGAAGCCGGCGCAGTACCGCCGCCAGGCTCTGTGCGGTCGTGGCCCAGCCGGCGAGGGAGGCGCGGCGGCTGCGGGCGGCGGCCTTGAGGCGACGCCGTACGTCCGCCTCGCCGAACCAGCCGCGCAGTTCGGCGGCGATGGCGGCGGGGTTCTCCGGCGGGACGAGGATGCCGGGCACGCCGCCGTCGGGGGCGCGGCCGACCGCCTCGGGGAGCCCGCCGACGTCCGTGGCCATGACCGGGATGCCCCGGGCCAGTGCCTCGGTGACAGCCATGCCGTAGGTCTCGGCGTACGAGGTGAGGACCATCAGGTCGGCGGTGGCGTAACTGGCGTCGAGTGCGGCGCCGGCCTTCGGGCCCGCCAGCTCCAGCCGGTCCTGGAGGCCGTGCTCGGCGATGAGGGACCGCAGATGGGCGACGTACTCGGGCTCCTGGGTGAGGCTGCCGACGAAGACGCAGCTCCACCGCAGGTCGGTCACCGTGGCCAGTGCCTCCACCAGCCGGTGCTGGCCCTTGCGCGGGGTCACGGCGGCGACGCACAGCAGACGCGAGACACCGTCGGTGCCGGGCGCGAGGGGCGCGATGTCGGCGCCCGGGGCGGCGACATGGACACGCTCCGGGGGAAGGCCGTGGTGGGAGACCAGGCGGCGGACCGCCCAGTCGCTGGTGGCGATGACCGCAGGCACGGCCCGCAGCACCGCCCGCTCCTTGGCGTCCAGTTCGGCGGCCACGACCGGGTCGAGGCCGGTCTCGTCGCCGAGCGGGAGATGGACGAGGACGGCCATGCGCAGCCGTTCCGCCTCCGGCACGACGATCTCGGGGACCCCGCAGGCCACCAGGCCGTCGAGCAGGACGACGGCGCCGTCCGGCAGTGCGCTCAGGGCGCGGGCCAGTTCCGTACGGGCCTCGGCCCCCGGCCGGGGCCAGTCACCGGCGACGGCGTGCTTGGTCACCTGCCAGCCGAAGCCGGGCAGGTCCAGGCAGACGCGCCGGTCGTAGGCGTTGCCGCCGCTGGGGGCCGCCGGGTCGTCGATGCCGCCCGGGAGCACGAAGTGCACGGTGCGCAGGGACATGGGGATGATCTCGGCGTTCTTCAGGGTGGCGTGCTGCACCGGAACGTAGTTCAGGCGTGCCGGTCCGGTCTGGCCGGGCCGCTCGATGGTCGTGTCGGTCACAGCGCACGCTCGTAACTCGCCCAGGCGATGTGCGACTCGTGCAGGGTGACGGACAGGCCCGCGATGCCCTTGGCGCCCTCGCCGAGCGCCCCCTTGTGGATGCGCTCGGCGAGCCGGTCGGCGATGACCTTGGCGAGGAACTCCGTGGAGGTGTTGACCCCCGCGAAGTCGGGTTCGTTGTCGAGGTTGCGGTAGTTCAGCTCGCTGACAACGGCTCCGAGTTCCTGGGTGGCCAGCCCGATGTCGACGACGATGTTGTCCTCGTCCAGCTGTTCGCGCCGGAACGTGGCGTCCACAAGGAACGTGGCCCCGTGCAGGCGCTGCGCCGGTCCGAAGACGTCGCCACGGAAGCTGTGGGCGATCATGATGTGATCGCGGACGGTGATGCTGAACAACGGACGACCCTCCAGGTGCGGCGCGTCTGCTCCCCCGCTGTCGGCTGCCGGGGATGCCGGGTAATACGGCTCCTTGCCTTCCCCTGTTCAGCCTCCGCTACCTCTTTTCTCAGGTCAGGCGCTCTTGTCGTACCGATGTCGTACCGGATGGAACGAATCGTCAGCCGATGCGCCTATCGCTCTCGTCGTACGGGTCACTCGCCTCGGTCGTAGCGGACGCGGTGGCACAGCGCGGGAATCTCGCCCGAGGCGAGCCTCGGCAGCACGTCCGGCAGCTCCTCGAAGTCGGATTCTCCGGTGACGAGGGCGTCGAGCGCCGGGTCGGCGAGCAGGTCGAGGGCGACCGCGAGCCGGTCGGCGTAGCTGCGGTTCGGGCGGGCCGGGGAGACGGTGCCCACCTGGCTCGAGCGGATGACGAGCCGCCGGGAGTGGAAGGCCTCGCCGAGCGGCAGGCTGATCCGCCGGTCGCCGTACCAGCTCAGTTCGAGCACGGTCCCCTCGGCGGTGAGGAGTTCCAGGGACCTGGCGAGTCCCTGCTCGGTGGCGCTGGCGTGGACGACCAGGTCGCACTCGCCCAGGGCGTCCGCGGGGGCGGCGAAGCCGACGCCCAGCGCCTTGGCGATGGCGGCACGGGACGGGTCCGCGTCGACCAGCTGGACGCGGACGCCGGGGAAGCGGGCGAGCAGGGCTGCCACCGAGCAGCCGACCATGCCGCCGCCGACCACGGCGATCCGGTCGCCGACCAGGGGCGCGGCGTCCCACAGGGCGTTGACGGCGGTCTCCACGGTCCCGGCGAGCACGGCCCGTCCGGCCGGCACGGTGTCCGGTACGGGCGTGACGGCATGGGCCGGGACCACGTAGCGGCTCTGGTGGGGATAGAGACAGAACACCGTACGGCCGGCGAGGTCCTCGGGCCCTTCCTCCACCACCCCGACGCTGAGGTAGCCGTACTTCACGGGGCCCGGGAAGTCGCCGTCCTGGAACGGTGCCCGCATGGCCGTGTGCTGACTGACCGGCACGCCGCCGCGGAAGACGAGCGTCTCCGTGCCGCGGCTCACTCCGGAGTACAGCGCGCGGACCAGCACCTCGTCCGCGCCGGGCTCCGGCAGGGTGACGTCCCGGATCTCGCCTCGCCCAGGCGAGTCGATCCAGAACGCCCGTGCGGTGTGCTTCATCGAAGTCCTCCTGAACGATCGGGAAGCTGCTTGCGTACCGAGGGGTGCACAGGCCGCGCACAAGGTAGCGGCGTTGATCGACTCTGTCACACGGCCGGAGGGTGTTCGGTGGCCCTGAACAACACTTACGACGCGAGGCTCGTACAGCAGGAGACCGCCCTGGGGGCGGGAGTGCAGGTCCTTCTGCTCGCCCTGATCGGTACGGCGATCGGGATGGGCCCGGCGGGCTGGCTGACCGGCCTCGCGTTCGCCCTCGCCACCTGGGCGGTGCTCTCCCGGGCCCTGCACCGCTCCCGGCTGCGCTCCTTCGGCGCGGCCAACCGGGTCACCCTCGGCCGTGCCACCCTCGTCGGCGGGGTCACCGCCCTGGTCGCGGACTCCTTCCAGAGCTCGCCGCCCGTGTCGCTGTTCGTCGGTCTGACGGCCATCGCCCTGATCCTGGACGGCGTCGACGGCAAGGTGGCCCGCCGTACCGGTACCTCGACGGCGCTGGGCGCGCGCTTCGACATGGAGGTCGACGCGTTCCTGATCCTGGTGCTGAGCGTGTACGTGTCGATGGAGCTGGGCCCGTGGGTGCTGCTCATCGGCGGTATGCGCTACGTCTTCGTCGCCGCCGCGCGGGTCTGGCCCTGGCTGACCGCCGCCCTCCCGCCGAGCACCGCCCGCAAGACGGTGGCCGCGCTCCAGGGCGTGCTGCTGCTCGTGGCGGGCGCCGATCTGCTGCCGTACGCGGGCAACTTCGGGGTCGCCGCCCTGGCCCTGGGCCTGCTGGTGTGGTCGTTCGGGCGTGATGTGCTGTGGCTGTACCGGACCTCGCGGGTCGCGGAGACCGCGGCGCGGCGGCAGGTGCGGGAACTGGTCGCGAGCTGACGCCCCGGGCCGGCCTCGGGCCGGTCAGGCGTCGAACCGCCCCCGCGCCGTCTCGATGTGACCGAGGTACCGGTGGGTCCAGCCGCAGAGAAGGTCGACGGTGGCGCGCAGGGCCCGGCCCGGCTCGGTGAGCGTGTACTCGACCTTCGGCGGCACGGTGGGGTGCACCTTCCGGTCGACCAGGCCGTTGCGCTCCAGCATCCGCAGGTTCTGGGTGAGCATCTTGTGGCTGACGCCCTCGACCTCGTCGCGCAACTCGCTGAAGCGCAGGGTGCGTTCACCGAGAGCTTCGATGATCAGCAGCGCCCACTTGTTGGCGACGTCCGAGAAGATCTCGCGCGCCAGCGAGTCCGCCCGCCGCAGATCCGCGTCCGCGGGCAGACCGCTCAACTCCTGCTTGGTCACCATCTGGTTCCCCAGTCACCGAAAAGTGCGTTCTTCCAGGTCGGCGGTCACTCTCCTACAGTTCCCGAGTAACCGCAAGAGAGCACGAGAGCGCGTGCTCGGCGGAAGGAACGGAAGGACAGCAACTGTGACGACTCCCGATGTCTACGACCACGCCATCCCGGCCGAGACCCACTTCGGCTATGCGCAGGCCATCAGGTCCGGCGACCTGATCCACGTCTCCGGGCAGCTCGCGTTCGACGAGGCGGGCGGCTTCCGCCCCGAGGACGACGTGGCCACCCAGCTCCGGCTGACCCACGTCAACATCGACAAAGTCCTGGCCCACTACGGCGCCACGCGCAACCAGGTCGTCTCCCAGACGCTGTACGCGGTGGACCTGGTGCGCCACGCCGACGTGGTGGCGAAGGCCAACCGGGCGTACTTCGGCACCCACCGCCCGGTCGCCACGGCCCTCGGCGTCACCGAGCTGACCTTTCCCGGGCAGTTGGTCGAGATCAGCTGTGTGGTCGACGTGAAGCTGCCCGCGTGAGAGAGCTCAGCGACGCGTTCCCACACCCACCAGGGTCCGCTCGTACGGGTCGAGGACGACGCCCTGGACCTTGGTGGACACGCCGGCGATGATCTGCTGGTGGGCCAGCGGCACGACGGCGTCCGTACCGAGGATCGCGGCCTCGGCGGCCATGGCGGCGTCCTGTCGCTCGCTGGTGCCGTCGGTCCCGTCGGCCCGGGTGACGGCCCGGTCGACGTTCTTGTCGCAGAGCAGGGCCAGGTTGTAACTGCCGTCGCAGGTGTAGTCGCTGCCGAGGACGCCGACGGGGTCGCCGGTGTCGAGGAGGCTGTTGCGGGCGCCGATGAAGGCGTCGAACCTCCCGGCGAGGGCGTCGCTCTCCAGCCGTGAGTACTCGCGCACCTCCAGCTTCACCTTGAAGCCGGCCTTCTCCAGCTGCTGTTGCACCACCTGGGCGGTCTCGGGCAGTTCGGGCCGGTTGTCGTAGGTGGCGAGGGTGATCTGCCGGCCGTCGGGCTCGGTGGCCTCCGCGCGCCCGGCCGGCTTCACCCGCTTGCTCTCGGCCCAGGTGACGGCGGGCCCGTAGATGCCCGCGCCCGGGTCGGCGTACCCCTCGAAGACGCCCTTGACGATGGTGGAGGAGTCGACCGCCTCGCGCGCGGCGGCGCGCAGCTTCGGGTCCTTGAAGGGGCCGGTCCTGGTGTTGAGCTGCAGGCTGGTGGTGCGGGTGGTGCCGGCTTCCCTCAGGGTCGCCTTGTCGAGCGTGGCGGCCTGGGCGACGGGTATCGCCTCGGCGACGTCGACGTCGCCGGTGCGGACCGCGTTGGCGCGTGCGGTGCCGTCCTTGACGAAGCGGGCGTCGATGCCGGAGGCCTGGGCGCGGCCGCCCCAGTAGTCGTCGAACCGGTCGAGGGTGGCGGAGCCGCCGCCGTTGACCTTGGTGATCTCGAAGGGCCCGGTGGCGGTTCCGACCGGGTCGGGGTTGGCCTTCTCGCCGTACGCCTTCGGGGAGAGGATCGCGAGGCTCGGGCTGGACAGCCGCATGGGCAGGACGGGGTCGGCGGCGGCCGTGGTGACACGCAGGCCGCGGTCGCCGTCGGCCTTGGCGTCGAGTGAGACGCCGGCGAGGGCGGCGGGCGCGGGCTTCGCCTTCGTGGCGCGGGTGAGTGCCGCGGCCACGGCGGACGGGGTGACGTCCGCGCCGTCCTGGAAGGTGGCCTCGCGCAGGGTGAACCGCCAGGTGCGGTCGTTCTCGCGGCGCCAGGACTCGGCGAGCGCGGGGGCCGCGGCGCCGTTGGCGTCAAGGGCGGTCAGGCCCTCGGTGACGCCTAGGCGGCTGAGGAGCGTGGCGTCGGCTCCGTACGGCGAGAAGTTCTCGGCGGGCGGGAAGGCGAGGGCGACTCGCAGCCGGGAGCCCGACTGCCCGCCGTTCGACGAGGACTCGCCTCCCGGGGAGGCGAAGCAACCGGCCAGGCAGGGGACGAGGGCGAGGGCGGTGAGGAACCGGCGGGGACTCTTGATGCTCTGAACACGCACTTGCACAGCATATGCATCACGCGATCCCGAACGGCCCAAGGGATTTGACAGCGGTGACGATCACTCCCTAAACCTAGCCACATGACATCCATTTTCAACAAGGTGGAGCGGCCGTGAGGATCGCCTTCGTCGGCAAGGGCGGCAGCGGCAAGACCACGCTGTCGGCACTCTTCTCCCGCCACCTCGCGCGCTCCGGCGCCCCGGTCCTCGCCATCGACGGCGACATCAACCAGCACTTGGCCGAGGCACTCGGCGGGCTGGAGAAGTCCGCCCCTCCCCTGGGCGGCCACCTGCCCTCGATCAAGGACTGCCTGCGCGGTACGAACCCCCGCATCACCTCCGCCGAGGCGATGATCAAGACGACCCCGCCCGGACGCGGCTCCCGCCTCCTCCGCCCGCTCGGCGACGACGAACTGCACACCCGGCACGTCGGCCGCGCGGGCGGCGTGCCTCTGATGGTCACGGGCGAGTTCGACGAGTCCGACCTGGGCGTGGCCTGCTACCACTCCAAGCTCGGCGCGGTCGAGCTGTACCTCGGCCACCTGCTCGACGGCCCCGGCGAATACGTCGTGGTCGACATGACGGCGGGCGCGGACGCCTTCGCCTCCGGCCTGTTCGCCCGCTTCGACCTCACCTTCCTGGTGGCGGAGCCCACCCGCAAAGGTGTCTCGGTCTACCGCCAGTACCGCGACCACGCCCGCGAGTTCGGCATCCGCGTAGCGGTCGTCGGCAACAAGGTGACCTGCGAGGAGGACCTTCTCTTCCTGAAGGAGGAGGTAGGGGACAACCTCCTGACGCACCTGGTGCACTCACCGTGGGTCCGCGCGGCGGAACAGGGCCGCGCGGAGTCGGGCCCGGACCCCCTGGCATCGCTGGAGCCGCACAACATCCACGCCCTCTCCCTCCTCCGTGAGGCAGTCGACTCCCACCCGCGCGACTGGAACCGGCTGTACCGGCACGCCGTGGAGTTCCACCTGCGCAACGTCCGGACGTGGGCGGACGCGCGCACGGGAGAGGACCTGGCGGCGCAGGTGGATCCGGACTTCGTACCCGGGCCGGCCGCACTGCGCTGACCCATCCCACCGGCTACTCGATCCCCGTGGCATCGAGTAGCCGGACCACGTCCTTTCGCCCGTACCCGAGCAGTCGGGCGCGGTCGGCGGCCATCAGCACCAAGTGCGCGACGATCGTCGCCGCGTATCCGTTCTTGTTGTCCGCGTCGAACCATTCCTGGGGCTTCTCCACACCCAGGCTGTTCATCACCAGCCCATGCTCCCGGCGAACCTCCGTGACGGTAGCGGCTACCGCGTCCATGAGCGTCTTTCCCGGCCGCTCGCACTCCAGGGCGAAGCACCCCCAGTCGACCGGGACACACCCCTCCGGCGGACGCGCCCTCAGCCCCGCGTACCGCTCGTCCCCGAACCCGGTGGCCCGGAACTCGTCGTGCACCAAGGAGAACCGATGGAACCCGGGCGGAACCGGAGGGGGTGGAGGCGTGTACTCCCACCCGGCGTCCTCGTACAACTGCCGTTTGACCTCTTCCTCTTCGGCATGCGTCACGGTGAAGCCGTTCGCCTCGTTGCGTCCGGTCGTCGTGCCGTCGGGGTTGCGGTGGAAGTGCAGTCCCATGATGTGCTCCAGCTGCCGTGGTGTCGATGGACGAGAGGTCCCCGTCACCAGCTCGAACGGTCCGCACGGCCGGCCCGTGCCCGCTGCTCCGCGGCATCACCCGATCACGTGAAACACGCGGGATCGGGAACTGGCCGACCGGGCGGGATCGGCGGTTGTTACGCTCCTCCGGTGAGCATCCCGGGCCCCGCAGAGATCCGAGCGCTGCACGAGAAGCACGCGCCCACCGCCGAGGCGTTCACGCTCGTCCACACGCACTGCGAGATCGTCTGGGGAATCGCCGAGCAGCTGCTCTCCGCGCCCCACCTCGCCCACCTCGACGCCGAACTGGTCCGCGCCGGCTGCCTCCTCCATGACATCGGCGTCTACCGCCTCTACGGGAACGACGGTCGCCTGGACCACGAGAACTACATCCGGCACGGCCTGCTCGGCCACGAGATCCTCGAAGCGGAGGGCTTCCCCGAGACCCTCCGCCGCTTCTGCTCCCACCACACCGGAGTGGGACTCACGCGGCACGACATCGAGAGCCAGGGCCTGCCCCTCCCTCCCGCCGACTACCTGGCGGTGACGGAGGAGGAGAGGCTGGTGATGTACGCGGACAAGTTCCACACCAAGTCCAGGCCGTCGGTGTTCCTCTCCCCCGACGAATACGGCGCCCACGTCCGCCGCTTCGGTGAGGACAAGGTGACCGCTTTCCAGGCACTGCGCGCGGAGTTCGGCGACCCGGACCTCACCGGACCGGTACCGGGCGCCGGAGCGGGGGGAAGCGCCGCGACGGCCGCCGTTCAGGCGTAGGGGCGGACCCCGCGCCGAATCGGTCCGTCCCCTTCCGGCGCAGGAAGAGGACGGGCCTGACCGGGCGTCACCGCACCGGGGTCGCGACCGGCGCCGGCGCATAACCGGTCGGCCGGGCCGTGAACGTGCCACGCCCCTGGGTGCGGCTGCGCAACCGGGTCGCGTAGCCGAACAGTTCGGCCAGCGGCACCGTGGCGGTGACGACCGCCGCGCTCGCCCGGGTGACCGAGCCGCTCACCCGGCCGCGCCGGGCGGCGAGGTCGCCGAGGACGCCGCCGACCGCGTCCTCGGGCACGGTGACCGTGACCTCGACGACCGGCTCCAGCAGGACCATCGCGCAGGCGCGCAGGGCCTCGCGGAGGCCGAGTCGGCCGGCCGTGCGGAACGCCGTGTCCGAGGAGTCCTTCACATGGGTCGCCCCGTCGGTGAGCGTGACGCGCAGCCCGGTCACCGGGTGACCGCCGAGCGGTCCTTCGGTGAGGGCGTCGCGGCAGCCGGCCTCGACCGCCCGGACGTACTCCTGCGGCACGCGCCCGCCGACGACGGCCGAGCGGAAGGCGAAGCCGTCGTCGCACGGCTCCACGTCGAGGACGACATGGGCGAACTGTCCCGCTCCGCCGTCCTGCTTGACGTGCCGGAACACCAGTCCGGACACGCCCCGGGCGACCGTCTCACGGTAACTGACCCGGGGGCGGCCGATGTTGACGTCCAGCCCCAGCTCACGCCGGAGCTTCTCCACCGCCACCTCCAGGTGCAGTTCACCCATGCCTGACAGCACCGTCTGCCCCGTCTCCGGGTCGGTCCGCACGACCAGCGAGGGATCCTCCTCGGTCAGCCGTGCGAGCCCCGACGCCAGCCGGTCGGTCTCACCGGCACGGCGGGACTCCACCGCGACCGAGACCACCGGCTCGGGCACGCCCGGAGGCTCCAGGACGATCGGGGCGTCCGGCGCGCACAGGGTCGAGCCGGCGCGGGCGGACCTCAGCCCGACGACGGCGACGATGTCGCCCGCGACCGCCCGGTCCAGCGGTGCGTGCCGGTCGGCCTGGACGCGCAGGATCCGGCCGATCCGCTCGGTGCGCCGCGCGCTCGCGTCCCACAGGGTGTCTCCCTTCTCGATCGTTCCCGAGTAGATCCGCAGGTAGGTCAGCCGGCCTGTCGGGGTGGCGTGCACCTTGAAGGCGAGGGCCGCCGGCGGTGCCGCGGGGTCGGCGGGCCGTTCCCGCTGTTCATCGCCGTGTGTGCCCCGGATCGGCGGCACGTCCAGCGGCGACGGCAGATACGCCACGACCGCGTCCAGCAGCGGCTCGACACCGCGGTCGCGGTAGGCGGAGCCGCACAGCACGACCACGCCGTCGCCGTCCCGCGTCAGGTCACGCAGCGCCGAGGAGAGGGTCCGCTCGCCGAGCGTGCCCGTGTCGCAGAACTCCTCCAGAGCGCCCGGATGGAGCTCCGCCACGGCTTCCTCCAACGCCCGGCGACGTGCCAGGGCTTCGTCCCGGAGGTCGTCCGGGACCGGCACCTCCTCACAGGCGTCACCGTCGGTCCACAGCAGCGCGCGCAGGCGTACGAGGTCGACGACGCCGGTGAAGGCGTCCTCCGCGCCGACCGGCAGCTGCACGACCAGCGGCGCCGGGTGCAGCCGCTCCCGGATCGATGCCACGGCCGCGTCGAGGTCGGCTCCGGCACGGTCCATCTTGTTGACGAACGCGATCCTCGGTACGCCGTGCCGGTCTGCCTGCCGCCACACCGACTCGCTCTGCGGCTCCACCCCGGCCACCGCGTCGAACACGGCCACCGCACCGTCGAGCACCCGCAGCGCGCGCTCCACCTCGTCGGCGAAGTCGACGTGCCCCGGGGTGTCGATCAGGTTGATCCGGTGACCGTCCCAGGCGCAGCTCACCGCCGCGGCGAAGATGGTGATGCCCCGGTCGCGCTCCTGCGGGTCGAAGTCCGTGACGGTCGTGCCGTCGTGGACCTCGCCGCGCTTGTGCGTGGTTCCGGTGGCGAACAGGATCCGTTCGGTGACGGTGGTCTTGCCGGCGTCGACGTGGGCGAGGATGCCGAGGTTGCGGACGACGGCGAGCGGGTTGTGGTGGGTGCGCACGGCCCATGGCCTTTCGAGGCGATCAGGAAGGGGGCAGCGCGATCTCCGGGCGAAGGCAGGTGTGGTGACACACGCTTGTCCCGGCCTGCTGACGCTGAGTCAGCAGGCCGAGGGAAGCGCTTCTCAGGCGTTCGTCCCGGTCATCCGGCGCCGGCCGCGCAGCGGGCACCGGAGCGACGAGGACACGAGGATCACCTCGTAGCGCGGCAGGGAGACGGCGACAGCGGTGTGGTCACGCATGGCGGTCTCCCTTCGTTTCGTCACGACGGCGCACGCCGCTCACGTCGTGGGCGGCGCCGGGTACTCCGTGAGTGTAGGGAGGGCGGGTGGAATCGGGCCAGGGATTATTCCGGCGGGGTCGGGGTGTCGTGGGTCCGGTACATCGCCTGTACGTCCAGCTCCAGTTGGACCGTCGGCCCGACCACCGCGATGCCCCGGGCCAGCATCGTGCGCCAGTTCAGGGTGTAGTCCTCGCGGTGCAGTTCCGCCGTCGCCAGGGCCGCGCACCGCAGCTCCTGCCCGTAGCCGCCGTTCACCGTGCCGAGATACGTCGTGTCGAGCGAGACGGAGCGGCTCACGCCATGCATCGTGAGGGAGCCGAGCAGTGACCACTTGCTGCCGCCGCGATAGGCGAAGCGGGTGCTGTTGAAGTCGATGTACGGGAAGCGTTCGACGTCGAGGAAGTCGGCGGACCGCAGATGGTTGTCGCGGGTGGTGTTGCCGGTGGTGATGCTGGAGGCGTCGATACGGACGGACACCCGGGAGTCGGTCATGTCCTGGGAGATCTGGATACCGCCGTCGAAGCGTTCGAATCGGCCGTGGACATTCGCCATGCCGACGTGCTTGGCGATGAACCGGATCGCCGTGTGCGGCGGGTCGAAGAGCCACGTTCCGGGCGACGGCAGCTGGAGCGCCTCCGCCGGCTGCAGCCAGACGCGCTCGGTGGGCGTCGTGCCCGTGCCGACCTCGATCGTCTCGCGGTGCGGCCGCAGGCCCTCCGCCGCGACCATCAGGCTGTACCGGCCGGGCGGCAGCGCGGCGAGGAAGTAGCCGTACGGGTCGGTCGTCCCGCGGGCGGCCACCCGGTGGGTGTCCAGGGCGGTGACGGTGACGTCCGCCGCCGCCAGGGGCGAGCCCATCGGGTCCACGACCTCACGGGCCACGGCACCCGCGCCGGACGGAAGGGGGAGCGCGAGGCCCGCCGCCGCGGCGGAGGCGCCCTTGAGCCGCCGGCGCCGGAGCAGTGCGAGGGCCATGATGTTCACCTTTCATCAGGTGGCACGGCCGTACGCACGGCGGTTCAGCGCACGCCGACGGCCGCACCCTGTTGCGGTCACACCCCCCTTTTCGATCGTGCCGCAGCGAGCTCTGGGACGGGTGTCTCAATACGAGACAGTCGGGACGAGACAGTCACGACGAGACAGTCAGTCCCGTTTCCGGAAGGCGTCGGCGTGTTCACCGGCCCACTGGGCGAAGGTGCGGGCCGGGCGGCCGGTGACCTTCTCGACGGTGCCGGACACCGTACGGCCCACCTCCGGGGTGTTCCCGTACGCCTCGAGAAGGAAGCCGATCACGTCCTCGGGGAGGTACGCCGCCCGCCACTGGGCGACGGCCTGCTCCTCGGTCAGCTCGACCAGGGCGATCTCCCGGCCGGCCGCGGCGGCGACGGCCTTCACCTTGTCGCCGACGGTGAGCACTTCGGGGCCGGTGATCACGTACTCCTGGCCCGCGTGGCCCTCCTCCGTGAGCGCGACCGCGGCAACGGCGCCGATGTCGCCCTCGTGGACCATGGCACTCAGCCGTGCGACGAACGGCTCCCGTACCTCGCCCGCCGACTGGATGCCGTCCGCCCACTCCAGGGCGTTGGCCATGAACTCGACGGGCATGAGGACGGTCCAGCTCACTCCGTCGTCGCCGCGCACGGCGTCCTCCAGCGGGGTGGGACCGCCGCCGTGCAGCACGGTGATCCGGCGGACACCGGCCGAGCGGGCCAGTTCCAGGATGCTGGGGCCGGTCTCCAACGGGGTGAAGGCGGCTCCGCCGAAGGTGATCAGGTGGAGTCCGGTGATCCCCTCCAGGGCGGGTACCAGGCTGCCCGGGTCCGTCAGGTCGCCCTCGACGACCTCGACGCCGTCCGGGAAGACGGCCTTCGCGGCGTCCCGCGTGAGAGCACGGACCGCGTGGCCGCGGGCGAGCAGTTCGGCGACCACCTGGCGGCCGACGGTTCCGGTGGCACCGGTGACAAGGATCTTCTGCGTCTGCGTCATGCCCCGACCGTAGGAACCCTTGCGGTCACCTTCTGTCCGCGAAGTCCGGCTGCGGGGGCGGACTTGGCCTCAGTCGGCCGTCATGGCGGCTCCCGGTCACTTCCGGCCAGGGCCTGGGCGGGACGGTACAGGTCCCGGACCTCGGGGCGTTGACGGAAGCCGGCTGCCTTGTACGTGGCGACGGCGCCGACGTTGGAACTCGGGGTGCAGACGAGCGCGCTCGAAGAGCCCAGTTCCTGGAGGGCGGCCGCAGCGGCGACGGTGATCGCCTTGCCATAGCCCTGACCGCGATGTTCCTTGTGCACGCCCATCGGTTCGACCAGCCCCGGCCTCCCCGGGCCGGCGGACCACACCGTGACCGCCGCCACCGCGTCGCCCCGGTCGTCGTGGGCGACGAGACACCGGGCATCGGCGTACGGCAGTCCGGCCGCCATCGCGTGCCAGTGCCCGTGCGTGAACCTCGACCCGTCGAACGACGCCCGCTGCACGGCCGCCCGGACATGTGCTCGCTCCGGCCCGGCCACCTCGATCCGTACGCCCGGGTCCTTCACCGGCTCCGTGAGGTCGCGGCGCAGCGGGGTCCACGGCTCGTCGGTGTTCCAGCTGTGCTCGGACAACAGGTCCTGGACCAGTGCGCCCATCGGGGCCTCGACGTTCACCTTCCCAGCGGACAGTACACCGCGTTCCGGATCGGTCACATCCGCGACCAGCTGCCGTGCCAGTTCCTCGTCCCGATGGGCGGCGGGCTCGATCGTCAGCCTCAGCAGCCCGGGGCCGTCCAACAGACCGACGGCGAGAATCCGTCCGTCACGACTCCACGTCCTGACCGCCGCGGCGGTCGCTTGCGCACCCGACCGCCAGAACCAGCCCAGGTCGCCCGGATGCAGCTGCGCCGGCGCCCCCTCGTACTGCCAGTCCCGCAGCACGCAAACGGCCTCGCTCAGCCCGCCGACTCCCGGCTCGCCCAAGACAATCGCCATGTCCCGATCACACACCACGGGACCGACAGCCCGCACCCGGTTTCCCACCGGCTCTAGGCGGTCGGCGGTCCTCCCCCGTACGCCGCCCGCAGCACGGCCAGGGCCCCGTCCCCAGTCACCGGGCGCGGGTTGGCGTACGGCTCGCCCGCGACCCGGGCCGCCGCCGGTGCCAGGTCGGCTTCCGTGAGGCCGAGTTCGGCGAGGGAGCGGGGCGCGCCGAGGCGTCCGGCCAGCTCCCACAGGGCGCGCGGAACGTCGTCGGTGCCCAGGGCCCGCTCCAGGACCGTCAACGCCTGCGGGGCGGCGGGGGCGTTGTGGGCCAGGGCGTACGGCAGCACCACGGTGTGCGTCTCGGCGTGCGGCAGCCCGAAGGAGCCGCCCAGCACATGGCACATCTTGTGGTGCAGCCCCATCGTCGTCGCGCCGAGGCACGCGCCGCACAGCCACGCCGCGTAGAGCGCCCGGCTGCGTGCGTCCAGGTCCCGCGGGTCGGCGGCCAGGTGCGGCAGTGCCCCGGCCATCGCCCGTACGCCCTCCTCGGCCATGACCGAGACCAACGGCGAGGCGTCCGGGGCGTACAGCGCCTCGACTGCGTGGGCGAGCGCGTTGACGCCGCTGGTCACGGTCAGCGGCACGGGGAGGGAGAGGGTGAGGCGGGGGTCGTAGACGACGCTGCGGGGCTGGACGACCGGGTCGCGGCCGGTGCGTTTGGCGCCCTGCTCGGTCAGGCCCCAGACCGGCGTCATCTCGGAGCCCGAATAGGTCGACGGTACGGCGATCAACGGCAGCCCGGTGCGCAGGGCGATGGCCTTGCCGAGCCCGATCGCGGAGCCTCCGCCGACCGCGACGCACCCGTCCGCCCCCGCCGCTCGCGCCACCGCGACGGCCCGATCGGCGTCCTCGGCGGGTACGTGCATCCGGGCCTCGGCGTGCACTCCCGCGCAGGTGTCGCCGAGCGCGTCCGCCACCGCCCGGGCGACCGGCTCGCCCCTGCTGCCGCACACCACGAGCAGGCGCCGCAGGCCCAGGCGCGCGGCCTCGTCCGGGGTCGCGGTGACGGCAGCGCCGGGCCGGAAGACGACCCGCACGGGTCGCGTCTCGTACGAGAACTCGCTCTGGAACGTCATACGGCGGGCTCCAGGACGAGATCGAAGCGGGCGAGCCGGAACGGGTTCGCCACGCCGAACTCCGCGGCCAGGGAGGGGTCGTCGGTCTCCGCGAAGTCCTTGACCAGGCTCCGCTTCACGGCGAACACCGCGTCGGTGTCCAGGTACTCCCCGCCCGCCACGAAGATGTGAGTGGTGACGGGCGTGTGTCCCTCGGCCGTGGCGATGAAGTGGATGTGCGCGGGACGGTAGGGGTGCCGACCGGTCGCGTGCAGCAGACCGCCGACCGGACCGTCGGTGGGGATGGGGTACGCGGCGGGAACACAGGTGCGGAACCAGAAGCGGCCCTCGGCGTCGGCGGTGAACAGCCCGCGCCCGTTGCCCGCGGGCTGGACGCCGGGCTGCTGGACGTCGTAGTAGCCCTTGTCGTCGGCCTGCCAGACGTCGACGACGGCGCCGGGCAGCGGCGTGCCGTCCCGCGCCAGCACCCGGCCGCTGACCACGCATGTCTCGCCGCCGCCCACCAGGTCGATGTCGGCGCCGAGTTCACGGACCGGCGACTCGGTCATATGGAAGGGACCCAGCACGGTCGACTCGGTGGCGCCGGGCGCACGGTCGGCGTTGACCGTCTCCACGAGCATGGACAGGCCGAGCACGTCCGACAGCAGGATGAACTCCTGCCGGGTGTCGGTGCAGGCCTGCCCGGTCGCGGTCAGAAAGGAGATCGCCCGCTCCCACTCCTCCTGCGTGAGCCGGGTCTCCCGCGCGAAGTCGTGCAGATGGCGGACGAGTCCGGTGAGCAGCTCGCGCAGCCGCGGGTCGGCGGTCGCGCGGAGACTGGAGAGGGCCTGCTCGGTGACGCCGGTCCCCGTCGCGTCGGTGGTCATGTCGGCTCCTCTTCGTCGACGTCCGCTTCCTCATGAGGCATCCGCTACCCCATGAGGTGTCCGCTTCCTCCATGATTGCGCGTTCAGGCGTGACCGAGGATCCGCCGCAGCGCGTCCGCGAGCAGCTCTCCGGCGTCCGGAGCGGCGGACGCGTGCCGGAAGGCGACAAAGCCGTCCGGGCGTACGAGGAGGGCGCCGGTGTCCGTGATCTCACGCAGCCGCGCCCAGTCGCCGTACGGGTCCTCGTACTGCTGCCCGGGGCCGATCACCACGGTGGCGATCTCGATGTCCTGGGCCTCGGCCGCGCGCACCCAGTCCTCTCCCCCGATGCCGGTCAGCAGCGTGAAGCGGCCCCGGCCGACCGTGTCGAGGGTGGACAGCGTGCGGGTGCCGGAGGTGATCCAGGCGTGCGGGATCCGGGCGCCGGGGCGGGAGGACGGCTGGTGGTGCAGCTCGGGGTCGCGGGCGAAGCCGGGGTCGGGCGTGCCGTCCGGGACGATCGCGCAGGAGTCCTCGGCGGGATAGCGCTGGTTGAGGTCGACGCCGTGCGCGTTGAACTCGTACACCTTGAAGGCGATCGCCTCGCGCAGCGCGGCACGCTGCTTCTCCGCCGCCTCGGTCGCGTCCTTGCGGGCGGCGATGTTGGCCCACAGCTGTTCGGGGGTCTGTGGGGAGAGCCCGTCGAGGGCCTCGAAGACCGGGGCGGTCTCGCGGATGGACTGGTTGGCGCGGGTGACGATCTGCCGCCCGACCGGGGCGCGCTCGGCGGTGTAGGAGTCCAGCAGGGCCGGTGCGGCGGTGCCGTCGAGGACGAGCTTGAGCTTCCAGGCCAGGTTGTAGGCATCCTGGATGGAGGTGTTGGAGCCGAGGCCGTTGGACGGCGGGTGGCGGTGCACGGCGTCTCCGGCACAGAAGACACGGCCGCTCGCGTACCTCTCCGCGTACATCTCGTTGACGGTCCAGGCGGAGGACGACTTGATGGTCACGGGGATGTCGTCGTCGCCGAGGAGCTTTCGGACGACGGATTCCGCGTACGCGGTGGTCAGATCGGGGGCGCCCGCGCTGACGTCGTACCCCCACACGATCAGCCACTCGTTCCAGGGCCGGACGCAGCGCACCAGACCGGCTCCGATACCGCCGACCGTCGCGCCGGGGGCGAGGACCCAGTACAGAGTGGAAGGACGGTGGGCGGTGTACTTCGTCAGGTCCGCCTCGAAGACGATGTTGACGCTGCCGGCCACGCCCATCTGGCCGCCCATCGGCAGCCCGGCGTCCGCGGCGACCTTCGACCGGCCACCGTCGGCTCCGATCAGGTACTTGGCGCGGATCTCGTACGTGTCCCCGCGCAGCCGGTCGCGGACGGTGGCCGTGACGCCGTCCGCGTCCTGGGTGTGGGACAGGTACTCGGTCTCGAAACGCAGCCGGGTACCACGGGCGACGGCCGCGTCCACGAGCACCGGCTCCATGAGGTGCTGCGGCATGTCGCACATGCGGGTGGGGCCGGCGAGTTCGTGTTCCGCCTGGACGAGCGGGTCGTTGCCCCAGGAGCGCACCCGGCCCAGTTCCTCGCCCGCCAGGCTGGTGCAGAAGGTCGTGTTCCCCATCAGGTGCTGAGGGGTCGCCCGCGCGACGACCTCCTGCTCCACGCCGAGGTCGCGCAGCACCTCCATGGTGCGCTGGTTGGTGATGTGCGCGCGGGGTGTGTCGGCGAGGCTCGCGTAGCGGGTCACCACGAGGTTGGGCACGCCGTAGGTGCTCAGGGCGAGCGCGGCCGAGGCACCGGCCGGGCCGCTGCCCACGATCAGGACGTCGGTCTCGACGACGGTGGACACGGGGCGCTCCTGCGGGGGGGGAATCGGACTTCGGCCATTCATGATCATGGAGGGGATCGGCGGGAGGCGGGTGTCTCATTACGAGACATCGTGTGGGCCGGACGTTCCGGACACGGCAGTTGTTGTCCGTTCAACGGAACCCGATACGGTGGACATGTCGTGACCACCACAGAGCACACCTCCGCCGCCACCGCCCTCCCCTCGCTGTACGTCGCCCGTGAACGCTTTCTGACGGGGCGCCCGTTGCCCGACGGGGTGCCGGAGGAGGTCGCGGCGGCGTGGCGTCGGGCGCGGTTCTTCGGGGTGCCGCACGATTTGGAGGAACCGGCGGTCCGTCCGCCGCGGCCGGTGGAGTCGGCGCTGCTCGGGGCGGCCCGACCGGTGCTCGACCGCATCGTCCCGGCCCTCGGCGCCGGCCGGTCCCTCCTCGTGCTGACCGACGAGCGGCTGCGTGTGCTGTGGACGGCGGGGAACCTGCCGGGGCTCGACACCTGCCCCGTGCTGTCGGAGCCGGAAGTCGGCGACAACAGCGCGGCTCTCGCGCTGCGCACCCGGCGCCGGGCCGAGATGCACGGGCCGGAGCACTTCCTCGACCGGTGGCAGGACGTGTCCGCGGTGTCCGTCCCGGTGCTCGACCCGGAAGGTGCCCAGGTACTCGGCACGGTGACCGTGGCGGCACGACTGTCCCCGACCCGCTCGCCCCATCCGCAGGCGGCACTCGCCGAGGCCGCCGCGGTCGCGGTCGAGACGGAACTGCGCACGCGGGCGGGCCGGGCCGAGCGGGTGCTGCTGGACGCGTATCTGCGGGCAGCGGCCGGCACGGCGTGCGGGGCGGACCCGGCCGTGGTCGCCCTGGACGGCCGCAACCGGCTGGTCACCGATGCCGCGCGGCGACTGCTGACACCCGGGGCGCTCGCGGCACTGGAGCGAACGGCGGTGAGCGCGCGGCGTGGGGACGCCGTGGACGCGGCGGCCGTGACCGAGGACACCGGATGCACCGCCCGGGTCACGCCCGTGCATCTCGACGACGGTACGGTCCTAGGGATCGTCGCCACCCTGGAACAGCTCGGCGATTCCCCGCCGTCGACGTCGGCCTCGCCCCGCTCTCCCGTCACTCTCACCGGTTCCTCGCTCCCCTGGCGGCACGCGGTCGCGCGTGCGGTCGAACTGGCGCGTTCCCCGGAGCCGCTGCTGCTGACCGGCGAGCGCGGAACCGGCAAGTCCGCGCTGGCCCGGGAACTGCTGGGGCTGCCCGGCCCACCCGGCCCGCTTGGTCCGCCCGGCCTGCTCGGCGAAGGCGCCGTCCGGGTCGCCGACGCGGCGCGGGACACCGGGCTCGACGAGACCCTGGCCACGTGGCCGGCCGACCGCCCTCTCCTGCTGCGGCACGCCGAGCGCCTCGCACAGCCGGGCGTGGCGGCGCTCAACTCTTTGCTCGACACCCGCCCTGACACCCGCGTACTGGTCACCTACACACCCGGCACCCAGGCCGGCCCCTGCCTCCAGCGCCTCCTGGACAAGCTGTCCGCCCGCTCGGTGACCCTGCCACCGCTGCGGGAACGCCCCGAGGACATCCGGGAGCTGCTGTCGGTCCTGGCGCCACGGCCGGTGCCCGGACAGCCCCCGCTCACCTGGACCCTGGACGCCTTGCGCGCACTCGAGCTGTATCCCTGGCCCGGCAACGTCACCGAGCTGGCCCATGTCGTCCGCGCCCTGGCGGAGCAGCGGCGGATGTCCGGGCCGGTCCGCCGGGCCGAACTCCCGGACCCGGTGCGCGAAGGACCGGCCGCGCGGCCCCTCAGCCCGATGGAACACGCCGAGCGCGACGCGATCCTGGAGGCACTGCGCCGCCACGGCGGCAACAAGGCGCGGGCGGCGGCCGCGCTGGGGATCGGCCGGGCGACGCTGTACCGCAAGTTGCGGGGATATCGGGACTGAGCGATCGCCCCCTTCCGAGGCTTCGGCGCCGGGGGCCCACGCACAACAGCTCGGGCGGGTCGAGGAGAACCTCGACCCGCCCGAGCTGGTCTGTGTCCGAGGGGGGACTTGAACCCCCACGCCCGATAAAGGGCACTAGCACCTCAAGCTAGCGCGTCTGCCATTCCGCCACCCGGACCAGGTGTTCGCCGCCTTGCCAGGGGTGTTCCCCGCGGCGACATGGACAACAATACCAAGGTTTCGGAGTGCCTTTCACCTGCGTTTCCGTCCGTCTGGCGGGGGTCCGGGACCTCGCGGCCCGATACCCCTAGGGTCACACCATGAGTGACTGGATGGTTACGCAGAGCCCCGCTCCGGGTCGCCGCCCTCGTGCGCTGTCGCCGCTCAGGGAGCATCTGCGGGACACGTTCTGGTTCGCTCCCACCCTGGCCATGGCGAGCGTCTTCGTCGTCTGGGTGGGGGCGCAGGTGCTCGACACGGTCATCGTCGACGCGCTCCGCGAGGACGGCGACTACGAGACCCTGGACGAGCTGCTGCGGTTCGCGGACGACGCGAAGGCCGTCGTGACCGCGGTCGGCTCGGCGATGATGACCTTCATCGGTGTGGTCTTCAGCATCTCGCTGGTGGCCGTGCAGATGGCGAGCGGGCAGTTCACCCCCCGCGTGGTGCGGCTCTTCGTGCGGAGCCGGATCACCAAGGCGACCTTCGCGGTGTTCTTGGCGACCTTCGTACTCACCCTGCTGGTCCTGACCTCCTTCGACACCGCCGACGATCCCCGCGCCGTGACATCGGTGCCGCTGGTGCAGTCGGTGCTCACCCTCTGCATGGTCGCGCTGAGCCTGTTCCTCTTCGTGCTGTACGTGAACACCACCCTGCGGCTGATGCGGATCAGCCATGTCATCGCGCGGATCGCCACGGAGTCCTTCCGGGTGGCGGCCTCCATGCCCGTGCCGCCGGGCGCTCACGAGGGGCACGACCCCGCCCCGCTCGGTCCCGCGACCGCGTGGGTTCCGCACGAGGGCCGGGCGGGTGTGCTGCGTGACGTGCACATCGCGCGGTTGGTGCGGGTGGCGCGCAAGCACGGGGTGGTGCTGCGGCTGATCCCGCGGATCGGTGACTTCGTGGTGCCCGGTACACCCGTGCTGGCCGTCCACGGCGGTCCGGCCCCGCCGCGCGGGGCGCTGCGCTACACGGCCTCGGTCGGGGTGGAGCGGACCTACCACCAGGACCTCGGTTTCGGACTGCGCCAGTTGTCCGACATCGCGCTGCGCGCCCTGTCGCCCGCGATCAACGATCCGACCACCGCCGTACAGGCACTGGACCGCGTCATCCAGTTCCTGGCGTCGCTGAGCCGACGCCCACTGGACGCCGCCCTGCACCGGGACCGGGCCGGTGCGGTGCGGCTGGTGCAGCCCGTGCCGGGGTGGACCGAGTTGGTGGACCTGGGGTTCACCGAGGTGCGGGGGTGCGCCATCGGGAGCCCGCAGGTCTCCCGGCGCATGCTGGCAGGACTGGACGACCTGCTGCTGCTCGTGCCGGCGGAGCGGCGTGAGCCGCTGCTGCGCCACCGCGAACTGCTCCGCCAGGCGGTCGACCAGGCCGAAGCGTCCCCCGCGGACCGCGCGTTCGCCTTGCGTCCGGACCGGCAGGGGATCGGCTGACGGCGGCGGACGATCGGCCGCGGCCTCGGCTCAGGGGTCCGCTGAGCCGAGGCCGCGGCGATGTGCGACGCCGGCGCCCACGGGGTGGGACCGCATGGCGAACCGGCGTCGTGGACAGCGGCTCCTTCTCACGGCAACAGCTGGTACTCCGGGAAGTTGCCCGGCAGCCGCTCCCCCGCCGGTCCCCGCGTCACCGCGCGCACCAGCAACTCGCCGCCGACGAACGCGCCGCGCCAGGACGCGCCGAGCCCGCCGAAGAGCTCGTCGCGGTCACCGCGGGAACGGGGCCGGCCGTGGCCGACCTTGAAGGCGCGGATGTGCGGGGCGAGCCGCTCGTAGGTCGCCCGGTCGTCCGTGGACAGCGTGGCCACGAGCGCGCCGTTCGAGGCGTTCATCGCCGCGAGCAGCTCCGCCTCCGTGTCGACCAGGACGATGGTGTCGACCGGGCCGAACGGCTCCGCGTGGTGCAGCGGAGAGGACGCGGGCGGGTTGAGGAGCGTGACCGGCTGGACGTAGGCCGAGGTGTCCTGGCCGGGCAGGAAGCGGGCGTCGGCCGGGCTGCCGCGGTGCAGGGGCACGGCGCCTCGCTCGATCGCCTCGGCGACCTGGTCCTGGAGCTCCTTCGCCTTGGCGGCGTTGATCACCGGCCCGAAGTCCAGCTCGGCATACGGGTCGTCGGGCTTCTCGACGGCGAGCGGGTGGCCGACACTGACCTCGCGGACCGCCGGGAGGTAGGCCGCCAGGAACGCGTCGAACAGGTGCCGCTGGACGACGAAACGCGGGTACGCCGTGCAGCGCTGCTTGCCGTAGTCGAAGAGCTTGGGGACCAGCGCGGTGAGCGCGTCCCAGTCGGAGTAGTTCCAGATGCCCCAGGTGTTGAGTCCTTCCTGTTCGAGTACGTGTCGTTTGCCGAGGTCGGCGACGGCCGTGGCCACCGCGGCGCCGGTGTCGCGGCCGCCGACGAAGGAGACGCAGCCGATCTCGGGCGCCCGCACCAGCGCCTGGGACAGCTCGCCTCCGCTGCCGCTGACGAGGGTCACGGGAATCCCCTCGCGCGCGGCGAGAGCGCTGGCCAGGGTCAGACAGGCGGCGCCGCCGTCGGTCGGGGTCTTGGCGATGACCGCGTTGCCTGCCAATGCCTGTACCAGTAATGCGTGAACGAGCACGCTCATCGGGTAGTTCCAGCTGGCGATGTTGGAAACCGGGCCGTCGAGCGGGGCCCGTCCGGCGAGCATCGGTTCGATGCCGTCGACGTACCAGCGGACCCCGTCGATGGCCCGGTCGACGTCCGCCAGGGCGAGCCGCCAGGGCTTGCCGATCTCCCAGACGAGCAGGAGCGCGAGCAGCCGGCGGTGTTCGGCGAGGGCGTCGAGCGTGGCGGCGACGCGGGCCCCGCGCTCCGGCAGGGGGACGTGACGCCAGGCGCGGTGCTGGTCGAGGGCGGCGCGCACGGCCTGACGGGCGGTGGCCCCGTCCAGGCGCGGCGGACCGGCGATGGGGCTGCCGTCGACCGGGCTGGCGGCGGGCAGGACCCTGCCGTCGGCCTGCCAGCCGCAGTTCCAGAGGTTGAGGATCCGGTCGTCGCGGAAGGCCTCGGGCGCGGCGGCGAGGCAGCGCCGCCACGCATCGGGCCAGGATGTGCCGGGTTTGAGGGTGAGGGTGGGTGCCATGGGGTTGCTCCGCTCTCGGTGCACAGTCGGGGGCGGGCTCATGTCAGCTGCTGTTGTGAGCTGTGGGGTGCTGTTCGTGATCTTCCAGGCGTGCGAGGACGAGCTTCGCGGTCTCGGTCGGGGTGCTTCCCACCCTCACACCGACCGCCTCCAGCGCCTCCTTCTTCGCCTGTGCGGTGCCGGACGAGCCGGACACGATCGCGCCCGCGTGGCCCATGGTCTTGCCCTCGGGTGCGGTGAACCCGGCGATGTAGCCGACGACCGGCTTGGTGACGTGCTCGCGGATGTACGCCGCCGCGCGTTCCTCCGCGTCGCCTCCGATCTCGCCGATGAGGACGATCAGTTCGGTGTCGGGGTCGTCCTGGAAGGCGGCGAGGCAGTCGATGTGCGTGGTGCCGACGACCGGGTCGCCGCCGATACCGACGCACGTGGAGAAGCCGATGTCGCGCAGTTCGTACATGAGCTGGTACGTCAGCGTGCCCGACTTGGAGACCAGGCCGATACGGCCCGGCTTGGTGATGTCGGCCGGGATGATGCCCGCGTTGGACTGGCCGGGGGTGATGATGCCCGGGCAGTTGGGTCCGACGACACGGGTGCCCTGCTCCTTGGCGTACGCGGTGAAGGCGACGGAGTCGTGGACGGGGATGCCCTCGGTGATGACGACCGCGAGGCCGATGCCCGCGTCGGCGGCTTCGACGACGGCCGCCTCGGCGAAGGCGGGCGGCACGAAGACGACGGTGACGTCCGCTCCGGTCGCACGCATGCCGTCGGCGACCGAACCGAAGACCGGCACGGCACTGGGGGCACCTCCCAGGCCCTTAAGGCACTGGGGGACGTCGAAGTCGACCGTGCGGCCCGCCTTGCGCGGATTGACACCGCCGACGACGTTCGTGCCGGCCGCGAGCATGCGCCGGGTGTGCTTCATGCCCTCGCCGCCGGTCATGCCCTGGACGAGGACCTTGCTCTCCTTGGTGAGGTAGATGGCCATGGCGTTCCCTCTCCTCAGGCCGCGGTGGCGAGTTCGGCGGCGCGGCGGGCGGCGCCGTCCATGGTGGTGACCTGTTGGACCAGCGGATGTGCGTGCTCGTCGAGGACGGCCCGGCCTCTGGCCGCGTTGTTGCCGTCGAGGCGCACGACGAGCGGTTTGGTGAGGCGGACGGTGTTCAGGGCCCGGACGATGCCGTCGGCGACCGCGTCGCAGGCGGTGATCCCGCCGAAGACATTGACGAAGACGGACTTCACATCCGGGTCGGAGAGGATCAGCGACAGTCCGTCGGCCATGACCTGGGCGCTCGCTCCGCCGCCGATGTCGAGGAAGTTGGCGGGGCGTGCGCCGCAGCCCGCGACCACGTCCAGGGTCGACATGACGAGTCCGGCGCCGTTGCCGATGATGCCGACCTCGCCGTCGAGCTTGACGTAGTTGAGGCCCTTGGCGGCTGCGGCGGCCTCGAGGTCGTCGTCGTGCGCTCTGCCGTCTGCCCCCCATCGCACCTGCCGGAACCGGGCGTTGTCGTCGAGGGTGACCTTGCCGTCGAGGGCGAGGATCTGCCCCTTCCGGGTGCGGACGAGCGGATTCACCTCGACGAGCAGGGCGTCCTCGCGGACCAGGACGTCCCAGAGACGTATGAGGACGTCGACGGTCTGCGGTGGCAGCCCGGCCGCCTCGGCGATCTCGCCGGCCTTCGCCGAGGTGACGCCCTCGGCCGGGTCGACGGGGATGCGGGCCACGGCCGCGGGGCGGGTTGCGGCGACCTCCTCGATGTCCATGCCTCCCTCGGCGGAGGCGATGGCGAGGAAGCGGCCCGCCGCGCGGTCGAGTACATAGGAGACGTAGAACTCGGCCTCAAAGTCGACGGGTTGAGCCAGCATCACCTTGCCGACGGTGTGGCTCTTGATGTCCATGCCCAGGATCTGACGGGCGGTGAGCTCGGCGGCGGCGGGATCGGCGGCAAGTCTCACCCCGCCCGCCTTGCCACGGCCACCGGTCTTCACCTGGGCCTTGACCACGACACGACCGCCGAGCCGGCGTGCGATGTCACGTGCCTCCGCGGGCGAGCCGGTGACCTCGGCCCGCGGCACCAAGATGCCGTGTTCCTCGAAGAGTTCCCTTGCCTGGTGTTCGTACAGGTCCACTTTCGGCTCCTGTCTAAAAGTGCCGCACGCCCCCTGGACACCACCCATCGGATGCGGGATAACAAGCTTCATACAGTATTCGTCGACTGTATGCAATGTACCGCGAGCCGTTCCAACCCCCTACGAAGGGACAGGACTTCGCCATGCCCGACGACACCCAGGACGTGATTTCCGGTGGTCATCTCGTAGCCAAGGCGCTGAAGGCCGAGGGGGTCGACCGCATCTACACGCTGTGCGGCGGCCACATCATCGACATCTACGACGGCTGCGTCGACGAGGGCATCGAGGTCGTCGACGTACGCCACGAACAGGTCGCCGCCCACGCCGCCGACGGCTACGCGCGCATCACCGGCAAGCCCGGCTGCGCGGTGGTCACCGCGGGCCCGGGGACGACCGACGCCGTCACCGGTGTCGCCAACGCCTTCCGCGCGGAGTCCCCCATGCTGCTGATCGGCGGTCAGGGGGCTCTCACCCAGCACAAGATGGGGTCCCTCCAGGACCTGCCGCACGTCGACATGATGAACCCCATCACCAAGTTCGCGGCGACCGTGCCGGACACGGCGCGCGCCGCCGACATGGTGTCCATGGCGTTCCGCGAGTGCTTCCACGGCGCGCCCGGTCCCTCCTTCCTGGAGATCCCGCGTGACGTTCTGGACGCCAAGGTGCCCGCGGCCAAGGCCCGCGTGCCGCAGTCCGGCGCCTACCGCGCCTCGACCCGCTCGGCCGGCGACCCCGAGGCGATCGAGAAGCTCGCCGACCTGCTGGTGCACGCCGAGAAGCCGGCCATCCTCCTCGGCAGCCAGGTGTGGACGACCCGGGGCATTGAACCGGCCATCGAGCTGGTGCGCACGCTGAACGTCCCGGCGTACATGAACGGCGCCGGACGCGGCACTCTCCCACCCGGCGACCCGCACCACTTCCAGCTCTCGCGCCGGTACGCCTTCTCCAACGCCGACGTCATCGTCATCGTCGGGACGCCCTTCGACTTCCGCATGGGCTACGGCAAGCGGCTGTCGCCGGAGGCGACCGTCGTGCAGATCGACCTCGACTACCGCACGGTCGGCAAGAACCGGGACATCGACCTCGGCATCGTGGGCGACGCCGGGCTGGTGCTGAAGGCGGTGACCGAGGCGGCCTCCGGACGCGTCAACGGTGGTGCGTCCAGGCGCAAGGAGTGGCTGGACGAGCTGCGGGCGGCCGAGCAGACCGCTCTGGAGAAGCGGCTGCCGAGCCTGAGGTCGGACGCCTCGCCCATCCACCCGTACCGCCTGGTCAGCGAGATCAACGACTTCCTCACCGAGGACTCGATCTACATCGGCGACGGCGGCGACATCGTCACCTTCTCCGGGCAGGTCGTACAGCCCAAGTCACCCGGGCACTGGATGGACCCCGGTCCCCTGGGCACGCTCGGCGTCGGCGTCCCCTTCGTGCTCGCGGCCAAGCGGGCACGGCCCGACAAGGAGGTCGTCGCGCTCTTCGGCGACGGCGCGTTCTCCCTCACCGGCTGGGACTTCGAGACGCTCGTCCGCTACGACCTCCCGTTCGTCGGCATCGTCGGCAACAACTCCTCCATGAACCAGATCCGCTACGGCCAAGCCGCCAAGTACGGCAAGGACCGCGAGCGGATCGGCAACACCCTCGGCGATGTCCACTACGACAAGTTCGCCCAGATGCTGGGCGGTTACGGCGAGGAGGTCCGCGACCCCGCCGACATCGGCCCGGCTCTGCGGCGCGCCCGTGAGTCCGGCAAGCCGTCGCTGATCAACGTCTGGGTCGACCCCGACGCGTACGCCCCCGGAACCATGAACCAGACCATGTACAAGTGAGGTGCCCCGATGACTGCTCCGTCCACCAAGGCCCTCGAAGGCATCCGCGTCCTGGACATGACCCACGTCCAGTCCGGGCCCTCCGCGACCCAGCTGCTCGCCTGGCTCGGCGCGGACGTCGTCAAGCTGGAGGCGCCGACCGGTGACATCACGCGCAAGCAGCTGCGTGACCTGCCGGACGTCGACTCCCTGTACTTCACGATGCTCAACTGCAACAAGCGGAGCATCACCCTCAACACCAAGACCGAACGCGGCAAGGAGATCCTCACCGAGTTGATCCGGCGCTCCGACGTCATGGTCGAGAACTTCGGACCTGGCGCGGTCGACCGGATGGGCTTCACCTGGGACCGCATCCAGGAGATCAATCCACGGATCGTCTATGCCTCCATCAAGGGGTTCGGTGAGGGCCCGTACACCAACTTCAAGGCGTACGAGGTCGTCGCTCAGGCCATGGGCGGGTCGATGTCGACCACCGGTTTAGAGGACGGGCCGCCGCTGGCGACGGGGGCCCAGATCGGGGACTCGGGGACGGGTGTGCACGCCGTGGCGGGGATTCTCGCGGCGCTGTTCCAGCGGGAGAACACCGGGCGCGGTCAGCGGGTCAACGTGGCCATGCAGCATGCCGTCCTCAACCTCTGCCGGGTGAAGCTGAGGGATCAGCAGCGGCTGGCACATGGCCCGCTCCGTGAATATCCCAACGACGACTTCGGCGACGAGGTTCCCAGGTCCGGAAACGCGTCCGGTGGCGGCCAGCCCGGCTGGGCGGTCAAGTGCGCGCCGGGCGGCCCGAACGACTACGTGTACGTCATCGTGCAGCCCGTCGGCTGGCAGCCGATCAGCGAGCTCATCGGCCGGCCCGAGCTGGCCGACGACCCGGAGTGGGCGACGCCCGAGGCGCGGCTGCCCAAGCTGAACAAGATGTTCCAGCTGATCGAGGAGTGGTCCTCGACGCTGCCCAAGTGGGAGGTGCTGGAGCGGCTCAACGCGCACAACATCCCGTGCGGGCCGATCCTGTCCACCCGGGAGATCATCGAGGACCGGTCGCTGGTCGCCAACGAGATGGTCGTCACCGTTCCGCATCCGCAGCGGGGCGAGTTCGTGACGGTCGGCAGCCCGCTCAAGCTGTCCGACTCCCCCGTCGAGGTGACCGGTTCACCGCTGCTCGGCGAGCACAACGAAGAGGTCTACGTCGGCGAACTCGGTCTCGGTGACGAGGAAGTGCGTCTGCTCAAGTCGAACGGAGTGATCTGACGTGATGGCAGAAGACCGCCTTCTGCGGGTGCGCGGCCTCCTCGACTCCGTGCGGGCCGAGGGGCGGACCGCGCTGACCGCGCCCGAGGGCAAGGTGATCGCCGACGCGTACGGGATCGCCGTACCGGGCGAGGAGCTGGCGACCGACGTCGAGGAGGCCGTGGCGTTCGCGGCGCGCTTCGGCGGGCCCGTCGTGATGAAGATCGTCTCGCCGGACATCCTGCACAAGACCGACGCGGGCGGGGTCGTCGTCGGCGTCGAGGGCGCCGCGGACGTACGGGCCGCGTTCCACACCATCATCCACAACGCGCGCGCCTACGACGCCGTTGCCCGCATCGACGGTGTGCAGGTGCAGGAGCTGCTGCCGAAGGGGCAGGAGGTCATCGTCGGCGCGGTCACGGACCCGACGTTCGGGAAGGTGGTCGCGTTCGGGCTCGGCGGGGTGCTCGTCGAGGTCCTGAAGGACGTCACCTTCCGGCTCGCCCCGGTGGACGCCGACGAGGCGCTGTCGATGCTGGACTCGATCCGCTCGGCGGAGATCCTGCGCGGGGTGCGCGGCCAGGCGGGTGTGGACCGGTGGGCCGTGGCCGAGCAGATCCGGCGGGTGTCCGAACTCGTCGCGGACTTCCCGGAGATCGCCGAGGTGGACCTCAATCCGGTGATCGCGACCGCGGAGGGGGCCGTCGCGGCCGACATCCGGGTGATCCTCGCCGAGTCGCAGCCCCCGCCCCGCCGGCGGTACTCCAGGGACGAGATCCTCACGTCCATGCGCCGGCTGATGCAGCCGGGCTCGGTCGCCGTGATCGGCGCCTCCAACGAGCAGGGCAAGATCGGCAACTCCGTGATGCGCAACCTCGTCGACGGGGGCTTCGCCGGGGACATCCACCCGGTGAATCCCAAGGCCGATGACATTCTGGGCCGCAAGGCGTACAAGAGTGTCACGGACGTCCCCGGTGAGGTCGATGTGGCGGTCTTCGCGATCCCCGCCAAGTTCGTGGCCTCGGCCCTGGAGGAGGTGGGACGCAAGAAGATCCCGAACGCCGTGCTGATCCCCTCCGGCTTCGCGGAGACCGGTGAGCACGAACTCCAGGCGGAGATCGTGGAGATCGCCGAGCGGCACGGCGTACGGCTGCTGGGCCCGAACATCTACGGCTACTACTCCACCTGGCAGGACCTCTGCGCCACGTTCTGCACGCCGTACGACGTCAAGGGCGGAGTCGCGCTGACCTCGCAGTCGGGCGGCATCGGGATGGCGATCCTGGGCTTCGCCCGCACCACCAAGACGGGTGTGTCGGCGATCGTGGGGCTCGGCAACAAGTCGGACCTGGACGAGGACGACCTGCTGACCTGGTTCGGGGAGGACCCCAACACCCAGTGCATCGCGATGCACCTGGAGGACCTCAAGGACGGGCGTGCCTTCGTGGAGGCCGCGCGGGCGACCGTGCCGAAGAAGCCGGTGGTCGTGCTGAAGGCGGGGCGTACGGCGGCGGGCGCGAAGGCGGCCGGGTCGCACACGGGTGCCCTGGCGGGCGACGACGCCGTGTACGACGACATCCTGCGGCAGGCCGGGGTCATCCGGGCCCCCGGGCTGAACGAGATGCTGGAGTACGCGCGTGCGTTGCCGGTGCTTCCCGCCCCCCAGGGCGACAACGTCGTGATCATCACGGGAGCCGGGGGCAGCGGCGTGCTGCTCTCGGACGCGGTGACGGACAACGGCCTGTCGCTGATGGAGATCCCGCCCGATCTGGACGAGGCGTTCCGGAAGTTCATCCCGCCCTTCGGGGCCGCCGGCAACCCGGTGGACATCACCGGGGGCGAGCCGCCGTCGACGTACGAGGCGACGATCCGGCTGGGGATGGAGGACCCGCGCATCCACGCGCTCGTCCTCGGCTACTGGCACACCATCGTCACCCCTCCGATGGTCTTCGCGGAGCTCACCGCGCGCGTGGTGGCCGAGTTCCGGGAGCGCGGGATCGAAAAGCCGGTGGTGGCGTCGCTCGCGGGCGATGTGGAGGTCGAGGAGGCCTGCCAGTACCTCTTCGAGCACGGGGTCGTGGCGTACCCGTACACGACCGAGAAGCCGGTGGCCGTGCTCGGCGCCAAGTACCGCTGGGCGCGGGAGGCGGGGGTGCTGGGGGGCGGTACATGAGGTGAGGGAGCGGGGGCCGGCCGACGGTGCGCGTCGGCCGGCCCGGGACCCGTACGCGCACGAAAGGCATGGGACAGGGGGCGCTGGCCAGATCTTTCGACGCAAGGGGTGCAATCCACGTGACAACCACCGACGTTCCACGGGTCGCCGCCTATCGCGAGGTGACCGACAAGAACGGACGCGTCTATCGCGTCGGCGAATCCGACATCGACATCATGGGGCGCAAACGCAAGTGGATGGTGATCCTGCCGTGGATCGGCATGATGGGCATCTCCTCCGCCGAGTACGCGTTCGCCTCCGCCGAGGACACCCTGCACACGGCGCACAGCTGGAACAGCATGCACATCTTCTGGATGATGACCGTCTGGGTCTTCTTCCAGGCCGCGGTTGCCTTCCCCGCGGGCAAGCTGCGTGAGAGCGGCAGGCTGCCGGCCCGCTGGGCGATGATGTGCGGGGCGGCGGGCACCCTGCTGGGCTATCTGTCGCTGGCGTTCGCGCCGCACGTCGTCTTCGCCTACATCGGCTTCAGCATGTTCAGCGGCATGGGCGCGGGCATGGTGTACGCCACCTGCGTCAACATGGTCGGCAAGTGGTACCCGGAGCGCAAGGGCGGCAAGACCGGCTTCGTCAACGGCGGTTTCGCCTACGGCTCGGTGCCCTTCGTCTTCCTCTTCAACGGCTACATGGATCTGACGAACTTCCGCTGGGTGCTGGTCTCGGTGGGCCTGTTCCTGGCCGGAATCGTCGCGTTCTCCGGCTACTTCTTCAAGGACCCGCCGAAGAACTGGTGGCCGGCCGCGATCGACCCGCTCAACCCGCCCGCCGACCCGCGCGCGGCCCGCTCGCTGCGGATGAACCCGCCGGCGGTCCGCCAGTACACCCCCAGGGAGGCGTGGAAGACCGGCCGGGTGGCCCTGATGTGGTTCTGTCTGGCGTGCACGTCCGGCGTGAACATCTTCGGTATCGCCTTCCAGGTGGACATCGGCGAGGAGGCCGGATTCGCGGGCGGGATCGTGGCCACGGCGATGTCCCTGAAGGCTGTCGTCAACGGAACCGGCCGAGGCGTCATCGGCTGGCTCTCCGACCTCTACGGCCGCAAGCGGTGCCTGCTCGCCGTGTGCGTCATCCTGGGCCTCGCCCAGTTCGGCATCCTCTGGTCGGCGGACAGCAAGAACCTGCCACTGTTCCTGATCTTCTCCGCGATCTCCGGCTTCGGCGGCGGCGCCATCTTCCCGATGTTCGCGGCCCTCACCGCCGACTACTTCGGTGAGAACAACAACGCGTCCAACTACGGCATGGTCTACAGCGCCAAGCTCGTCTCCGGTCTGGGCGCGGGCATGGGTGCCGTGGTCGTCGGTGCCTGGGGGCACTCCGGTGCCTTCATCCTGGCCGGCTCGATCTCGCTCTTCGCCGGCTGCGTGGCGCTGTTCCTCAATCCGCCGGGACGCGACAAGGAAACGCGTCGCATCTCCCCCAACCCGCGACCGCTCGGCGAGGACACCGCCTGACGGTCCCCCGCCCGTGGGCGACCGACCCACGTGTGAGGAGACCCCTCCCGGGTGCGGGAGGGGCCTCCTCATGCCGGTCCTGCCCTCAGCACTTCTCCCTCAGGGAGTGCAGGTGCGCGCTGGAGCGGCGCGCGAAGGTGAAGGACTCGGCGGGGTTGTCGTGCTCTGCCTGCCAGTGGTGGGCCATGCGGTGGCCGCGCAGCCGGGTGACGGCGGAGATGAAGCGCTTGTAGTCGATGTCGCCGTCGCCCACGTCGGTCATGTTGTAGCCGTACGGGTTCGACGGGTCGCTCTCCCCGTCCTTCACATGGAACAGCGGGTAGCGGTCGGGCTGCTTGAGGACGTAGTTCAGCGGTTCGAACGGCGCGGGCTTGCCGTCGGGCCGCTTGGAGAAGCGGAACTGACCGACGTACGCCCAGTAGATGTCCATCTCCAGGTAGACGAGGTCCGGGTCGGTCTCCTTGAGCAGGATGTCGTAGAGGCGGACCTTGGGGTTGTCCGTCGCGAAGGAGAACTCCTCGGAGTGGTTGTGCTGGTAGAACTTCATGCCCCGGGCCTTCGCCGCCGCGCCGTAGGTGTTGAAGTCCTCGGCGGCACGCTTCCAGGCGTCGACAGTGGAGCCGTAGCGGAAGGGGCCCGCGGCCGTGCCGATGTGCTTGAGGCCGAGGGCCTGGGCGTCGTCGAGGACCTTGGTGAGGTTCTGGGCGAAGGTGTAGGCGTTCGGGTCGTTGGAGTAGTAGCCGACGTGGCTGCCGATCGGGTTCAGGCCGTGGTTCCGGGCCAGCCGCTTGAGCTGGGCAAGCGTGATGGGGCCCGCGGAGCCCTGGGTGTAGCCGGCGAACTCGACTTCGTCGTAGCCGTATCTCTCGAGTTCGGCGAAGACGGGGCCGAAGCCGAGGGTGGAGACCTTGTCGCGCAGGCTGTAGAGCTGGATACCGAGGCGGCCGGGCGGCAGCACGGGACGGCCACGGCCGTGGCCCTTGGCGGCCGACGCGGTGCCGGTGGCGGCACTCGCGGGGGCGGCGGCGCCGAGCAGGGCGGCGGCGGTGGTACCGGCGGCGACGCCGAGCATGCCGCGTCTGCTGAGGCGGTGGGTGAGCTCGGGATCGGGCTGGGAGAAGCGGCTCATGCGTGGAACTCCTCGTGATCGCGGGGCGTTGTCAGTGGTGAGTGCTTCACTTGTGACCAGTCGGGACTGAGACAGGGACTGAGGCTCTGTCCTCAGCTGAGACCGGCGAGTTCGAGCAGCAGTGACTTCACATCGGTGGCCGCGACGCGGTCACCGACAGCACGGGGGGTGGAGCAGATGAGGAGCGGACCGTCGTCGTCGCTCGCCGGAAGGCGGCCGTG
Organism: Streptomyces sp. NPDC008137; assembly: GCF_042957035.1. NCBI lineage: Bacteria > Bacillati > Actinomycetota > Actinomycetes > Kitasatosporales > Streptomycetaceae > Streptomyces > Streptomyces sp. NPDC008137. The sequence goes on along the minus strand of NZ_JBIBHN010000002.1, from coordinate 350,566 downwards.
GCTGCCGCGAATAGGTGAGGGGTCCAGGGGCACGACCGCCATGCGGTAGCGCATGCCGAGCTTCTTGCGTGCCAGTGCGGTGGCCGCCTTGACCTTGACGTAGGGGTCGAGGGGATCCATGAAGAGTTCGACCGGGTCATAGCCGGGTTTGCGGTGGATCTCGACGAGTCGCGCGAAGTCGGGCGCGCGGGCGTCGTCGAGCCAGTAGTAGTACGTGAACCAGGCGTCGGGTTCCGCGACGGCGACGAGTTCGCCGGCGCGCGGATGGTCGAGGTGATGGGCCTTCTTGCCCTCGTCGTCGAGGAGTTGGCCGAGACCTGGCAGTCCGTCGAGGGCCGCCCGGGTGGCGTCGATGTCCTCGGGGCGGCGCACATAGACGTGGGCGAGCTGGTGGTCGGCGACCGCGAAGGCACGTGACGCCATCGGGTCGAGGTACTCCATGCCGTCCTGCGTGTGCACCTCCAGCAGGCCGGCGCGGCGCAGAGCGCGGTTGATGTCGACGGGCCGGCTCACGGGGGTGATGCCGTACTCGGACAGCGCGACGACCGTGCGGCCCTCGGCGCGGGCGTCGTCCAGCAGCGGGGCCAGTGCGGCGTCCAGGTCGGCGGCCGCCTTCAGGGAGCGTGGGTCGTCGGGACCGAAGCGCTGCAGGTCGTAGTCGAGGTGAGGGAGGTAGCAGAGCGTCAGATCGGGGTGCCGGGTGCGGTTGATGTGGCGGGTCGCGTCGATGATCCACCGGCTGGAGACGAGGTCGGCTCCGGGGCCCCAGAAGTGGAAGAGGGGGAACGTGCCGAACTTCTCGGTGAGTTCGTCGTGCAGCGCGGCCGGCCGGGTGTAGCAGTCGGGCTCCTTGCGGCCGTCGGCGTAGTAGACCGGACGGGGGGTGACGGTGAAGTCGGTGTCGGCGCCCATGGCGTACCACCAGCAGATGTTCGCGACGGTGTAGCCGGGGTGGGCGCGGCGGGCGGCGTCCCAGAGCTTGTCGCCGGCCACGAGCCCGTTGTGCTGGCGCCACAGGAGGACGTCGCCGAGTTCGCGGAAGTACCAGCCGTTGCCGACGATGCCGTGCTCCGAGGGCATGGTGCCGGTGAGGAACGTGGACTGGGCGGCGCAGGTGACGGCGGGCAGGACGGTGCCCAGCGGGGCGCGGGAGCCGGACTGCCCGAGCGCCTTGAGACGGGGCATGTGGTCGAGGAGGCGGGGGGTGAGGCCGACGACGTCGAGGACGAGGAGGGGTGTGGGGCGGCCCGGAGCGGCCGGGGCCGGGTGCTCATGGGTGCTCACGGCAGCTCCTTCAGGCCGAGGTCCGTCAGCAGGTCGCGGGCGAGGGTGAGTTCGGCGGCGATGCCCTCGGCTAGCTGGGTGCGGCCCCGGGGGCGCAGCTCGGGGGGAAGGGCCTGCCAGGTGTAGGTCTCGACCTCCAGGTGGCGGGTGAGCGGGGCCGGGCCGCCGACGAGCCGGGTCAGTGCGGACTTCAGGACCGGGAGTGTGGAGGTGAGGGGCGCGGCGGGGGCCGCGTGCAGGGGGACGTGGAAGTGGGCGCGCCAGGGTGCGCCGTCGGGCAGGGCGTGGCCCGCAAGGGCCTCGTCGAGGTCGTCGGTGGCGCGCAGGCCGGCGGCGGTGGCGGTACGGGTCTGGTGCAGGAAGCGGGGTTCGGCGAACGCTTCGAGGGCCTCGCGGACCTCGGGCAGATGAGGGTGTTCGGCGTGCAGGGCGGCCGAGAGCTGGGATTTGACGACGGGGACACGGGCCTCGGTGAGGGCGTCCAGGGCGGTGTCCGGATCTTCGAAGGAGGTGGCGAGATGGCAGGTGTCGACGCAGATGCCGATGCGGTCGTGTCCGATCGCGGTGAGCGGGGCGACGGCGTCGCGGGTGGTCTCGACGACGCAGCCGGGTTCTGGTTCCAGGCCGACGCGGATGGAGCGGCCGGTCAGTTCCTCGATGGCGTCGAGGCGTTCGGCGAGGGTGCGCAGGGCGGTGCGGGCGGTCTCCGCGCGCTCGTCGTCATACGCGGTGCGCCAGGCCAGGGGCAGGGTGGAAATGGTGCCCTCGGCCACGTCGTCGGGGAGGAGCCCTGCGAGGACCCGGGCCAGGGCACTGGTGTGGTCGAGGCGCTCCGGGTCGGCCCAGTCCGGCTTGTAGACGCGGTACTTGACCTCCTCGGCTCCGAAGCCCTCGTAGGGGAAGCCGTTGAGGGTGACGACTTCGAGGCCGCGGCGGTCGAGCTCGGTGCGCAGGCCGCGCACCGCGGCCGGGTCGCTGACCAGGGCGTGGGCCGCGTCCCTGGCGAGCCACAGCCCGATCCCGAGCCGGTCGCGGCCCAGCCTGCGGCGGACGGGCTCGCAGTGGTCGCGGAGCTGGGCGAGGACCCCGTCGAGGGTTTCGGCGGGGTGGACGTTGGTGCAGTAGGCGAGGTGGACGGTGGACCCGTCGGGGTGGCGGAAGCGCATGGTTCACGCCTCCGCGACGGGGACGCGGGCCGGCTCGTCGCCGCCTCCCGGGCCGGGATCCGGTTCATGCGGGTCCTTGGGGGCGCCGCGGAGGATGGAGTTGCCCTCGTGCGTGGCCCCCGTGCCGGTGACGTCGAGGTTCAGGCGGCCGCTCAGCCCGTAGAAGGCGACGGGGTTGCGCCACAGCACCCGGTCGATGTCGTCCTCGTCGAAGCCCTCGGCCAGCATCAGGTCGCCGACCTTGCGGGTCTTGAGGGGGTCGCTCCTCCCCCAGTCGGCGGCGGAGTTCACCAGGACCTGCTCGGTGCCGTAGGCGCGCAGGATCGCGATCATCCGTTCCTCGTCCATCTTGGTGTCCGGATAGACGGAGAACCCCAGCCAGCAGCCGCTGTCCTTGGCCTCCTTGACGGTGGTCTCGTTGAGGTGGTCGACCAGGACGCGTTCCGGGGGCAGTGCGGACTCCCGGACGGCGTCGAGAGTGCGGCGCAGACCGGCGAGCTTGTCGCGGTGCGGAGTGTGCACCAGGGCGGGCAGGCCGTGGTCGGCGGCGAGCTGGAGCTGCGTGGCGAGGGCGGTGTCCTCGGCGGGGGTCATCGAGTCATAGCCGATCTCGCCGACGGCCACGACGTTGTCCTTGACGAGATACCGGGGCAGTTCGTCCAGGACGGGCACACAGCGCGGGTCGTTCGCCTCTTTGGGGTTGAGGGCGATCGTGCAGTGGTGCGCGATGCCGTGCTGGGCTGCGCGGAAGGGTTCCCAGCCGAGGAGGGCATCGAAGTAGTCGCGGAAGGAGGCGGGCGAGGTGCGGGGCTGGCCGAGCCAGAAGGAGGGCTCGACGACGGCGCGGACGCCGGCGGCGTGCATGGCCTCGTAGTCGTCGGTGGTCCGGGAGGTCATGTGGATGTGGGGGTCGAAGATGCGCATCAGGACTCCTTGCCGTGGGGGTGGTCCGTGCCGTCCGTCCGGTGGGCCGGGGTGGCGGACTCGGTCAGGTCCAGGACGCGGTACAGGTCCTCGGGGACGGTGCGGCCGGCGGCGGTGCGCTCGGTGGCGTAGTCGCCCAGCATGCGGGCGAGTTCGTCGTCGCCGTGGGCGCGCCGGGGCAGGTCGGCCACGTGCTCGACGGGGACGCCGGTGAACAGGCACTTCAGCACGGCGTGGCGCCAGTCGTGGGGGGCCAGGTGCCGGGCGGCGTACGGGCCGACGGCGGCGGTGAGGAGCCGGGTGTCGTTGGTGCGCAGGGCGTCCTCGACGAGGGGCAGGGCGCCAGGGCCGGACACGAGGTGGGGCAGGGCGTGCAGGACGGCGCGGCGTTCGTCGGCGGTGCCCTGGAAGTACACCCTGGTCAGGGCGTCGGTGCCGGCGCGGGCAGCGTGGAGGATGAGCACCCGGGCTACGTCGGCGTGCGCGGCACCGCAGCGGCGGCCGGCCTCGGCGAGACGCAGCTCCCATGGGGAGATCGGGCCGTGGATTCCGGGGTGGGCGGCGGCCTCGTCGAGGGCGTGGTCGAGCCAGGACCGGGCCGCCGGGTCGAGGTGGGTTGTGAGGTGGTCTCGGAGGTCTGCGGGCGAGGGGGTGTGGGCGGTGCCGGGACCGGGTTGGCCGGTGTGGGTGGGGCTCTCGGTTCTCGCCTCGGGCGTGGCGCGGGGGTGGGTCATCTGCTGCTCCCTTCAGGGGTGGCGGAGGGAGCGCCGTGGGGTGGCGCGGCCTGCTGGAAGGCCGGAGCCGGGTGCGGCGACGCGGTGGCCGCGACCTGCTCGGCGTGGCGGAGGAACGGGAGGGAGTGTGCGGCGAAGTGCGGTCCGGCGTGGGAGTGGCGGGGCAGTTCGACGACGGTCAGGCCCTGGTAGCCGGTGGCGGCGAGGGCCGCCAGGACCGGCGGGAAGTCGATCTCGCCGTCTCCGAAGGGGAGGTGCTCGTGGACGCCGCGCCGCATGTCCTCGATCTGGACGTGGCGCAGCCAGGGGGCGGCGGCGCGCACGCAGTCGGCGGGAGAGAGGGGTTCGAGGCACTGGCAGTGGCCGAGGTCGAGCGTGAGACCGAGAGGCTCGGGATCGCCGAGCGTGCGGCGGAGGTGGTGGAAGTCGGCCAGGGTGGCGAGCAGGTGGCCCGGTTCGGGTTCGACGGCGAGCGGGATGCCGGCGGAGGCGGCGGCGTCCAGGACGAGTGTGAGGGTCTCGGCGAGGCGCTTCCACGCGGTGTCCGTGTCGGTGCCGTCCGGGAGGACGCCGCTGAAGCAGTGGACCGCGTGGGCGCCGAGGTCGGCCGCGACCCGCACGGCAGTGACGAGGAGGTCGGCCCGGCGCGCCCGGTCACCGGGGTCCGGGTCCAGCAGGGAGGGGCCGTGCTTGCGGCGCGGGTCGAGCACATAGCGGGCGCCCGTCTCCACCGTGACGCCCAGCCCGAGCGCGTCCAGCCGCCGCGCTACGCGTCGGGTGCGGGTGGCGAGGTCGGGGGCGAGCGGGTCGAGGTGCATGTGGTCGAGGGTCAGACCGACGCCGTCGTAGCCGAGGTCGGCGAGGAGGGAGAGCGCGTCGTCGAGCCGGAGGTCGGCGAGACCGTTGGTGCCGTAGCCGAAGCGGAGGGGGTGGAGCGGAACAAGAGGAGAGGTCCTTGGAGTCACGTCACACTCACCTTCTTCGCGAACCTCGCTCCCAGCGGGGCCAGGGCCGCGATGAGGAGGGCCGTGGCCGTGCCCTTGGAGCGGGCGGCCAGGGTGGCCTGGAGGGGGATCGTGGCGCGGACGCCGGCGCCGACGGCTCGTTGGGTGAGCGGAGGTGAGGGGTTGAGCGTGGCATGGAAGTAGGGGCGGGCGGTGGCCGCGACGTAGGCGGCCGCGAGAGCGGTGGTGAGGTGTGCCGCGGGTTTCCGGCCGAGCGCAGGTCCCCGAGGGCGAATCGCTCGTGGCCCGAGGTGGTCAAGAGTTGCTGTCCCCCCGTGCTCTGCGGGGCGGTGCGTCACCACCACACGGGTCAGCAGGGCGGTCGTCGCGAGCGCCGCCAGGGGGGCCAGTGGCGAGCCGCCCTGGGCTTCCTGACGGGAGACCGTCGTGACGGCCAGGGTGTGGGTGCCGAGGAGGGCCGCTGAGGGGAGCGCCCGTCGAGTGCGGCCGGTCGTTGCGGCGGCTCCCAACAGCAGGTCGAGTCCACGAGCCGTGGCCATGGCCACAGGGCCCGCGGGGGTGTGCTTCAGGCCGAGGTCGTACGCCCAGACGGTCGCCGCGAGGGGACCGGCGACGGCCAGGGCGGGGCGGCCGGCGCAGGAGGCCAGGGCCAGTCCGGCGCCGGTGAGGGCGCAGGCCGCCGTGAGCGCGGCGGCCGGGCGGATGCGGCCGGAGGGAAGGGGGCGGTGCGGGCGTTCGACGGCGTCGATGTCGCGGTCCGCCCAGTCGTTGAGGGCCATGCCGGCCTCGTAGAGACAGAGGGAGGAGCCGATGGCGAGCAGGGTGCGGGCGTTGGGTGCCGCGCCGGTCGCGGACGTGCCGGCCAGGGCGTCGCCCGGGACGCTGAACAGGGCGGGCAGACGCAGGAGTTCGGCCCAGGCGCGTGGGCGCTGTGACCGGCCGGTGCATGCGTGGGGGGCCGTGTCACCGGTGCCGCCTCGAGGAGCGGCTGTGGACGAGCCCGCTGAGCCCCGGCAGGAGCTTTCTCGCGGCGTCACAGCGCATCCCCCGCGTCGTCCAAGCGCTCCGGCGGCGCCGTGCCCTGGCTCTCTCCAAGGGCCCGCCCCAGCCTCCGCCCGAACCGGAGCAGTTCCTCGTACTGCTCGGTGAGGCCGGACGGTCCGTCCCCGACGGGGTCCTTGAAGTAGAAGCCGAGGGCGTCGAGCGGACCGGAGAGCCCTGCCTCGTGGGCACGAGCCGTGAGGCGGGCCAGGTCCAGCACCAGGGGTGCGGCGAGCGCCGAGTCGCAGCCCTGCCAGATGGTCTGGAGGATCATGCGGGTGCCGAGGAAGCCGTCGAAGGCGATGTGGTCCCAGGCGGTCTTCCAGTCGCCGAGAGCCGGGACGTCGTCGATGTGGACCTCGCCCTCGGGGACGGTGCCGAGGGTATCGGCGAGGACGCGTTCCTTGCCGGCGTTCTTCGCCGCGGCGGCGGCCGGGTCGGCGAGGGCGGCGCCGTCGCCGCCGCCCAGCAGGTTCGTGCCGGACCAGGCCCGGACCCTCAGTGCCCGTTGCGCGAACATCGGGCCCAGCACGGCGCGCAGCAGGGTCTGTCCGGTCTTGCCGTCCCGGCCGGCGTACGGCAGGCCGCTCCGCTCGGCCTCGCGGGCGGCGATGGGGTGCTGAATGCCCTCGGAGGGGGTGAAGTTGACGTACGGGCAGCCCGCGCGCAGGGCCGCCAGCGCGTACAGGGTGCTGGCGGGGAGCGGGGAGTCGGGACGGCCCTGGGACGCGGGTTCGGTGGAGGCGACGTTCACCACCACGACCCGCTCCAGGGCGTGGCGGTGCGCGAAGTCGCGTATGTCGTCGGCGAAGGCCGCGATCAGCTCGGCCTCGCTCCTGGTGTCCCCCGGGGTGGGGCCACCGGGCCTGATCTCCCGGTCGGCGGCGGCGAGGTCGGCTGCCACCGCCGTGGCGACGCCCGGTGGGAGGACACCGCCGGCGGTCAGGTTCTCGGCGCGTTTGGGGAGGGGGCAGTCGAGGGTGTCGTGGCCGCCGAAGACGAGGCCGGAGAGTGCGGGGAGGGCGCTGTCGGTGAACGCCGGGGTCTCGGTCACCATGCCGGTGGGCGGGTGCAGTCCCGCGGTGATGGCGGCGCACCCCGTGACGACGGTGGTGGCGACGGAGCCTCGGGCTCCGATCAGCCACACCCCCGTACTCGGTCGGGAGAGGGACGCGGACGCGGACATGGGCAGCCTCCTGGTCGGTGCGCGAAACCCGGGGGTGGGACAAAGACGGCGGGCGGGGGTCCGGCGTCCCCCGCCCGCCGCCGTTCAGTCGCCCTTGACGGGCAGTTCCTTCAACTGGATGTTGCGGAAGGAGACCTGGTCGTCGGCGCCATGGTTCTGGAGTCCGATGTAGCCGTCGGTCAGGCTCCGCTGGGGGTCCTTGTTGGTGAAGTCGTTGATCTTGACTCCGTTGAGGAACACCTGGAGGCGTTCGCCCTGGACCTTGATCTCGTAGGAGTTCCACTGGCCGGGCGGCCGTAGAACCTGGTCACGGGCCTTGATGTTCGCCGACTTGAACGAGTAGACGGAGCCCGTGGTGCGTTCGGGCGCGTCCGTGGCGTCGATCTGGATCTCGTAGCCCTTGTTCACCGCGGACCAGGGGTCGTCGGAGGCCGGGAAGCCCACGAAGATGCCGGAGTTGTCGTCGCCCCGCATCTTCCAGTCGAGCTTGAGGGAGTACGACTTCAGCTCCTTGGCCTGGTACCAGAGCAGGCCCATGCCGCCCTCGGACTCCATCACGCCGTCCTTGACGGCGAACTTTCCGGGTCCGGCCTGCTTCCAGCCGTCCAGGGTCTGGCCGTTGAAGATCTTCCGGTGGTCCTTGCTCGGCTTGCAGTCCGCCTTGACCTGGCCGGTGGCGTACTGCAGGCCGCCGAGCAGGTGGGCGCGGAAGGCTTCCTCGGCGTAGGACTCCTTGGTGTGGCCGCCGCCGGTGTAGAAGGAGCGGCCGCCGCCGTAGCTCTGGCACCAGGCGATCGGGTGGTCGCCCTTCATGTTCCCGCCCTGGTAGGTGGTCTCGTCCAGGGTGGCGAGGACCTTGGCCTGCCCGCGCGGGTTGGTGCGGTAGTTGTACCACTCGTCGGTGCGCTCCCAGGCGTCGCCCAGGTGGGCGGTCGACGGGTGGTCGTGGTCCTCGACACGGACGGTGGCCTTCTGGTTGGCCGGGTGCGAGTCGAAGTAGGCGCCGACGAGGCCGCCGTAGAACGCCCAGTCGTACTCGGTGTCGGCGGCCGCGTGGATGCCCATGTAGCCACCGCCGCCCGCCACATAGTTCTCGAACGCCTTCTGCTGCTCGGCGTTGAGGACGTCACCCGTGGTGGACAGGAAGGCGACCGCGTCGTACTTGGCGAGGTTGGTGGTGGTGAACTGCTTGGCCTCCTCGGTCGCGTCGACCGTGATGCCGGCGGGGCCGCCGAGTTCCTTCAGGGCCGTGATGCCGGCCGGGATGGAGTCGTGGCGGAAGCCGGCGGTCTTGGAGAAGACCAGGACCTTCTTGCCTCCCTTGAAGGGCTGTGTGGAGAACTCGAAGTCGTCGATGTCGTAGAGCGCGCCCGCGCCGCCCTTGAAGACCAGGTAGATGTCCGTGGTCTTCTTGGGCAGGGACCGCAGCGGTACGTCGACGTTCTGGAAGGTCTCCCAGCCGCCGGTCGGCGGGATGTACGCCGAGCCGTGCAGCTTGCCGTCGGGCGAGCCGGTGCGCAGTTCGATGAAGCCACCCGCGCCGCCGGAGGAGGCCCGCACGGTCATCTTCTTCTGCCCGTCGAACCGGTAGGGGGTGAAGGAGATCCAGTCGCCGTCGTCGATGTTGCCGACGGTCTTGCCGCCGTTGGCGCCGGTCTTGTCGATGACCGTGACGCCCTGCTGCTTGGAGAAGTGCTCGCCCTGGCGGTGCAGCGGCTGGAGCACGGCGCGGGCGGTGCCGGTCAGCGTCTCCTGCCCGTTCGCCCCGCCGTCGGTGTAACTGGCGCCGACGACGCCGTAGATGTTGGCGTTGGGGTCGTGGCCGCCGTCACCGGGGGGCGGCTTCAGGGTGCCCTCGCAGCCCATCTCGCTGGTCAGTTCGTGGGCGTGGGAGTCGTGGCCGAGGCTGTAGGCGACCTTGACCTTGGAGCAGTCGACGGTCTCCTCGGGGTCGGTGACGGTCACCTTGAAGGGGACGGGTTTGCCGAACTCGGCCAGGGCGCCGTTGCCCGGGATGTCGATCCGCACCTTGGGCTCGGTGTTGCCGACCACGATCCGGGTGCTGGCGGTGCCGGTGTGGCCCTCGGCGTCCTTGGCGGTGAAGGTCGCGGTGTAGGTGCCGATCTTCTTGTACTTGTGGGTGGGGTTGAGACCCTCGCCCTTGGTGCCGTCGCCGAAGTCCCAGCTGTAGGTCAGGTCCGGGGAGTCCGCGTCCTTGGCCGAGCCGGTGAACTTGACTTTCAGGCCGGCCGCTCCGGACGTCCTGTCGGCACTGACCTCGGCGATCGGCGAGAAGCCGTCCTCGGCGTTCTCGATCCGGTACAGCGCGGAGTGCTCGTCGCCCTGGAACCAGGAGACGCCGTAGTCGAGGACGTAGAGCGCGCCGTCGGGGCCGAACTCCATGTCCATGATCTGGGTGCCGGTCCACGGGAAGTCGTTGATCTTCGCGACGGCTCCGTCGGCGTTCTGCTCGATCCGCTTGATCCAGCGGCGGCCGAACTCACCCGCGAAGAAGTCACCGTCGTAGGCCTCGGGGAACTTCACCTTCGAGTCGAGCCCGGGGTCGTAGCGGTAGACCGGGCCGGCCATCGGGGACTCGGAGCCGCTGCCGAACTCGGGCAGCGAGCCGCCGTCGTACGGGATCCAGGCGGCCTGCGCGGGCGGCAGGTCGGTGAGGCCCGTGTTGTACGGCGAGGTGTTCTTCGGGGCGGCGCAGTCGAACTTCTCGCCGGACTCCTTGGTGGCGAAGTCGTAGTCGACGTACGCGTCGTTGTTGCCCGTGCAGAACGGCCAGCCGAAGTTGGCGGCCTTGGTGACCTTGGCGAACTCGACCTGTCCCCCCGGGCCCCGCTTGGGGTCCGCGGCGCCCGCGTCGGGGCCGTAGTCGCCGACGTAGACGATGCCGGTCTTGTCGTCGACGCTCATCCGGAAGGGGTTGCGGAAGCCCATCGCGTAGATCTCGGGGCGGGTCTTGTCCGTGCCCGGGGCGAAGAGGTTCCCCGCCGGGACGGTGTACGAGCCGTCCTCGGCGACCTTGATCCGCAGGATCTTGCCGCGCAGGTCGTTGGTGTTGGCGGAGCTGCGGCGGGCGTCGAAGGCGGGGTTGCGGCCCTCGCGGTCGTCGATCGGCGTGTAGCCGTCGGAGGCGAAGGGGTTGGTGTCGTCGCCGGTCGACAGGTAGAGGTTGCCGTCCGCGTCGAAGTCGATGTCGCCGCCGACGTGGCAGCAGATGCCGCGGGAGGCCGCGACGTCGATGACCTTCTTCTCGCTGGCTTTGTTCAGCGTGCCGTTGGCGTTGAGGGTGAAGCGGGAGAGGCGGTTGACGCCGTCGAACTTCTTGAAGTCGTCGGCGGTGCCGGTCTCCGGGGCGTCGCCCGCGGGGGTGTCGAGGGGCGGGGCGTAGTAGAGGTAGATCGCCCGGTTGTTCTTGAAGTCCGGGTCGATGCCGACGCCCTGGAGGCCCTCCTCGTCGTGGCTGTAGACGTCGAGCTTGCCGGCGATCTTGGTGACGCCGCCCTGGTCGGTGAGGCGCAGCGTGCCGTCGCGCGAGGTGTGCAGCACGCTGCGGTCCGGGAGCACGGCGAGCGACATCGGCTCGCCCGTCTCGGGCTCGCCCTTGGCGAGCGGCACCTGCTGGAACTGGCCCTCGGCGGCTGCCGGATCGTCGTGTTCCGGGTGGCCGGGGTGGGCTCCGGCGACGGTGGCCGGGGTGCCCACGGCCAGGAGCAGGCCGGTGAACAGGGCGACGGTGGTGCGGAGCCTGGGCTGTCTGGCGTTGCGGGTGCCTCTGAGTCTGGTTCTGTGCACGAAGTCCCTCCGGGAACGGGGTGGGCCGTACGGGATGGGTGCGTAGACGTGCGGTGCGGGCGCCGGGGTGCGCCGTCACCCCGGAGATTCGGTGACCTGGTTCAGCTGTTGAAGGCGGCGTCGAAGGACGCGCTGGGCGGGTCGAAGTCGAAGGCCTTCAAGCGGGTCAGCGCCTCGGGCGCCCCCTGGAGCCGGTCCATGCCGGCGTCCTCCCACTCGACCGAGACCGGGCCCTGGTAGTCGATGGAGCGCAGCATCCGGAAGACGTCCTCCCACGGGACGTCGCCGTGCCCGGCGGAGACGAAGTCCCAGCCGCGCCGCGGGTCGCCCCAGGGCAGGTGGGAGCCGAGCCGGCCGTTGCGACCGTCGAGGCGCTTGCGGGCCTCCTTGCAGTCGACGTGGTAGATCCGGTCGCGGAAGTCCCAGAGGAACCCGACCGGGTCGAGGTCCTGCCACACGAAGTGCGAAGGGTCGAAGTTGAGGCCGAAGGCGGGGCGCCGGCCGACCGCCTCCAGGGCGCGGGCCGTCGTCCAGTAGTCGTAGGCGATCTCGCTGGGGTGCACCTCGTGCGCGAACCGCACGCCCTCGGCGTCGTAGACGTCCAGGATCGGGTTCCAGCGATCGGCGAAGTCCTGGTAGCCGCGTTCGATCATCGCGTCGGGGGCGGGCGGGAACATGGCGACCAGGTGCCAGATGGCGGAGCCGGTGAAGCCGATGACGGTGTCGACGCCGAAGGCGGCCGCGGCGCGCGCGGTGTCCTTCATCCGTTCGGCGGCTCGCTGCCGTACGCCTTCCGGGTCTCCCTCGCCCCACACGGCGTCCGGCACGATGGCCTGGTGGCGTTCGTCGATGATGGCGTCGCAGACGGCCTGGCCGACGAGGTGGTTGGAGATGGCCCAGCACTTGAGGCCGTACTTGTCGAGCAGAGCCCGGCGCCCGTCGAGGTACCCGGGGTCGGAGAGCGCCTTGTCGACTTCGAAGTGGTCGCCCCAGCAGGCGAGTTCCAGGCCGTCGTAGCCGAAGTCGCGGGCGAGCCGGCAGACCTCCTCAAGCGGCAGGTCGGCCCACTGGCCGGTGAACAGCGTGAACGTACGCGGCATCGCGCGTCAGCCTCCTCAGACCGCTATCGGGGTGTAGACGGAGTTCTTCTCGGCGCTCTCCTCGACCGCCGCGAGCACGCGCTGCACCTGCAGTCCGTCGGCGAAGGAGGGCTCGGGACGGCGGCCCTCGGCGACGGCGTGGACCAGGTCGCGGGCCTGGTGGACGAAGGTGTGCTCGTAGCCGAGGCCGTGGCCCGGCGGCCACCAGGCGTCCAGGTAGGGGTGGTCGGGTTCGGTGACGAGGATGCGGCGGAAACCGGCTTCCGCGCCCGGCTCGGTGCCGTCGTGGAACGACAGCTCGTTGAGCCGCTCCAGGTCGAAGGCGAGCGATCCGCGCTCCCCGTTGAGCTCGATGCGCAGGGCGTTCTTGCGGCCGGTGGCGTAGCGGGTGGCCTCGAAGGAGGCCAGGGCGCCGGAGGGAAAGCGGGCGGTGAACAGGGCGGCGTCGTCCACGGTGACCTGGCCGGTGCCGGCCGAGGAGACCGCGGCCAGGCCCCTCGTGGCGCCGGTGGGCAGCGGCCGCTCCCGTACGAAGGTCTCGGTCAGCGCGGAGACGCCCGCCAGCCGCTCCCCCGTCAGATACTGCGCGAGGTCGACGATGTGCGCGCCCAGGTCGCCGAGCGAGCCCGAGCCGGCCTGCTCCCTGCGCAGCCGCCAGGTCAGCGGGAAGTCCGGGTCGACGAGCCAGTCCTGGAGGTACGACACCCGCACGTGCCGCAGCCTGCCGAGGCGGCCCTCGTCGACCATCCGGCGGGCCAGGGCGGTGGCCGGCACCCGGCGGTAGTTGAAGCCGACCATCGCGATCTGGCCGCGTGCCTGTGCCTCCTCGGCCGCGCGTTCCATCGAGGCGGCTTCCTCGACGGTGTTGGCGAGGGGCTTCTCGCACAGGACGTGCTTGCCCGCGGCCAGGGCGGCGAGGGCGATCTCGGCGTGGCTGTCGCCGGGGGTGCAGATGTCGACCAGGTCGATGTCGTCCCGTTCGACGAGGGCACGCCAGTCGGTCTCGACGGACGCCCAGCCGTGCCGGTCCGCCGCTGCCCGCGCGGCTGCGGCGTCCCGGCCGCAGATCGCGGCCCGCACCGGGTTCAGCGGCAGGTCGAAGACGCGGCCCGCGGTGCGCCAGCCCTGGGAGTGGGCGGCGCCCATGAAGGCGTAGCCCACCATCCCCACGCGCAGGGGTGGCTTGCCCGCCTCCTCGGTCCCTTCTGACTGCTGCTGCGGCTGTCCCATGTGGGAGTCCTCCTCGTCCTGGTCGGGGTCGCGCACGTGGGGGGTGCGGGGGCGGAACCGGTCACTGGAAGCCGGTGGGCATGTACTGGTCGACGTTGGTCTTGTCGACGACGGCCGAGTAGAGCGTGATCGACGCGGGGATCTCGAACTCGGCCATGCCGCCGATGCCCTTGCCCTGGCCGAGGGCGCGGGCGAGGTCGATCGCGGAGGCGGCCATGGTCGGCGGGTAGAGCACCGTCGCCTTGAGCACACCGTCGTCCTGCTTGATGGCCTGGAAGGCGGAGAGCGCGCCGGCCCCGCCGACCATCAGGAAGCCGTCACGCCCGGCCTGTTCGATGGCGCGCAGCGCGCCCACACCCTGGTCGTCGTCGTGGTTCCACAGGGCGTCGAACTTCGACTGTGCCTGGAGCAGCTGGGCCATCTTGGCCTGCCCGGACTCGACGGTGAAGTCGGCGGCCTGGCGGGCGACCTTCTTGATGTTGGGGTAGTTCTTCAGGGCGTCGTCGAAGCCCTTGGTGCGCTGCTTGGTCAGCTCCAGGTTGTCCAGGCCGGCCAGTTCGATGACGCGGGCACCCGACTTGCCCTTGAGCTTCTCGCCTATGTAGTGCCCGGCGTTGAGGCCCATGCCGTAGTTGTCGCCGCCGATCCAGCAGCGGTAGGCCTGCGGGGTGTTGAAGATCCGGTCGAGGTTGACGACCGGGATGCCCGCGCGCATCGCCTTCAGTCCGACCTGGGTGAGGGCCTTGCCGTCGGCGGGCAGCACCACCAGGACGTCGACCTTCTTGTTGATGAGGGTCTCGATCTGGCCGATCTGCTGGGCGGTGTCGTTGGACCCCTCGGTGATCTCCAGCTTGACGTCCGAGTACTTCTCGGCGCGCTCCTTGGCGTTGTCGTTGATGGCGTTGAGCCAGCCGTGGTCGGCCTGTGGTCCGGCGAAGCCGATGGTGACCTTCTTGCCCGGCTTGTCGTCGGCGGCGGGCTGGTCGTTCCCGGCCGGCTCGTCCTTTGCGCCGGACGGTTCGTTGCTGGTGCATCCGGCAAGGAGGGCACCGGCCCCGACGGCGGCGGAGCCGAAGAGCAGTCCTCTGCGAGTGGGAAGCTGTGGCATGGTGAACCCTTTCCTCAGGTCGTGCTCGCGGTACGGCGCTGGACCAGCACGGCGGCGACGATGATCGCGCCCTTGGCGATCTGCTGGACGTCGCTCTGCAGGTTGTTCAGGGCGAAGATGTTGGTGATCGTGGTGAAGATCAGGACGCCCAGCACGGAGCCGGTGATGGTGCCGCGGCCGCCGGTGAGCAGGGTGCCGCCGATGATCGCGGCGGCGATGGCGTCGAGTTCGTAGAGGTTGCCGTTGGTGTTCTGGCCGGAGCCGGACAGGACGATCAGCAGGAAGGCGGCGATGCCGCAGCACAGGCCGGAGAGCAGATAGAGGTAGAGCCGCTGGCGGCGTACGTCGATGCCGGCGAGCCGGGCGGCCTCCGGGTTGCCGCCGACGGCGACGGTGCGGCGGCCGAAGGTGGTGCGGTTGAGCACCAGCCAGCCGATGACCGTCACGAGGGCGAACACCAGGACCAGGGGCGGGATGCCGAGGATGTAGGCGTCACGCTCGCCCAGGTCGAGGACGGAGGGCACGGTGACGATCTGGGTCTTGCCGTCGGTGATCTGCAGGGCGAGGCCGCGGGCGGAGGCCAGCATGGCGAGGGTGGCGATGAACGGCACCATCGCGCCGTAGGCGATGAGCACCCCGTTGACCAGGCCGCACCCGACCCCGACGATCATCGCGGTGAAGAGGATGCCGGCGAAGCCGTACTCCTGGGTGGCAACCGTCGTCGCCCACACCGAGGCGAGGGCGACGATCGCGCCGACCGACAGGTCGATGCCGCCGGAGACGATGACGAAGGTCATGCCGACGGTGACGACGCCGATCACGGAGGCCTGGGTGAGGACGAGTTGCAGGTTGCGGGTGTCGAGGAACTCGTCGGGCTTGGTGATGCCGCCGATGAGGATCAGCGCGGCGAGCACGCCGAGCAGGGAGAGGGTGCGGACGTCGGCGCGGAACAGCAGACCGCGCCAGGCCGGGGGCTGAGCCTCGGGCACCTTGTCGGTGCTGTCCCGCGGTGGGGAGACGGGCTGCGTCATGATGCCGGGCTTCCTTCCATGACCAGGTCGAGTACGCGGTGTTCGTCGAGTTCGCGCGCGGGTGCCGTGTGGACGACACGGCCCTCGCGCAGCACCAGGACGCGATCGGCGAGGCCGAGCACCTCGGGCACCTCGCTGGAGACCAGCAGCACGGCGAGGCCTTCGTCGGCCAGCCGGCGGACCACGGCGTACAGTTCGGCGCGGGCGCCGACGTCGACGCCGCGGGTGGGTTCGTCGAGCAGGAGCACCTTGCAGCCGCGCAGCAGCCAGCGGGCCAGGACGGCCTTCTGCTGGTTGCCGCCGGACAGGGTGCGTACGGGCACGGACGGGTTGTCCGGCCTGAGCGACAGCTCGCGGGTCGCGGCCCGGGCGGCACCGAGTTCGGCACCCCGGTCGATCCAGCCGCCGCGCGAGAAGCGGGACATGGAGGAGACCGACACATTGCGGGTGACGGACTCCAGCATCAGCAGGGCCTGGGCCTTGCGTTCCTCGGGGGCGAGCCCGAGTCCGGCGCGGACTGCGGCCCGTACGCTGCCCGGCTTCAAGGGCCGCCCGTCGACCAGGACCTGACCGGACGTCGGTTTGCGGGCCCCGTAGACGGTCTCCAGTATCTCGGAGCGGCCCGAGCCGACGAGGCCGGCGAGGCCGACGATCTCGCCGGGCCGCACCTCCAGGTCGAAGGGCTCGAACTCCCCTTGGCGGGCCAGCCCTTGCACCTGGAGTACCGATTCACCAGTCGGCGGGGAGACCGGCCGGTCGGGAAAGACGTACTCGACGTTGCGGCCCGTCATCAGCGCGACGACCTCGCGGGTCGGTGTCGACTTCGCCGGGAGCCCGTTCGCGACGGCCCGCCCGTCCTTCAGCACGGTGACCCGGTCGCCGATGCGCCGGATCTCCTCCAGACGGTGCGAGATGTAGACGACGGCGACTCCGGCGGCGGTGAGATCGCCGACGATACGGAAGAGGTTGTCGACCTCGTCCGGGTCGAGGGCGGCGGAGGGCTCGTCCATCACGATGAGCCGCACGTCGTGGGAGAGCGCCCGGGCCATGGACACGATCTGCTGCTGCGCGGCCGACAACTGGCCGACCAGACGGGCCGGATCGACCTCCGGGTGCCCGAGTCGCTTGAGGAGCCGAGCGGTCGACTCGCGCGCCGTCTTCCCGCGTACGACGAACCCGGCGGCGGTCGGCTCATGACCGAGGTGGACGTTCTCGGCGACCGACAGATGCTCCACCAGGTCGAGTTCCTGGTAGATGGTGGCGATGCCGAGGCGCATGGCGGCGATCGGCGAGCGGAGCGTGACCTCCTCGCCGCGCCAGCGGATGGTGCCGGTGTCGGGTTGGTGGGCACCGGCCAGGACCTTGATGAGGGTCGACTTGCCCGCGCCGTTCTGGCCGAGCAGGCAGTGCACCTCACCGGCCTGGACGTCGAGGTCGACGCCGTCGAGGGCCCGGACTCCGGGGAACGACTTGGTGATGCCGGACATGCTGAGCAGCGGTGGTTCTGGTGCCATGAGGTCCCCTTGGCGGGCGTGCGGGCCGGTTTCAGGGCAGGGCGGAGCGGGGCACTGTGCAGGGCTCGGTACGGAAGCGTGGTGCGACGTGCTGACGAGCTGACGTGCGCTTACGCAGGTGAGAACAGGTGATCGCTGATGAGCCGGGCCGCGCCGATGACACCGGCGGCGGGTCCCAACTCGCCCAGGACGATGGGCAGATTGCCGGTCGCCAGCGGCAGCGACTGGCGGTAGACCTGGGTGCGGATCGCGGCGAGCAGGGTGTGGCCGAGGCCGGTCACCCCGCCGCCGATCACCACCAGGCCCGGGTTGAAGAAGCTGACCAGGCCGGCGATGACCTGGCCGGTGTGATTGCCGCCCTCGCGGATCAGGTCGAGTGCGGTGGCGTCGCCCGCGGCGGCCGCGGCGGCGACGTCGACGGCCGTGAGACCGCCGTTCGCCTCCAGCCGCGACGCCAGTTCGGCCGAGAGTCCCTGCTGGGCGGCCTCCGTGGCGTCGCGGGCGAGCGCCGCCCCGCTGAAGTGGGCCTCCAGGCAGCCCCGGTTGCCGCAGGCGCAGGGGCGGCCGTCGGGCACGGCCTGGATGTGCCCGATGTCGCCGGCGCTGCCCGTCGTGCCGCGGTAGACCTCACCGCCGACGACGATGCCGCAGCCGATGCCGGTGCCGATCTTGACACAGAGGAAGTCGGCGACGGTACGGGCGACGCCCGCGTGCTGCTCCCCCATCGCCATGAGGTTCACGTCGTTGTCGACCATGACCGGGCAGCCGAGTTCCTGGCTGAGCGCCTCCCGCACGGGGAAGCCGTCCCAGCCTGGCATGATCGGCGGTGCCACCGGGATGCCCTCGGGGAAGCGGACCGGGCCCGGGACGCCGATACCGGCGCCGTCGAACCCCTCCGCGAGCCCGGAGGCCCTCAGTTTCGCGGCCATGGCCAGGACCTGCTCGAAGACCACGACCGGGCCTTCGCGCACGTCCATGGGCTGGTTGATGTGGCCGAGGGTCTCCAGTTCGGCGTTGGTGACGGCGACGTCGACCGAGGTCGCGCCGATGTCGACGCCGAGGAAGCGCAGACCCGGGTTGAGCCGGATGTTGTGGGAGCGGCGGCCACCGCGCGAGGCGGCGAGTCCGTCGGCCACGACAAGACCCGTCTCCAGCAGCCGGTCCACCTCCACGGCGAGCTTGGACCGCGAGAGGTCGACCTGGTCGCCCAGCTGTGCACGGGAGTTGGGTCCGCCGTCGCGCAACAGCGTGAGCAGTCGGGCCTGGTGGGCGTTTCCGGGTCGTGCGGTCATACGTCTCACGAGCCCCTCCCCGCCTCGATCGGCCTGTGCGCGCCGGTTTTCCGCCACATCAGTGGCTTGCTTTCGAAGGGAAAGTAGCAGCGGCTGCCGGAGGTGGGAAGAAGTCGCGCAGGAATTACCCACGACTTTTTCCACTCAGAGGACAAAGGCGAGCGGGGTGGGTATGACCCGGCAGGTAATCGACCGCGAACGCGCCCCAGGTCAGGCTGGCACCAGCACGCGTCCTCGGCACCAGGAGGTCCCGCATGACCGACACCCCCGCCCCCGAAGCGCTGTTGAAGGCCGTGCCCTTCGCCGACGCGTTGGGCATCACCCTGGAGGAAGCCACCCCTGCCCAGGTCAGGGCCGTGCTCGGCTGGGCCCCTGAGCTGTGCACGGTGGGCGGTGCCCTGCACGGCGGAGCCCTGATGACACTCGCCGACACGGCCGGCGCGGTCTGCGCGTTCCTCAACCTGCCGCCGGGCGCGAGCACCTCGACGGTCGAGTCGAAGACGAACTTCTTCCGCGCCGTGCGGTCGGGCCACGTCCGCGCCGAGGCCCGGCCCGTACACGTGGGACGCTCGCTCATCGCCGTCCGGACGGACCTGTACGACGAGGACGGCACCCTGGTGGGCCAGACGACACAGACCCAGGCGGTGCTGACAGCCGGCTGAGGTCGCTACGAACGCGCCCGGGCGTGATACGACCGCCGCGTGTGCTCCGTGTGTTCGCGCATCAGCTGCGTCGCCCGCTGTTCGTCGCGGTCGGAGATCGCGGCGATCAGTTCGCGGTGTTCGATCCAGGACTGGTGGCCGCGCTGACGGGCCACCGGCGTGTAGTACCAGCGCACCCGCCGGTCGACCTGGGCGGCGAGTTCGGCGAGGACGGCGTTTCCGGCGAGTTCCATGATCTTGGCGTGGAAGCGGGCGTTCATGGCGACGGCGCCGTCCACGTCATCGGCCTCGACCGCTTTCTCGCCCTCCGCGCAGAGGGATTCCAGGGCGGTGAGGCCCGCGCTGTTCGCGTTGGCCGCCGCCAGGCGGGCCGCCTCGGCCTCCAGGAGCGTACGGACCGTGAGGAGCTGGTCGGCCTCCTCCTCCGTCGGCTCGTGCACGAACGCGCCCTGGGCGGGCCGCAGATCGACCCACCCCTCGGTGTTGAGCCGCTGCAGCGCCTCGCGCACCGGCTGCCGGGAGACCCCCAGATGCCCGGCGAGTTCGCTCTCGACGAGGTGCTGGCCGGGCTGGAGGGCCCGGGTGGTGATGAGTTCGAGGAGTGCCTCGTAGACGCGGTCACGCAGCGGCCCCGGGCGTTCCAGCTTGGGTACCGCCCCCTGGGGCAGGCTTGTCGACAGCATCGCGGTCCCCCTCCTCGGCAGGGCCGTGCACAGCGCGACGGCCACCGGTGTCGCCGCAGAGTCAGTATCGATTGTCTTTCGTCTACAGTCTACGGCGCACAAAGACCAGGGATTCGGGCAGTTGGCCGCGTCACACCCGGGCGGCATCACGGTGGCACCACGGCAGCCCGGAGCGGGACTCAGGGGCAGCGCACGACCTGTCCCGCGTACGACAGGTTGCCGCCGAAGCCGAACAGCAGGACCGGGTCGCCGGTGGAGACCGCGCCCTGTTCGACGAGCTTGGAGAAGGCGAGCGGGATGCTCGCGGCGGAGGTGTTGCCGGACTCGGTGACATCGCGCGCGACGACCGCGTTCACGGCGCCGATCTTCACGGCGAGGGGTTCGATGATGCGCAGGTTCGCCTGGTGCAGGACGACCCCGGCGAGGTCCGCCGGCTCAAGACCGGCCCGCTCGCACGCCCGGCGCGCGATGGGCGGCAGCTGCGTGGTGGCCCAGCGGTAGACGCTCTGCCCTTCCTGGGCGAAACGGGGCGGAGTGCCCTCGATCCGCACCGCGTGTCCCATCTCGGGCACCGAGCCCCACAGCACCGGCCCGATGCCGGACTCCTCGGCGGCCTCGACGACCGCGGCCCCGGCCCCGTCCCCGACGAGCACGCAGGTGGTGCGGTCGCTCCAGTCGGTCACCTCGGACATCTTGTCGGCCCCGATGACCAGCGCACGGCTCGCGCCCCCCGCGCGGACGGCGTGGTCGGCGGTGGCCAGGGCGTGGGTGAACCCGGCGCACACGACGTTGAGGTCCATGGTGGCCGGGTGCGGCATCCCGAGGCGGGCCGCGACCCGGGCCGCCATGTTGGGCGAGCGGTCGACTGCGGTGGAGGTGGCGACCAGCACCAGGTCGATGTCGGCGGGGGCGAGGCCGGCCGCGGCGAGGGCCTTGGCGGCGGCGTGGGCGGCCAGTTCGTCGACCGGCTCGTCGGGCCCGGCGATGTGGCGGGTGCGGATGCCCACCCGGCTCCTGATCCACTCGTCACTGGTGTCGACCAGGCCCGCCAGGTCCTCGTTGGTGAGCACCTTGGCAGGCTGGTAGTGGCCGACGGCGGCGATGCGCGAGCCGTTCATCTGGGTGGGTCCCCCTCGTTGCCTTGGGTAGCGGGACCCACCAGTCTGATCAGTGACTCACGGGTACGACGGCAGCCAAGGCAACAGGAAACCGGCGCCAGGCTTGTCAGCTTCGGTCAGGACCCCGGACGCCCGGACACCTGTCGAGCGCCAGGACCCGGCCCCCGCCACGGGCCTCACCCGGTGAACAGCTGTGTCGCCTTCCGGACGAGCTCGTACAGCCCGTAGGCGAGCGGTACGCCCACCCACACCCAGGCGAAGGCGATCAGCCACCGCCGGTCAGGGCTGGGCGGACTCTGACTGCTGCTGGACACGATCGGCCTCCTGCGGCTGCGGGACGTGATGGCGGGCGTGGACGGGCCGGACGAGTTCGTTGGCGACGAAGCCGACGACGAGCAGGCCGATCATGATGACGAAGGACAGCCCGTACAGGGACGCGCCGTGCCGGCCCGCCTCCTCCTGCCGGTCGGCGATCCAGTTAACGATGAGCGGCCCGAGCACACCGGCCAGGGACCAGGCGGTGAGCAGACGCCCGTGGATGGCGCCGACCTGGTACGTGCCGAACAGGTCCTTCAGGTACGCCGGGATCGTCGCGAAGCCGCCGCCGTAGAAGGAGAGGATGACCAGCGCGCACAGGATGAACAGCGGCTTGGAGGTGTCGCCGAACAGGGCGATGAGCGCGTACATCAGCGCGCCGACGCCCAGGTAGACGCGGTAGATGTTCTTCCGGCCGATCAGGTCGGACGTCGACGACCAGCCGATGCGGCCCGCCATGTTCGCCGCCGACAGCAGGGCGACGAAGCCGGCGGCGGCCGTCACGGACACCGGCGTGGAGGTGCCTGCGAAGAAGTCCGTGATCATCGGGGCGGCCTTCTCCAGGATGCCGATGCCGGCGGTGACGTTCATGCAGAGCACGAGCCACAGGAACCAGAACTGGGGGGTGCGGATGGCCTGTTTCGCGGATACCTGCGGGCCGGTGGGGGCTTGTCGCGCAGTTCCCCGCGCCCCTGGGGCCCGGCTCGGAACCCGGACCAGGAGCACACCCAGCAGCATGAAGACGGCGTACGACAGGCCGTGCACCAGGAACGCCAGCGCGATGCCGGAGCTGTCGCCGCCGAACGACTCCAGCATCTGCGCCGACCACGGCGAGGCGATCAGCGCGCCGCCGCCGAAGCCCATGATGGCGATGCCGGTGGCCATGCCTGGCCGGTCCGGGAACCACTTGATCAGTGTGGATACGGGCGAGATGTAGCCGATGCCGAGGCCGATGCCGCCGACGAAGCCGTAGCCGAACACGATCAGCCAGTACTGCTCCAGGGACGCGCCCAGCGCGGAGAGCAGGAAGCCGGAGGAGAAGCAGACCAGGGCGACGGTCATCGCCCAGCGGGGGCCGTTGCGTTCCACGAGTGTGCCGCCGAACGCGGCGGACAGGCCCAGCATGACGATGCCGAGCTGAAAAGGCAGCGCGCTCTGTGTGCCGCTGAGGCCGAGCGCGGACTCGAGGGGCGGTTTGAACACGCTCCAGGCGTAGGCCTGGCCGATGGAGAGATGTACGGAGAGAGCGGCGGGCGGGACGAGCCAGCGGCTCCAGCCCGGGGGCGCGACTGGGGGACTCATGAATCCCGGACGGTAGGCAGTCGCGGGGGAGTTGAGAAGGCGGCGCGTCGACCGTATGCGGTGAGCGGTATTCAGCATGCGCCGAACGGTCGCCGCGCGGACCCTTGCCGCCCCAACCTCCATACTGTAGACAATATTTCGTCGACACAAGCCGCACGGCGCGTTCGCAAGCGGTCGTACGGCGGTCACACCTCCGCGGTATCCCTCAAACCGAACGGAGTGTTCCCGTGAAAGTCGCAGTTCTCGGCGCCGGTGCCATCGGCGCCTACGTCGGCGCCGCGCTCCACCGCGCGGGTGCCGAGGTGCATCTCATCGCCCGTGGACCGCACCTGGCGGCCATGAGGCAGCACGGAGTCCGGGTGCGCAGCCCGCGCGGCGATTTCACCGCGCACCCCCACGCGACCGACGACCCCGCCGAAGTGGGCCCGGTCGACTACGTCTTCCTGGGCCTGAAGGCCAACGCGTACGCGGCGTGCGGGCCGCTGATCGCGCCCTTGCTGCACGGGACGACGGCGGTCGTCGCGGCCCAGAACGGCATCCCCTGGTGGTACTTCCACCGGCACGGCGGCCCGTACGACGGCCACCGCGTCGAGAGCGTGGACCCGGACGGCGCGGTCAGTGCGGTGCTCGCGCCCGAACGGGCCGTCGGATGCGTCGTCTACGCGGCGACCGAACTCGAAGGGCCGGGCGTCGTACGGCATGTGGAGGGCACGCGGTTCTCGATCGGCGAGCCCGACCGCAGCCTCTCGGCACGCTGTCTCTCCTTCAGCGAGGCGATGCACGCGGGCGGGCTGAAGTGCCCGGTGGAGTCCGGTCTGCGGGACGACATCTGGGTCAAGCTGCTCGGCAACATCTCCTTCAACCCGATCAGCGCGCTGGCCCGCGCGACCATGCGGCAGATGTGCCTGCACGGCGGCACCCGCAAGGTCATCGAGATCATGATGACCGAGACGCTCGCGGTCGCCGAGGCCCTCGGCTGCGAGGTCGGCGTCTCCATCGAGCGCCGGCTCGCGGGCGCCGAGCGGGTCGGCGACCACCGCACCTCCACGCTCCAGGACCTGGAGCGCGGCAAGCCGCTCGAACTCGACGTACTCCTCGCGGCGGTCGTCGAGCTGGCGGAGATCACCGGCGTGGAGGTGCCCACCCTGCGCACCGTGCACGCCATCTCGGACCTGCTCGCGCTGAGGAGCGCCGCATGAGGAAACGCCAACCCAGGACCTACACCCGGCTGACGCACCCGCTCGTCCGGGACTCCCGCGACGAACCCTTCCGGCAGGCGAGCTGGGACGAGGCCCTCGACCGGGCCGCCCGGGGTCTCGCCCGCAATCGCGGCGCCTTCGGGATGTTCAGCTGTGCCCGCGCCACCAACGAGATGAACTACGTGGCGCAGAAGTTCGCCCGGGTCGTCATGGGCACCAACAACGTCGACTCCTGCAACCGCACCTGTCACGCCCCGAGCGTGGCCGGTCTGTCGGCGGCGTTCGGCTCCGGCGGCGGGACCTCGTCGTACGAGGAGATCGAGCACACGGACCTGATCGTGATGTGGGGCTCCAACGCCCGCTTCGCGCACCCGATCTTCTTCCAGCACGTGCTGAAGGGGATCAGGAACGGGGCCCGGATGTACGCGGTCGATCCGCGCCGGACCTCGACCGCCGAATGGGCGGAGAGCTGGCTCGGCCTCAACGTCGGCACCGACATCCCCATGGCGCACGCGATCGGCCGCGAGATCATCCACGCGGGGCTCGCCAACGAGGCGTTCATCGAGCGGGCGACCACCGGCTTCGAGGAGTACCGGGCGCTGGTCGAGCCGTGGACGCTGTCGCTCGCCGAGAAGGTGACGGGCGTACCGGCCGCCGCCATCCGCGAGCTGGCGCACGCCTACGCCCGTGCCGAGCGCGCCCAGCTGTGCTGGACCCTCGGCATCACCGAGCACCACAACGGCACCGACAACGTCCGTGCCCTGATCAACCTGTCCCTGCTCACCGGCCATGTCGGCCGCTACGGCTCGGGCCTGCAGCCCCTGCGCGGGCAGAACAACGTCCAGGGCGGCGGCGACATGGGCGCGATCCCCAACCGGCTGCCCGGCTTCCAGGACATCCTCGACCCGGACACCCGGCTGAAGTTCGAGTCGGCCTGGGACACCGTCATCCAGCCGCACTACGGCCTGAACCTCACGGAGATGTTCGAGGCGATGGAGGACGGCGAGCTCAAGGCCGTCTACTGCATCGGCGAGAACCCGGCCCAGTCGGAGGCCGACAGCGAGCAGGCCGTACGGCGGCTCGGTCAGCTGGACTTCCTCGTCGTGCAGGACATCTTCCTCACGAAGACGGCCGAACTCGCGGACGTCGTCCTGCCCGCCACCGCCGGCTGGGCGGAGACCGAGGGCACGACCACCAACAGCGAGCGGCGGGTGCAGCGCGTCCGCAAGGCCGTCACCCCGCCCGGCGAGGCGCGCGAGGACATCGACATCCTCTGCGACCTCGCGGCCCGCCTCGGCCACGACTGGAAGTACGCCGACGCCGAGACCGTGTGGAACGAGCTGAGGTCGATCTCGCCCGACCACTACGGCATGACCTATGAGCGCCTGGAGGAGCACCAGGGCATCCAGTGGCCGTGCCCCAGTGCGGACCGGATCGAACCCACTTATCTGCACGGCCGGTTGTGGGAGTCCGACCCCTCGGCACGCGGTCGGCTCGCGCCCTTCGGGATCGTGCAGCACGACCCGCCCGTGGACCTCACCGACGAGCGGTTTCCGATCCGGCTGACCACCGGGCGGCGGCTGGACTCGTACAACACCGGTGTGCAGAGCGGTGGTTACGCCTCGCCCCTGCGGCGCGGCGAGTTCATCGAGCTGTGCCCGGAGGACGCCGAGCGCTACGGGGTCGTGGTGGGTGAGCGAGTGCAGGTCACCTCGCGGCGCGGGTCGGTGACCGCGCCGGTGTGGGTGGACACTGCGCTGCGGCCCGGGCTCGCCTTCATGACCATGCACTTCCCCGACGAGGTGGACACCAACGCGCTGACGATCGAGGCGAACTGCCCGATCGCGGGGACGGCGGAGTTCAAGGCGTCGGCGATCCGGATCGAGAAGCTGCCCATCGCGACCATCGTGGGGTGACGCACTGTGGACCTGCACTTCGGTGACAGCAAACCGACGGACGAGGAACGGGCGGCCGTCGACGACCTGCTCGGGCCGCCCGAGTCCTCCTGGGAAGGCGCCGACCGTTCCGACGCCGACTTGAGGTGGGCCCGGGGCGGACGTGTGGCCCGGGACCGCCGCGACCTGCTGTTGCCGGGGCTGCACGCCCTCAACGACCGGATCGGCTGGATCAGCGACGGCGCCCTCGACTACCTGTGCCGGCGGCTGACGGTGCCCCCGGCGGAGGCGTACGGAGTCGCCACCTTCTACGCCATGTTCTCGGTCAAGCCCCGTCCGACGACCGTGCTCCATGTGTGCACGGACCTGGCGTGCGCGGCGGCCGGGGCGCCGGAGCTGTGCGCCGGGATCGAGGAGCGGCTGAGCCTCGGCAGCGGTGTGTCGGTCGAGCGCGGCCCGTGTCTGGGGCTGTGCGAACGGGCCCCGGCCGCGCTCGCGATCAGGGCCGGGGACCCCGTGCGTACGGCGGTGTCGGCGCCGGCGACCGTCGAGCGGGCCG
The DNA here is from genome assembly GCF_042957035.1 of Streptomyces sp. NPDC008137. Classification (NCBI taxonomy): domain Bacteria; kingdom Bacillati; phylum Actinomycetota; class Actinomycetes; order Kitasatosporales; family Streptomycetaceae; genus Streptomyces; species Streptomyces sp. NPDC008137. Next base: position 324,451 of record NZ_JBIBHN010000002.1, on the reverse strand, counting down.
TGCTCGCCGCGAGTGCGCCCGACTCGGCGCCGGAGGAGCCGCCCGCCGCTCTGGCGGTGCCGCAGGCCGGGCAGGACGGCCTGATGCTCCTGCACCGCGTCGGCGTGGTCGACCCGGCGTCCCTCGACGACTACCGCGCCCACGGCGGCTACACCGCCCTGCGCCGGGCCTTCGAGCTGGGCCCGGCCGGGGTGATCCGCGAGGTCACCGACTCGGGCCTGGTCGGGCGCGGGGGTGCCGCCTTCCCGACCGGCCGCAAGTGGCAGGCCACGGCGTCCCAGCCGGATCATCCGCACTACCTCGTCTGCAACGCCGACGAGTCCGAGCCGGGCACCTTCAAGGACCGCGTGCTCATGGAGGGCGACCCGTACGCGCTGGTCGAGGCGATGACGATCGCCGCGTACGCGACCGGCGCCCACCGGGGCTTCGTGTACCTGCGCGGCGAGTACCCGCGCGCCCTGCACCGACTGGAGCACGCGATCGCGCAGGCACGCGCGCGTGGACTGCTCGGCGACGACATCCTCGGCCAGGGCTACGCCTTCGACCTCGAGATCCGGCGCGGCGCGGGCGCCTACATCTGCGGTGAGGAGACGGCTCTGTTCAACTCCATCGAGGGCTACCGGGGCGAGCCCCGCTCGAAGCCGCCGTTCCCCGTGGAGAAGGGCCTGTTCGGCAAGCCGACCGTGGAGAACAACGTCGAGACGCTGGTCAACGTCCTGCCGGTCCTCACGATGGGCGCCCCGGCGTACGCCGCGATCGGCACGGAGAGGTCCACAGGTCCGAAGCTGTTCTGCGTATCGGGGAGCGTGGAGCGGCCCGGTGTCTACGAGCTGCCGTTCGGCGCGACGCTGGGTGATCTGCTCGTGCTCGCCGGGGTGCGGGAGGGGCTGCGGGCGGTGCTGCTCGGCGGGGCGGCGGGCGGTTTCGTCCGGGCCGACGAACTCGGCATCCCGCTCACCTTCGAGGGAACGCGGGAGGCGGGCACGACACTCGGCTCGGGGGTCGTGATGGCCTTCGACGACACCGTGCCCCTGCCCCGGCTGCTGCTGCGCATCGCGGAGTTCTTCCGGGACGAGTCGTGCGGGCAGTGCGTGCCGTGCCGGGTGGGGACCGTGCGGCAGGAGGAGGCGCTGCACCGGATCGTGGAGCGCACCGGCGCCGACGCCGCCGGGGACATCGCCCTGCTGCGGGAGGTCGGCCGCGCGATGCGGGACGCCTCGATCTGCGGTCTGGGGCAGACCGCGTGGAACGCCGTGGAATCCGCCATCGACCGTCTGGGGGCGTACGAATGACCGTCACACCGCTGGGGATCCCGCGCCGGCTGCTGGAGTTCACGCTCGACGGGGAGCCGGTGCGGGCGCCCGAGGGCTCGACGATCCTCGACGCCTGCCGGGCCGCCGGGAAGGACGTGCCGACCTTGTGCGAGGGCGACACGCTCCGGCCGAAGAACGCCTGCCGCGTCTGCGTCGTCGAGGTCGAGGGGGCCAGGACCCTCGTCCCGGCCTGCTCCCGCAAGGCCGAGCCCGGCATGGAGGTGCGCACGGACACCGAACGGGCCCGGCACAGCCGGAAGATCGTCCTGGAGCTGCTCGCGTCCTCCGTGGACGTGTCGACGACCCCGGAGGTCGCCGGGTGGCTCAAGGAGTACGAGGCGAAGCCCGACCGCTTCGGCCCCGACGCGGCCCGGCTCAACGAGGAACCGAAGGTCGACAACGACCTGTATGTGCGCGACTACGGCAAGTGCATCCTCTGCTACAAGTGCGTGGACGCCTGCGGCGACCAGTGGCAGAACACCTTCGCGATCTCGGTCGCCGGGCGCGGCTTCGACGCCCGGATCGCCGTGGAGCACGACGCGCCGCTGACCGACTCGGCGTGCGTCTACTGCGGGAACTGCATCGAGGTGTGCCCGACGGGCGCGCTGTCCTTCAAGTCCGAGTTCGACATGCGCGCGGCGGGTACGTGGGATGAGTCGCGCCAGACGGAGACGACCACGGTGTGCGCGTACTGCGGAGTGGGCTGCAACCTGACGCTCCATGTGCAGGACAATGAGATCGTGAAGGTCACCTCGCCGCACGACAACCCGGTGACCCACGGCAATCTCTGCATCAAGGGCCGCTTCGGCTACCAGCACGTACAGAACCGGGACTGATCAGGACATGGGACGAGTCACGGAACGACGCAAGGTGCTCCGCATCCGGGACGGGGCGGTCTCCACCCGCCCGGACACGCTCGTCGCGGAGGAACCCCTGGAGATCCGGCTCAACGGCAAGCCCCTGGCGATCACCATGCGCACCCCGGGCGACGACTTCGCACTGGCCGCGGGCTTCCTGGTGAGCGAGGGGGTGCTGGGCGGGCAGGACGATCTCCAGAACATCGTCTACTGCGCCGGGGCGACGGCCGAGGGCTCGAACACGTACAACGTGGTCGACGTGGCGACCGCTCCGGGCGTGGTGATCCCCGACATCACGCTCGAACGCAACGTCTACACCACCTCCTCCTGCGGGCTGTGCGGCAAGGCCTCGCTGGACGCGGTGCGAACGACGGCCCGCTGGCCCATCGCCGACACTCCCCCGGTGCGGGTCACGCCGGAGCTGCTCGCGGCCCTGCCCGACCGGCTGCGCGCGGCCCAGCGGGTCTTCGACCGGACCGGTGGCCTGCACGCGGCGGCCCTCTTCTCCGAGGAGGGGGAGCTGCTGGACGTCCGCGAGGACGTGGGCCGGCACAACGCGGTCGACAAGCTGGTCGGCCGCGCCCTGCAGAACGGGGAGCTGCCGCTGTCGCGGACGATCCTGCTCGTCTCGGGCCGGGCCTCCTTCGAGCTGGCGCAGAAGGCCGTCATGGCCGGGATGCCGGTGCTGGCGGCGGTGTCGGCGCCGTCGTCGCTGGCGGTGGACCTGGCCGCCGAGACCGGCCTGACGCTGGTGGGCTTCCTGCGGGGCGGCTCCATGAACGTGTACGCGGGTGAGGACCGGATCGCTCTGCGGGCGGCGGCCGCCCGGGGCTGAACAGGTTCCTCCGCGGCACGGCGGCGGGGCCCCGACCGGCGGGGAGCGCCCCCTGCGCCGCAGGGGCCCCGTCTCGGACCCGGTCCGGCCGCTTCAGCCCGCCGTGCCGGATATCCGTCGGAGCATGTCGGTGAACTGCTCACGTTCGGCCGCCGACAGCGGCGCGAGCAGTTCGTCGTTGGCGGCGCGGGCCGCCTTCTCACAGCGTCCCAGCAGCCGGGCTCCCCGCGGGGTGAGGGACACCGCGTTCTTGCGGCGGTCCCTGGGGTCCGGCTCGCGCAGCACCAGGTCCGCCGACTGGAGGTCGTCGAGGATGCCGACCAGGTCCTTGGGGTCGAGTCCGATCCCGCGGCCGAGGTCGGCCTGAGCGACCGGGCCGAGGTCACGGACGGCCGACAGCACCACGTGGTGCCACATCCTCATGTCCTCCTCGGCCAGCGCCTCGGCCACCAGGGTCCGGCCGCGGGCGGCGGCGCGGCCGAGCAGCCAGCTGGGCAGGGAGCGGATCGCGGGCAGAGGGGCTTCCGACATGGCCGCAGCCTAACCAAGAAATCGTTGGTTCTTCCTATGATCCTCCTATACCGTTGGGTTCCCCAATGAATTCATGGGGGAGCCCAACGACTTCCGGAGGTGCGATGCGCCGCGTCCGCTACGAATCCCGAGGCGGCCCCCTGTTCGTGGAGGAGGCTCCGGTCCCCGAGCCCGGCCCCGGAGAACTGCTCGTGCGCGCGGAGGCGATCGGCGTCACGCTCCCGGTCGTACGCAAGGTCACCGAGGCGGCCGAGCCGGTCCCGCTCGGCGGTGAGATCGCCGGGGAGGTCACGGCCGTCGGCGAGGGCGTCACCCGCTTCGGCACCGGCGACCGGGTGACGGGGCTCTGCTTCGGCCACGGCTACGCCGAGTTCGCCCTCCTGCACGAGGCCATGGCCTCCCCCGTCCCGGCCGGTGCCCGCGCCGTCGACGCGGTCGCCCTGGTCCGCAGCGGCATGGTCGCCATCGGCGCCCTGGCGGCGGCCCGGCCCGGGCCCGGCGAGGCGGCCCTCGTCACCGCGGCGGCGAGCGGGGTCGGGCACCTGGCCGTGCAACTGGCCAGGACGCGGGGCGCGGGCCGGGTCGTGGGGGCCGTCTCCGACCCGGCGAAGGCCGCCTTCGTCCGGGGCCTGGGCGCGGACCACGTCGTCAGCTACGGCGACGACAGCTGGGGCACGCCCGCCGACTACGCCCTGGACGCGGTCGGCGGCGAGCTGCTCCCCCGGGCCCTGGCCGCGCTCGCCCCGGAGGGACGGCTGGTGGCGTACAGCTCGGGCGGCGGCACCGTCCGGGCGTACGACCTGCTGGTGGGCGCCAAGTCGGTGATCGGGTTCCAGATGGCCCGTATCGCGCGCGGGAAGCCGGAGTTGTACGAGCGGTGGCGCGAGGAGCTGTGGCGGCTGTTCACGGCGGGAGAGATCCAGCCCGCCGTCCACGGGGAGTTCGCCCTCGCGGACGCGGCGAAGGCGCACGGGGAGATCGAGGCACGGGCCAACCTCGGCAAGGTCGTCCTGATCCCCTGACGCACGCTTCTTGTGGGGGGTCTGTGAGTCCAAGTACCGTCTGTGGCCCCACACATGGGACGTGGGATGTCCGGTTGTCCGCATCAGCCGCCCGGATGTCCGTTCCCATGGCTCGGTGGTCCAGCCGACAGACGCATGAAGGGCAGGTCGCACCATGCCGTCAAGTCTTCGCGCACGTCTGAGATCCACCCTGACAGCCGCTCTCGCCGCCGCCGCGCTGCTCGCGCCGGCCCTCCCCGCCCAGGCCCGGCCGGCCACGGCCTTACCGGAGTTCGAACAGCAGGTCCTCTTCAAGGCCTCCCAGGACCCCGGCTACGCCTGCTTCCGTATCCCGGCGATCGTGCGGACCACGGCCGGCACACTGCTCGCCTTCGCCGAGGGCCGCGTCCTCAACTGCGGTGACTCGGCCGACATCGACATCGTCCTCAAGCGCTCCACCGACGGCGGCCGCACCTGGGGTCCGCTCCAGGTCGTCACCGAGGGCGCCGGCGACACGCACGGCAACCCGGCGCCCCTCGTGGACCGCGGGACCGGCCGGATCCTGCTGGCCGAGACGTACAACACCGGCCGGACCGACGCCGGGAACTGCACCGTCCCCTGCGACCGCACCCCCCATCTGCAGTACAGCGACGACGACGGCAGGACCTGGTCGAAGCCGCGCGACCTGAGCGACCAGATCCTGCCCGCGCACTGGAACTCCTGGTACGCTACCGGACCCGTGCACGGCATCCAGCTCACCCGAGGCAAGCACGCCGGGCGGCTGGTGTTCGGCGTCAACACCGAGACCTGGGACGGTGGCAGGGTCACCGCGAACCACGCCGCGCTCATCGTCAGCGACGACGGCGGCGACCACTGGCGGATCGGCGCCACGGACTCCTGGCCGATAGCTCAGGACGGCACGTTCCGGCAGAAGCCGTCCGAGGTGACGCTCACCGAACGCACCGACGGCGCCGTCCTCGTCAGCGGCCGGGAACAGGACGGCACCGACCTGGGCCACCGCTCCCAGACCCTGAGCCGGGACGGCGGCGACAGCTTCACCACGCCCTTCCGCGACCTCCCGGACCTCTACACCCCGCAGGTCCAGGGTGCGACCGTACGCCTCGGCGACCGGCTCCTGCTGTCCGCTCCGGCCGATCCCGACCGCCGCCGCACCATGATGGTCCGCTCCTCCTACGACGGCGGGCGCACCTGGGACAGCGTGGACCGGGGCACGGTCGTCACCACCGACTGGTCCGGCTACTCCGACATGGCGGCCATCGACGGCACGACGGTGGGCCTGCTGTACGAGGGCGGCGCGGTCGACGCCCGCGACGAGATCCGCTTCGCCCGCTTCACCGAGGACTGGCTGAAGCCTCGCCGGGGCCCCGACCCGACCACCCGCGACGCCGCTTCGGCCGCGACGCCCGCGGCCGTGCTCGGCGGTGCGGGCCGGACCACCGGTGTGCGCGGCGGCGCACTGTCCTTCGACGGCACCGACGACGCCGTACGGCTGCCGTACCGGTCCCGGCTCCCGCTCGGCGAAGGGGACTTCACGGCCTCGCTGTTCTTCCGCTACACGGCCACGACCGGCGAACAGCCCTTCCTGTGGATGGGCGGCATCGGCAGCACGCAGCCGCAGATCTGGCTGCGCGGGGAACCGGCGAGCAACCGGGTCCGGGGGCTCATCACCACCCGGTCGGGTGCGACGACCGTCAGATCGGCCTCGGTGTGGACCGACGGAGCCCACAACGACGGACGCTGGCACCATCTGGCCCTGCGCCGGGGCGGAGGACAACTGACGCTCTTCCTCGACGGGGCGCCCCTCACCACCGCCGACGCGCCGGGCTCGGTCAGCCGCAACTCTCCGTTCGGTGTGCACATCGGCCAGCGCATGGACAGCAGGGCGTTCCTCAGCGGGGCGATCGACGACGTCCGTGTCTGGAACCGGGCCCTGTCCGACGAGGAGTTGGCGTCCGGCGCCGCGAAGGCGGCCGCCAGGGGCACCGTGCTGTGGCTGCCCATGGACCAGGTGAGCGGCAGCAACTAACGTCACGGAACGTGCCCGACGACTCAAGAGCAGCACGAGCACGACAGCGCACCGGAACCGGGATCGGCCTGCTGCTGGTCCTGATGCTCGGTGCCGCCCTGCTCCTCGCCCTGCCGGAGGACGAGAGCCCGGACGACGACGGTGCCTGCCGGGCCCGGACGGTGGACTCCTGGCGGGCGGACGACGGCCTCACCGCCGAGTTCGCCCGCTACGGCGACGACGCGAGCCGCAGTGACGACTGGACCGGCGGCGACGGCACCCACTCGCTGCGACTGCCGGACGGCCGGGTGCTGTGGCTGTTCTCGGACACCTTCCTGGGCCGGGTGTACGGCCCGCCCAACCCGGCCGGCGAGTCGTATGCCTGGCGGGACACGGCCGAGCCGCTGGTGCGCAACTCGGCCGTGCTGATGCGCGACGGCAGGCTCGAAACCACCCTGCCCGCCCCACTCTTCGCTGACCCGGCGCCGAACCAGTGGCGCTGGCCCGTCGCCGCCCGCGTCGAACCCCGCTCCCCCGGCTCCTCCGAGCAGGTCGTGCGGGTGCTGCTGTGGGTGCGCACGGCGGGGCAGGCTCCGTGGATCTACGGCGTGCCCACCGCGACCGAGGTCGCCACGCTGTCGCTGCCCGCTCTGCGCCTGGAGTCGATCGTCAAGGTGCTCGACCAGCAGCTCGTCCCCGACGCGTCCCGGCGGGTGCTGTTCGGCACGACACTCGTCGAGGAGGACGGCTGGACGTACGTCTTCGGCGGCGACGACGGCCAGGCCGCCTCCCGCCCGGCCTCGCACGCCTACGTGGCACGCGTCCGGGAGGGCGGGCTCGGAGATCCGGCGGCCTGGCGGTACTGGAACGGCTCGGCGTGGACGGCCGCTGCCCGCCCGCGGCCGGTGCTCGGGGACGGGCAGCGCAAGGGCGTCGGCAGCGCGTTCTCGGTCGTCCGGGACGGTGGCACCTACGTGCTGTTCACGATGGCCACGGGCACCAAGGGCCTGACCACCGTGGCCTCCTACTGGGCGTGCTCCCCGGCCGGGCCGTGGCACGGACCGGCGAAGGAGTTCAGCCCGTCGCTGCCGCAGGGCCAGGTGGCGGCCTACAACCCGCAGGTCCATCCGGTGCTGAGCGGCGACGGGCGGCTCGTCCTGAGCTACGACGTCAACTGGCTGGAGACGACCGGCGCCGCCGCACAGCTCAGCCGGAACGTGTCCCTGTACCGACCGCGGTTCGTGTCGCTGCGGCTGGCTCCGGCTGAGTGACCTGGGCGCGGGGGTCTTGCGCGCGGCGCTTGGCGATCACCGCGCACACCATCAGCTGCATCTGGTGGAAGAGCATCAGCGGCAGCACGGCCAGCGAGGCGTGCGCGCCGAACAGGACGCTCGCCATGGGCAGTCCGGATGCCAGGGACTTCTTCGAGCCGGCGAACTGCAGGGTGATCCGGTCCTCCCTGCTGAAGCCCAGCCCCTTGCCGCCGTACCAGGTCAGCAGCAGCATCACGGCGAGGATCACGGCCTCGACGCCGAGCAGCGCGCCCAGCCGGGCGGGACTGACCTGGTGCCAGATGCCCTGCACCATGCCCTGGCTGAACGCGGTGTAGACGACGAGCAGGATCGAGCCGCGGTCCACGAGGCCGAGGATCTTCTTGTGGCGGGTGACGAAGCCACCGATCCAGCGCCGCAGCAGCTGTCCGGCCAGGAACGGCACGAGCAGTTGCAGCACGATCTTCAGCATGGAGTCGGCGGAGAACCCGCCGCCGCTGCCGCCGAGCAGCGAGGCCGCGAGCAGCGGGGTGGCGATGATGCCGATGAGGGAGGAGAAGGAGCCCGCGCAGATCGCGGCGGGCACGTTGCCGCGGGCCATCGAGGTGAAGGCGATCGACGACTGGACGGTCGACGGGACGAGCGTGAGGAAGAGCAGGCCCTGGTAGAGCGGGTCCGTGAGGATCACCGGCACCAGACCGCGGGCCGCGAGACCGAGTAGCGGGAAGACGACGAAGGTGGCGGCCAGGACCGTGAGGTGGAGCCGCCAGTGCCGCAGGCCGTCCAGCGCCTCACGGGTGGAGAGCCGGGCACCGTAGAGGAAGAACAGGAAGGCGATCGCCGCCGTGGAGGCCCCGGACGCCACCTCGGCGACCGACCCGCGGGCCGGGAACAGCGCGGCGACTCCCACGGTCGCCAGCAGGAGAAGGATGAACGGGTCGATCGGCATCCGGCGCGGCCGGCGCAGGCGTTTCACGGTGCTCCACTTGCTCGGTACTGGTTGCTCGGTACTGGTTGCTCGGTGCGTACGGGCGGTGCGGGGCCGGGGAGGCCCCCTCCCATCCTGCTCCCCGGCCCGGCGATCGGGAATCCCGTATACCGCTCTCACTGTCATCGCGTTCTGCGATGAGCGCGCTAGCCTGGGGGTCATGTACGACCCCTCCCATCTGCGCACCTTCCTGTCGGTGGCGCAGACGCTGAGCTTCACGCAGGCCGCGCGTCGGCTCGGGCTGCGGCAGTCGACGGTCAGCCAGCATGTGCGGCGGCTGGAGGACGCCACCGGGCGGACGCTGTTCACCCGGGACACGCACTCGGTGGAGCTGACGGAGGACGGCGAGGCCATGCTCGGTTTCGCGCGCCGGATCCTGGAGGTGCACGAGCAGGCGGCGGCGTTCTTCACGGGCACCCGGCTGCGCGGACGGCTGCGCTTCGGCGCCTCCGAGGATTTCGTGCTGACCCGGCTGCCCGAGATCCTCGAAGGCTTCCGGCACGAGCACCCGGAGGTCGACCTGGAGCTGACGGTCGAGCTCTCGGGCACGCTGCACGAGCAGCTGGCGGCCGGGAAGCTGGACCTCGTCCTCGCCAAGCGGCGCCCCGAGGACCCGCGCGGCGAGCTGGTCCGGCACGACAGGCTGGTGTGGATCGGCGCGGACCGTCTCCGGCTCGACCCGGACCGTCCGGTGCCGCTGATCGTCTACCCGCCGCCGGGCATCACCCGCGCCCTCGCCCTGGAGGCGCTGGAGCGGCAGGGCCGCGAGTGGCGTGTGGTGTGCACGAGCGGCAGTCTCAACGGCCTCGTCGCGGCGGCCCGGGCGGGACTCGGCGTGATGGCCCACTCGCGCGGCCTCATCCCGCCGGGTCTGGTCCGGGTCCCGGACCGGGCGGGCCTGCCGGAACTGGGGCAGGTGGACTTCGTGGTGGTCCACGGCCGGCGCCGCCCCTCCGCGCAGGGCGCGGCGGACGCCCTGGCGGCGGCGCTCCTGGCGGGCGGGGACCGGCTGCACCGCAGCGCGCCGAAGGGCCTGTGAGGCGCGTGCCGGGCCGTGGCAGCGTCGTACAGATTCGGTGGAGATTACGGCACCGAAACTTACTCAACCGTCAGCAATCTGTCCGGCCCTTCCCTTTCTGAGCACATTTTCCCGCGTTGACCAGCGCGAACCAGAGCGTCGCCCGGCCTCGCGCCCCTCCCGCAGCCCTGGCCGGGTGGGGTAGCTTTCACGGCGCTGTGCGGAGCGTCACTCAACAGAAGCGCTGAGGAGCGGGGAGCGGGGTTTGCGCGAGTTCACCAACCCTCCGTTGGCGTTGGCACCTCCGGTGGGCGGTCTGGCCGACGTGGTCTTCGAGCACGCCCAGGAAGACCCGCTGCACATCGCCCTGGGCCGCAAGGACGACGCCGGGCAGTGGCGGGATGTCACCGCCGCCGAGTTCCGCGACGAGGTGCTCGCCCTGGCCAAGGGTCTGCTGGCGAGCGGCATCCGGTTCGGCGACCGGGTCGCGATCATGTCCCGTACGCGCTACGAGTGGACGCTCTTCGACTACGCGCTGTGGACGATCGGCGCCCAGGTGGTGCCGGTCTACCCGACGTCCTCGGCCGAGCAGTGCTTCTGGATGCTGTACGACGCCGAGGTGACCGCCGCGATCGTGGAGCACGAGGACCACGCGATGACGATCGCCACCGTCATCGACCGGCTGCCGCAGCTGCGCCGCCTGTGGCAGCTCGACTCCGGTGCCGTGCAGGAGCTGTACGACGCCGGCGCGCACCTCGACGACGAGGTGGTGCACCGCCACCGGCAGGCCGTCACGCCCGACTCGATCGCCACGATCATCTACACCTCGGGCACGACCGGACGCCCCAAGGGCTGTGTCATCACGCACGGCAACTTCGCGTACGAGGCGGACACCGTCATCGAGCGCTGGGAGCCGGTGTTCCACTCCAAGCGGGGCGACGAGGCCGCCACTCTGCTCTTCCTGCCGCTCGCACACGTCTTCGGGCGGATGGTCCAGGTCGCGGCGATCCGCGGCGGGGTGAAATTCGGCCATCAGCCCCAGCTGAACGCGGCGGCCCTGCTGCCCGATCTGGCCGCGTTCAAGCCGACGTTCTTCCTGGCCGTGCCGTACATCTTCGAGAAGGTGTTCAACGCGTCCCGCCGCAAGGCCGAGAAGGAGGGCCGTTCCGGGCCGTTCGAGAAGGCCGTGGACATCGCCATCAAGTACGCGGACGCCGTCGAGGCCAAGGCCTGGGGCATCGGTCCCGGCCCCTCGGCGGGGCTGCGCATGCAGCACCAGCTGTTCGACAAGCTCGTCTACTCCAAGATCCGCGCCGCGATGGGCGGCCGGATCCGGCACGCCATGTCGGGCGGCTCGGCGATGGACCGCCGGCTCGGTCTGTTCTGGGCCGGGGCGGGCGTCCACATCTACGAGGGCTACGGCCTGACCGAGTCCACGGCCGCCGCGACCGCCAACCCGCCCGGCCGCACCCGCTTCGGCACGGTCGGCCAGCCCATCCCGGGCATGACCGTGCACCTCGCGGACGACGGCGAGATCTGGCTGCACGGCCAGAACGTCTTCCAGGGCTACCTCAACAACCCCAAGGCCACGGACGAGACCCTGCACGACGGCTGGCTGGCCACCGGCGACCTCGGCTCGCTCGACGAGGACGGCTACCTCACCATCACCGGCCGCAAGAAGGAGATCCTGGTCACATCGGGTGGCAAGAGTGTTTCGCCCGGTGTGCTGGAGGAACGCGTCCGTGACCATCCGCTGGTCAACCAGTGCATCGTCGTCGGCAACGACCGCCCGTACATCGCGGCCCTCGTCACCCTCGACCAGGAGGCCGTGGAGCACTGGCTGGCGATGCGGGGCAAGCCGCAGCTGTCCGCGGCGGAGCTGGTCCGTGACGCGGACCTGGAGACGGAGGTGCGGCGCGCGGTTGTCGCGGCCAACACCCTGGTCTCGCAGGCCGAGTCGATCCGCACCTTCCGCATCCTGGCCCAGCCCTTCACCGAGGAGCACGGGCTGCTGACCCCGTCCCTGAAGCTGAAGCGCAAGGCGATCGAAAAGGCGTACGAGAACGAGGTCGAGGCCCTCTACCGGGCATGAACCGCCTGTTGACGGATGGTGTGCCACCCGTCTGAATTCTCCCGTCAGGAATGCATCACGGCTCGTGATCGTTGACGATGGGAGTACAACTGACCACATACCTAAGGATCGAGAGCTCGTGAGCAAGGTCCCCCAGATCACCCTGAACAACGGCATCGAGATGCCCCAGCTGGGGTTCGGCGTCTGGCAGGTGCCGGACGACGAGGCCGAGTCGGCCGTCTCGACCGCGCTGGAGGCCGGGTACCGCAGCATCGACACGGCGGCGATCTACGGCAACGAGGAGGGCACCGGCAAGGCCATCGCCGCCGCCGGGCTCCCCCGCGAGGAGCTCTTCGTCACCACCAAGCTCTGGAACGCCGACCAGGGATACGACTCCACGCTGCGCGCCTTCGACACGTCGCTGGAGAAGCTCGGCCTGGACTTCGTCGACCTGTACCTGATCCACTGGCCGCTGCCGGCCCGGGACACCTACGTCGACACGTACAAGGCGTTCGAGAAGCTGCACGCCGATGGCCGGATCCGGGCCATCGGCGTCTCCAACTTCCTGCCCGAGCACCTGGAGCGGCTGATCGGCGAGACGTCGGTCGTCCCGGCGGTGAACCAGATCGAGCTGCACCCCCATCTGCAGCAGAGCGCCTCCCGTGAGTACCACGCGCAGCAGGGCATCGCCACGGAGGCCTGGTCGCCGCTCGGCCAGGGCAAGGGCCTGCTGGAGGTTCCGGCGGTCGTGGCCATCGCCCGGAAGCACAACCGCACGCCGGCCCAGGTCGTGCTCCGCTGGCACCTCCAGCTGGGCAACGTGGTGATCCCGAAGTCCGTGACGCCGTCGCGGATCAAGGAGAACATCGAGGTCTTCGACTTCGAGCTGGACACCGAGGACCTGGCGGCCATCAGCGCCCTCAACGAGGACCGCCGCATCGGCCCGGACCCGGCGACGTTCGACGGCGCCTGAGCGCTCACCGGCCCTACGCCCGTAAGACTGCCCGCAGCCTGTCACCCGGCTGCGGGCAGTCGTGCTCCTCGGGGCGGTGGTGCGCCTGCTCAGACCGCCCGAACCGCCGTGTGCACCGTGTGCGCCTCCAGCACGAACACATCCGCCCGCCGGTACAGACTCGCCGCGTCGTCCGGATCGAGAAGCCGGTCGAGGGTGGCGAGATCGTCCGCGTCGAAGCCTTCCGGGATCCGCTCCCGCAGATGCGACAGGGACCCGACGACATACTCACGGGCCCGGTCCGAGGCGGGAGCGGGCAGGTCCAGCAGGAAGGTGTGCGTCCTGGCGGGCTTCAGTCCCGCCGATGCCAGCAGGGCCGGCCAGTCCTCCGTCTCCGCGACGTAACCCGGCAGCTCCGTCCGCATCCGCGTGAACCACTCCGCCTCCAGCGCGTCGAGCCGCGCCTGGAGCCCGGGGCGGCCGATACCGATGTCGCGCGGCAGGTACCGCGGCGGCAGGCCGCCCTCCATGAGCGCCAGCGTGCCGCCGGGCGCCAGCCGCGCCGCGAACGCGGCCAGCGCGGCCCGCTGGTGACCGAGATGGTGCAGACTGCGGCTCGCCCAGAGCAGGTCGGCCGGGTAGTCCAACTCCTCCAGCACATCGGGGAGTTCACCGGCGATCGTGCCGAAGCGGTCGGCGACTCCCAGCCGCTCGGCCCGTGCCCGGGCCCGTTCCAGCAGCGGCTCGGAGCCGTCCACCGCGACGATCCGCGCGCCCGGGAACGTCTCGGCGAACAGACACGACACGACGCCCGGCCCGCTGCCCGCGTCGACGATCAGGCCCGGCTCGGTCACCTCGTGCGCCAGCCAGCCCATGGCCCGCTCGTACAGGGAAGCGAACAGCTCCGCCTGTGACTCCAGCCTCGGAGCCATCGCGGCCCAGTCGAGGTGCGTGTGGTCGTGACCGCCGGGGCCCTGACGGTCGTGATCGTGGTCATGGTCGTGGTCGTGGTCGTGCGCCATGGTGGTCAGCCTCTCCCTCGGATGCGGCCAGACTGCGCCGACGCACCGGGAGAAGGCCACCACTGTTGCCGCTCCCGCAAAAAATGCGGGCACACCGATCCGCCGGGGCCGAAGCCCCGGCGGACCCGTGGGGACGGGGTGTCAGCCGGTCAGGACAGCGGCGGGTAGGCGTTCTGCATCAGCTGCCGGAACTGGGCGGAGAACCAGTGCCCGGACAGCGGCGCGTCCGGCAGGGAACCGGACAGGTTGTTGCCGTTGCGCGGGTTGCCCGTGTAGGTCGGGTCGCACATCCGGTCGAAGCCCTTGCCCTCGTCGTTGGCGATCTCCTTGCTCGCCCCGTCGGACTCGCCCGGCGGCTTCATCCACACGTAGGCGTCGATCCCCGAGGCCGGACTGGCCTGGGGCCGCTCACCGAGGCCGGCTCCGGACTGGTTGCACCAGTTGCCGACGTGGATGCGGCGGTCGTAGCGGCCGCCGTCGACGTAGGTGTCGACGGAGGTCTGCGCACCCGGGCCACTGGGCCGGGCCGAGCCGCCCCAGCCGTTGCGGGAGGTGTCGATCAGCATGCCGATGGAGGACGGGAAGCCCGCCGACACCAGCTGGTTGCGGAAGCCCTGGGCGAAGGACTGCTCGTCGACGTAGCGGTTCCAGTCGACCCACTTCGACTCGCGGACGGACTTGCCGGCCACGTTGTCGTTGACGGTGAAGTTGTTCTCCTTCAGGGCGCTGTAGTTCGCCGTGTTGGTGATGAAGCCGTGGACGTCGTTCACGGTCGCGCCCTCGGCGGACGCCGCCTCCTTGAACAGGGTCGCGGAGGCACCGAAGTTGTCGTCCCAGCCGATCCAGCCGTGGTGCCCGGCATCGACGTAGTTGTAGACGTTCGGCACGTCGCCGAGCTTGTTCAGCGCGTAGCCGACGCCCTTGACGTAGTTGCCGTTGGCCTTCATCACGTCGCACTGCGGGGTGGCCGTGGGACGGCTGCCGGTGTTGGTGACGAGGTTCGGCAGCGAGTCGATCTCGACGGTGGTGACGATCCGCAGCGAGGCGTACTTCGAGTCGGCGAGGATCGCCTTGATCGGGTCGATGTACTGCGTCTTGTACCGGTCGATCTCCGTCGGTCCGAGCTCGCCGTTGGAGGCGAGGGCGGCACAGTCACGGCCGGGCAGGTTGTAGATGACGAGCTGGACGACGAGCTCGCCGGAGCCCTTCTGGCGCAGCGCCTCGTCGAGGTGGGCGCGCAGGCCCATCTTGCCGCCCGCGCCGTTGATGGCCGCGATACGGTCCAGCCAGACACCCGTGGGCTGATTGGAGACGCGGCTGCCGCCCGGCTCGGCGGCGGCCTTCGCCGACCACTCCGGGTTCACGTACACCTTGGCGCCGGCATAGGGGTTGTCGACCCGGTTGGACGGGCCGCCGGGGCCCGGCGGGTCGGTCGGATCCGGGTTGCCGCCGTCGTCGACGTTGCAGGTGACGCCGTCGAGGGTGAAGGTGGCCGGGATCGCGTTGCTGCCGCTGTAACTGCCCTGGAAGCCGAAGCTGACCGAAGCGCCGGTCGCGAGCTGGGCGTTGTAGCTCTCGTTGGCCGCGGTGACGGCCGCGCCGCTCTGGCTCAGCTTCGCGTTCCAGCCGCTGGTGACCTGCTGGTTGCCGGCGTAGGACCACTTCAGCGACCACGACGACTTGGCGGCGCTGTTGTTCGTGACGGTCACGGCGGCGGTGAAGCCGGTGCTCCACTGGTTCTGGATCTTGTAGTCGACGGTGCAGGGGACGGCGGCGATGCCTGCGCCGTCCGGGTCGACGGCGAACGCCGTGCCGGCCGCGCCGGCGACCAGGGCCATGGCGGCCAGTAACGCTGTTCTCGTACGGCTCATGAGTGCGGGTTTCCCTTTCGCTGGTGGGGGTGTCAGCCGTTCAGGGCGCGCTCCGACAAGGACATGAGGGACTGAGGAACCGTGGAACCCGGCATGGCGCTCGCGCAGCAGGGGACGACCGCGCTGGGGCGGCTCAAAGTACTGAACGCGAGAGGTGTCGCATGAGCGACTCCTTGCAGGCCGGGCACGCCGTGACGGACGCGTCGACTGATGGAATCGCTCCCACTGGTGTCAAGGAAGGTAGCGCCAAGTGTCTGCAAAGAACAGAGGAGTCGCTGACTTTCACTCAACATGCGGCGTCGAATCTTTTCGACTCTTCAAGGCCCTTGACCGATACCACACCCATCCTCACGATGGGAGCGCTCCCACTGGTTCAAGCCTTGACTTCTCCGAGCCGCAAGGAGGAACCAGCACCATGCATCCCCCACCCCGGAGACGGGGAGCGGTGCGGCGCGTGTGGATCGCCGCCGTCGCAGCTCTCGCGCTTCCGTTGACGATGCTCTCCTCAGGGTCGACTCCCGCGCAGGCGGCCGCACTTCAGTGCAGTGTCGATTACAAGACGAACGACTGGGGCTCCGGCTTCACCGCGGATCTGACCCTCACCAACCGCGGCACGGACGCCATCGACGGCTGGACGCTGACCTACGCCTACTCCGGCAACCAGAAGCTGGGGAACGGCTGGAACGGCACCTGGTCACAGTCCGGTCAGAACGTCACCGTCAAGAACGCCCCCCACAACGCGCGGGTCGCCGCGGGCGCCGCCGTCTCCACCGGCGCCCAGTTCACCTACAGCGGCTCCAATGCCGCACCGACGTCCTTCTCCGTCAACGGCACGGCCTGCACCGGCGCGCACCAGCCACCGCTCGCCGTGCTGACCAGCCCCTCCGCCGGCGCCGTCTACACCCAGGGCCAGACGGTCCCGCTGGCGGCCACGGCGGCCGCGGCGGACAACGCCACGATCAGCAAGGTGGAGTTCTACGACGACACCACGCTGCTGGGCACGGACACGAGCGCACCCTACTCGCTCTCCGTTTCCGACTTGACCGTGGGCAGTCACTCCCTGGTGGCGAAGGCGTACGACAGCATGGGAGCCTCCGCGAACTCCACCCCGGTCGGCATCACGGTCTCCTCCGGCCCCACCGTCGTGGCCTCACCGCTCCAACTGGGTGTCCAGTCGGGCAAGTCGGGCACGTACGAGGTGAAGCTGTCCAAGCAGCCGGCGTCCAACGTGACGGTGGCCTCGTCCCGCGCGAGCGGCAACTCGGGGCTGTCGGTCACGGGCGGCGCGGCGCTCACCTTCACCCCGCAGAACTGGAACACGGCACAGAAGGTGACCGTCACGGCGGCGGGCTCCGGCACCGGCTCGGCGGTCTTCGAGTCGACGGCCACGGGCCACGCCAAGGCCTCGGTCACCGTGACCCAGCTGGCGGCGGCGAAGGTCTACGACGCGCGCTTCCTGGAGCTGTACGGGAAGATCACCAACCCGGCGAACGGCTACTTCTCCCCCGAGGGCATCCCCTACCACTCGGTGGAGACGCTGATCGTCGAGGCGCCGGACCACGGCCACGAGACCACCTCGGAGGCGTACAGCTACCTCCTGTGGCTCCAGGCCATGTACGGCAAGGTGACCGGCGACTGGTCCAAGTTCAACGGCGCGTGGGACCTCATGGAGAAGTACATGATCCCCACCCGCGCGGACCAGCCGACCAACTCCTTCTACAACGCGTCCAAGCCAGCCACCTACGCGCCCGAGCTGGACACCCCGAACGAGTACCCGGCCAAGCTCGACCCGTCCGCCGCGGCCGGCTCGGACCCGATCGCGGCCGAGCTGAAGAGCGCGTACGGCACGGACGACGTCTACGGCATGCACTGGCTGCAGGACGTCGACAACGTCTACGGCTACGGCAACTCGCCCGGCAAGTGCGAGGCGGGCCCGTCGGACACCGGCCCGTCGTACATCAACACCTTCCAGCGCGGCTCGCAGGAGTCGGTGTGGGAGACGGTGCCGCAGCCGACCTGTGACGCCTTCAAGTACGGCGGCAAGAACGGCTACCTGGACCTGTTCACCGGTGACGCCTCCTATGCCAAGCAGTGGAAGTTCACCAACGCGCCGGACGCCGACGCCCGGGCCGTGCAGGCCGCCTACTGGGCGGACCTGTGGGCGAAGGAGCAGGGCAAGGGCGGGGACGTCTCCGCGACGGTCGGCAAGGCCGCCAAGATGGGCGACTACCTGCGCTACTCCATGTTCGACAAGTACTTCAAGAAGATCGGCAACTGTGTCGGGCCCTCGGCCTGCCCGGCGGGCACGGGCAAGGACGCCTCGCACTACCTGATGTCCTGGTACTACGCCTGGGGCGGCGCCACCGACACCTCGGCCGGCTGGGCCTGGCGCATCGGCTCCAGCCACGCCCACGGCGGCTACCAGAACCCCCTCGCGGCCTACGCGCTCGGCAACTACGCGCCGCTGAAGCCCAAGTCGGCGACGGGCGCTGCCGACTGGGCCAAGTCCATGGAACGGCAGTTGGAGTTCTACCGCTGGCTGCAGTCGAGCGAGGGTGCCATCGCCGGCGGCGCGACCAACAGCTGGGCGGGCCGGTACGCGACCCCGCCCGCCGGGAAGTCGACGTTCTACGGCATGTACTACGACGAGAAGCCCGTGTACCACGACCCGCCGTCCAACCAGTGGTTCGGCTTCCAGGCGTGGTCCATGGAGCGCGTCGCCGAGCTGTACCAGCAGACGGGCAACGCGCAGGCCAAGACGGTCCTGGACAAGTGGGTCGACTGGGCGCTGTCCAAGACCACGTTCAACCCGGACGGCACCTTCCGGATCCCGTCGACGCTCCAGTGGTCGGGCCAGCCCGACACGTGGAACGCCTCCAGCCCGGGTTCCAACAGCGGACTGCGGGTCACCGTCGCCGACTACACGAACGACGTCGGTGTGGCGGCCTCGTACGCCAAGACGCTGACGTACTACGCCGACCGTTCCGGTGACACGGAGGCCGCCTCGGCCGCGAAGAAGCTGCTGGACGGGATGTGGGACAACCACCAGGACGCGCTCGGGATCGCCGTCCCGGAGAACCGGGCCGACTACAACCGGTTCGACGATCCGGTGTACATCCCCAGTGGCTGGACGGGCACGATGCCGAACGGTGACGCGATCAACTCGTCGTCGACGTTCGACTCGATCCGGTCCTTCTACGAGGACGATCCGGCCTGGTCGAAGATCGAGAGTTATCTGGCGGGCGGTGCGGTTCCGTCGTTCACGTACCACCGGTTCTGGGCTCAGGCGGATATCGCGCTTGCCATGGGCTCGTACGCGGAGCTTCTCGAATAGCCCCCGCCGGGCGCTCCGCGGGTGGGGCCGTTGTCGACTGCGGGTCCGTTGTGGCTGGTCGCGCAGTTCCCCGCGCCCCCAAGCAAGAGGTGCGTCCGAAGCTCTGCGTACGTGGCCCTGCACCTGACGCGGGGCCACCACGGTCGGGCGGCTCCACCCGCACGGGAGCCGCCCGGCCCTCGCACGTCCCCCTCACGGAAGGACCCCCACCGTGCGAAGAACCCGTATCCTCACCGCCGTACTCGCGCTGGCGGCCGGGCTGCTGTCGGGCGCCCCCTCCGCCCTGGCGGCCGATCCGCCCACGACGAAGCTCGCCGCCGATACCTACACCTGGAAGAACGCCCGGATCGACGGGGGCGGATTCGTCCCCGGGATCGTCTTCAACCGCTCCGAGAAGAACCTCGCCTACGCCCGGACCGACATCGGTGGCGCGTACCGCTGGCAGGAGACGTCGAAGAGCTGGACGCCGTTGCTGGACTCGGTCGGGTGGGACGACTGGGGGCACACGGGTGTCGTCAGCATCGCGTCCGACTCCGTCGATCCGGACCGGGTGTACGCGGCGGTCGGGACGTACACCAACGACTGGGACCCGAAGAACGGCGCGGTCATGCGGTCCGCCGACCGGGGCGCGAGCTGGCAGAAGGCGAATCTGCCGTTCAAGCTGGGCGGCAACATGCCGGGGCGGGGCATGGGCGAGCGGCTGGCGGTCGACCCGAACCGGAACAGCGTGCTGTATCTGGGCGCGCCCAGCGGCAAGGGGCTGTGGCGGTCGACCGACTCGGGCGTGACGTGGTCGCAGGTGGCGAACTTCCCGAACGTCGGGAACTACGTGCAGGACCCGAGCGACCCGTCGGGCTACGCGTCCGACAACCAGGGCGTCGTCTGGGTCACCTTCGACGAGTCGACGGGTGCCTCGGGCAGCGCCACGAGGACGCTCTACGTCGGGGTCGCCGACGCGGAGAACGCGGTGTACCGCTCGACGGACGCGGGCGCGACCTGGCAGCGGCTGGCCGGACAGCCGACGGGCCAGCTGGCCCACAAGGGCGTCCTGGACGCGAAGAACGGCTATCTCTATGTCGCCTACAGCGACAAGGGCGGCCCGTACGACGGCGGCAAGGGCCGGCTGTGGCGGTACGCGACCGGGACGGGGACCTGGACGAACATCAGCCCGGTGGCGGAGGCCGACACGTTCTACGGCTTCAGCGGGCTGACGGTGGACCGGCAGAAGCCCGGCACGGTCATGGCCACGGCGTACAGCGCCTGGTGGCCGGACACGCAGATCTTCCGTTCCACGGACAGCGGGGCGACCTGGACCAAGGCGTGGGACTACACGTCGTACCCGACTCGTGAGAACCGATACACCATGGACGTCTCGTCGTCGCCGTGGCTGACATGGGGCGCGAACCCGACCCCTCCGGAACAGACCCCGAAGCTGGGCTGGATGACGGAGTCGATGGAGATCGACCCGTTCGACTCCGCCCGCATGATGTACGGGACGGGAGCGACGATCTACGGCACCGAGAACCTCACGAACTGGGACAGCGGCGGGAAGTTCACCGTCAAGCCGATGGTGCGGGGCCTGGAGGAGACGGCGGTCAACGACCTCGCCTCTCCCCCGTCCGGGGCTCCGCTGCTCAGCGCGCTCGGCGATGTCGGCGGCTTCCGCCACACGGACCTGACGAAGGTCCCGTCGATGATGTTCACACAGCCGAACTTCACGACGACCACGAGCCTGGACTTCGCCGAGTCGAACCCGAACACGGTCGTCCGGGTCGGCAACCTCGACTCGGGGCCGCACATCGCGTTCTCGACGGACAACGGCGCCAACTGGTTCGCGGGCACCGACCCTTCGGGAGTCAGCGGCGGCGGCACGGTCGCGGCGGCGGCCGACGGCAGCCGGTTCGTGTGGAGCCCACAGGGCGCCGGTGTGCACTACGCGACGGGCTTCGGCACGTCCTGGCAGGCCTCCGGCGGGATCCCCTCCGGGGCGGTCGTCGAGTCGGACCGGGTCGACCCCAAGACCTTCTACGGCTTCAAGTCCGGGAAGTTCTACGTCAGTACGGACGGCGGGGCGACCTTCAAGGAGTCCCCCGCGACCGGCCTGCCGGGCGGTGACAGCGTCCGCTTCAAGGCCCTGCCGGGCGGGAAGGGCGATGTGTGGCTGGCGGGCGGCGCGAGCGACGGGGCGTACGGCCTGTGGCACTCCACGGACGGCGGTGCGAGCTTCACGAAGCTCTCGAACGTCCAGCAGGCCGACACGATCGGTTTCGGCAAGGCGGCCCCCGGCGCCTCCTACCAGACCCTCTACACGAGCGCGAAGATCGGCGGCGTACGCGGCGTCTTCCGCTCCACGGACAAGGGCGCGAGCTGGACACGCGTCAACGACGACGCCCACCAGTGGGGCTGGACCGGCGCCGCCATCACCGGCGACCCGAGGATCTACGGCCGTGTCTACGTCTCGACGAACGGCCGTGGCGTCATCTACGGCGACAGCTCCGACGGCGGCTCCACGGACCCGGGGCCGGGCCCCGACCCGACACCGACGGGCGCCTGCAAGGTGACGTACAAGGTCACCAACCAGTGGTCAGGCGGCTTCCAGGCGGACGTCCAGCTCACCAACACGGGTACGAGTGCCTGGAGCGGCTGGTCACTGGGCTGGTCGTTCGCGGACGGGCAGAAGGTGTCCCAGGCCTGGAACGCCGAGGTCTCGCAAGCGGGTTCGGCCGTGTCGGCGAAGAACGTCGGCTGGAACGCGAACGTGGCGGCCGGTGCGTCCGTGGGCTTCGGGTTCACGGGCAGTTCATCGGGGACGGCCAACTCGAGACCGGCGTCGTTCAAGCTGGGTGACCAGACCTGTACGGTCGCCTGAGCTGGCGATCGAGGGCGCGTGCCGTAACGGCACGCGCCCTCTTGCTATGGCGTGTAGACCGTCGGACGAGGAGCGGTCGCCATCCCGTTCCCGAGGAAGAAGCTCGGGTGCGGGGGCTGGTTGTACGCCGTGTTCTGCCAGGCCAGGGCCGTGCGGTCAGGGTGAAGCGTCCACCGAACCCGGCTGCACCACCCTGACCTGCTGCCTTTCATTGCCCTTGAGTTCCCGTGAGTGCCTTTGAGTTGAAGTCCTACCGCTCCCCAGGCACTCCCCAACGGGCCATCCTCCCCAGATCCTCCCCAGAATCCGCTCCCCGAAGGTGCCTGGAGCTGGGTAAATGCCCTACACGTCGCACTCGCCGACGTGGCCCGGCTGGTACTCGCTCCCCGAGCGTCGGGCGGCCTCACGCCTTATGTCTTCCATTCCGATGAGGCAGTCCCCGCAGGCGCGTACCTCGTGCTGACCGGCGCCGAGGGGGCGCAGCGTCTTGAGGCAGACGGTGGGGACGGTTCCTTGTTCGGGGTGCCGGAAGCAGACACCGTCGTCCCATTGGTAGAGGTCGAGGATCTGCTGGCGCTCCATCGCGTCTCCTAGGTCGGGCTGGTGCGGGGGTGCGTGGGGGGCGCATGGCCCTGGTTCCCGTCGAGGCCGACGGAACACCCAGCTCACAGGACGTTCACTCACTCAGGTGAACACATGTTCTATTCGTGCACACTACAGCGAACCCTGCGGCATATGCCAGATCGCAGGGCTCGTAAGGAAGGGGTTGCCTGAACGCGACAGTTTAGGCACTGACACATGATCGACTTGCCTCAACGGTTTGTCGAGTGCCAGCCCGCCGCAACCCCCGCCCCGACTGGGTCCGCTCTGAGCAGCTCGCCCTCGGCGACCGCATCGCCGCCCGCCGGCGCGACCTCGGCCTCTCACAAGACCAGCTCGCCGACCGGATGGGAGTCGAGCGGCGCACCGTCCAGCGATACGAGCGGGCCGTCACCGACCCGCGGTACGCGGACCTCCTGCTCCTCGCCCGGGCGCTCGAGGTGGAGCCGGCCGAGCTGCTTCCTCCCGGCGGCGAGCTACTCGACGGCTCGTAGCTTCCGCCGTACCTCGCCGTCCAGTTCCCGCCAGGCCTGCCACAGTTGTGTCGACTCCGCGCACCGGCCGTCCCGGCCGCGACAGGTATCACAGTGCCGCTCGTGGCGGACGTAGTCGCCCCAGGCCTCTTGCACGGGGCTGAGGCGGGATGCGGCAGCTATGGGCGGCCCGCTTCCCGCCGCGGGGGAATGCTCTCTACCCTCGTCCACGTCGACGCACCGCCTTGTGCTCGTCGGCCATGCCCCCGGGCCGTGACCGCGGCCGCGGGGGTCCTGCATTTGCAGGGTACCGCTGCGGGATAGGCGGTATAGGTCGTATGGGTCGTCTGATCTCGCGTGTCCGGGTAGGCCCGCCTAGCGTCCCGATCATGAAGTGGGAGCCGGAGATTCCGAGGTGGCGGCAGGTGTACGCCGTGATGTCCGAGCGCATCCTCGACGGCACCTACCCACCCGAGACCCGGCTGCCCTCGGCGATGGGGATCTGCGACGAGTTCGGGATCAGCCAGGTGACCGCCAAGCGCGTGTTGACGGAGCTACGGAAAGCCGGCCTGGCAGAGATGCAGCCCGGGATCGGCACGTTCGTCACGGAACTGCCGCAGCCGCCGAAGTCGTAGCCCGCTGTCAGACCCCGCAGCTACCCTGATCGGCATGCCCACTCCTCCCCCGCCGTCGCGGTCTGCGGCCGAGCTGAACGCGGCTATCCGCGCGCTGTGGTCGCATCCTGCGGTGCCGCTGACGGCGGAGCAGCGGGAGGAGTACGGCCGGCTGTGTGCGGAGCTGCGGCGGGTGGAGCGCGGGGACGTCGTCGAGGCTGCGTGAAGGCCTGGTGACCGCCCGCCGTAGGATCCGCTCGTGAGCGACATCGAGTTCCCCGACACCCTGATAGCCCTGGAGCGCGCCGCCTGGGAGGAGCTGCAGGCCGGGCGGCTCACCGTCGCCACCGCCAACGCCGTCCAGGACGCCATCACGCAGCACGCCGAGGCGGCCGGGATGTCGCGGGTCGAGGTGGAGATGGCGCTCAAGAAGGCCGTGCGGCACGCGGAGGGTTAGCGGCCCTGCTGGCGCCGCATACGGCGGGCGTCGGCCGTCAGCCCCAGCGCTTCCGCCTCGTCCGGGTCGTCGATCCTGCGGCCGGGGCTGAGCATCACCCACTGCTCGTCCAGGCGCGGACGGTAGGCGAGCATCTCCCCGCCCGTGGCGGGGCGCGGGAGCAGACGGCGAAGCAGGCGCCGGATCATGGCCTCTCCTTAGCAGCAAGCCCCGCCTCGGTGCATCACGCCGCGGCGGGGCCAGAGCAAACCCGGCTTGTTCGTCGGGATGATGCGATCAGCCTACGCGCCGCCACTGACAACGCTGGGCCGCCGCGTCGACAGCACGTAGGCGCCGACGCGCCCCTGCGGCGTGCGGGCGTCGGGCAGCAGGTGTGGCGGCAGTTCGTTCCGGTGGCGGCGCATGATCTGCCGCAGGGCACGCTCGGGGACCGGGTAGGGGCGGTGGGCCATGGCGGACAGCATGCCAGGAGATCACGCCTCGTCCGGCCAGGTCGTCAACGTCGCGCCAGTCGCCTCGTCGACGAGGGTGACCTGGGCACCGGGCAGGATGCCGTGCTCGCCGATCCAGCGCGTGAACTTGCCGCGGGCCACGGGCTCACTCCCCCACCAGCCGTGCATCACCGGGCGGCCATCGGAGGTGAGGGCGAGGTGGTAGCGGCCGGGGCTCTGGTTGCTGCTCACACCGGCCACCCTAGACTCGAACACATGAACGACATGCCGCCCGAGGAGCGCCTCGCGAAGCTGACCGCGCTGGAGGAGTGGCTGGACTACCAGCTGCGCACCACCCGGGCGAAGATCCGCACGCTTGAGGCGGAGCTGGAGCGAGGACGGCGGCAGGCCCAGCGGGCGCGCGACGAAGCCCGGTGGAAGCTGGAGCCGGCGCGCGACCGCCGGACCGTGCTGCACCGGGGCGGCTGCGGCATCTGGAAGGGCGACCACGGATTCCTCAGCCGCGACGAGGCCCTCCTGGCGCTGGAGGACGAGAGCCTCCACGTGGAGATGTGCGGGGTGTGCAATCCGGAGCCCGGCCTGCGGCAGACGTGAAAGCGCCCGCCAAGACGGGGGATGCTCGGCGGGCGCTGCGGCCAGTGTGGCACGGGGCCCGGTCAGCGGCGGCGCCATCCGGGCTTGCCGCCCATGGGGACACTGCCCGTCGTCCAGGTGCGGGATCCTTTGCTCAACTCGCGTCGCTCTGCCGCGAACTCCTCATACATCTCCAGCGCATGCTGCTTGATCTCGTCGAAACTCTCGGACTCGCCCGTCCATGTCTTACCCGTGCCCATCTGGCTCCAGATCTCGGCCGTCCAGTATGGAGGGCTGTCCGCTGGGGCATCGGACCAGTCGTCGGGCGGGTTGACGATCTCACCGATCCGCTCGTCGGTGACGTCGTCGTACAAGTCGAAGCAGTTCGGGTCGCCGGTGGTGCGGATCTCCAGAGTCACGAGGCCTTCTCCGTGATCGCGTCGCTGGCTGCGTTGCTCCTGTCGTACTCCTGGAGCGCCTGCGAGATGGCACCGACGCTGGGGTTCTTGCCCTTGCTCTTGCCTTCGGTGATCCGAAGGTGCGGTTGGATCTGCCGGATCGTGAAGCCCTGGGCACGCAAGGCGACAGCCTGAATCACGAGAGGCTCGGTCATCACCGGTCGGCGGCCGAACTGTTTGCCGGACTTTCTGGCGGCTTCAAGCCCGTTCTTCGTCTTGCGACTGATGTCCTTGCGGCGCTCCTCGGCGAGCAGCATGGCGAGCTTGAGCATCATGTCGGCCTGTGGGTCATGCTTGGGGTGGTCCTCCGGGTAGTGGTCGCCGGCGCCGATGCCTTTGAGGACGCGAAGGGGGTATCCCTGCTCGCCAAGGTGCCCCATGAGGAGGAGTCCGTCGAGGAGGTTGCGGCCAAGGCGGTCCACCTCTTGCACGCACAGCATGTCCCCGGGGCGCATGAAGTCCAACGCCTTCACGAGCTCGGGTCGCTTCTCGTGGCTGATCTTGCCGCTGATCTTCTCTTCGAAGATGCGGATGCAGCCAGCGGCTTCGAGGTCCAGGCGCTGGCGCAGTGTGTTCTGTTCATCGGTGCTAACGCGGCCGTACCCAATGAGATCCAATACCCCTCCAGGTTCAGGAAGTAGACAGTGCACGATTCCTGAACAGCATTCCAGATGAACGGGCAAATGAACAGACGGACCGTCATGTCGACGCGTCCGCACGGGAGATCGTTCAGGATCAGTAGCCGACCGATTGATGAACAGCCACCCACGGCCCGGACACGACGAAGCGCCCCGCTCCCCTGCCGAAGCAGGAGGGCGGGGCGTTGTCGTCACGCGGGTTCGTCGTCCGGCGGCCAGTCCGGTGCCAGGAACGGGTTGGTGGCCGGCGCGGGGATCGGCTGGGGTTCGGCCTCCCCCAGCTGCACGAGCGACCGCATGTCGGCGGCCGTGTCGTCCCGGCGCGGCCGGAGCGGGATCGGATCAGGCATAGGTCACACTCCAGTTCGGTTGCGGCTTTCCCGCTGAACTTTCAGCAGCAGCCGGGTCCGCTGCACCACCAGCACGACGACCGCAGCCACCGCGACCGTGCGGATGCTGCGCAGCACGATCAGCGCACAGTCGCTGCCCTGCAGCACGGTGACCAGCACCGTGTACAGCAACAGCAGGCCGATGGCCGCCACGAACGCCATCTGGTTACGGCCCACCGAGCTACGCCACCACGGTGCCCGCAGGTGATACAGGGTCACGAAGACCGCGCAGGCGATGAAGCCGAGCGCCGACATGACCGTGTTCATCCAGGCGTCGACCCCCAGGTCTGTCATCGTGCTTCTCCTCTGCGGGCCCCGAAGGCGGCCTCCACCTTCTCCGCCCAGTGGTTCTCGATGCGGGCCTGCCGGATGGGGGCGACGGCGTCCCGGACGGCGGACCAGCGTTCCTCGGTTTCCTGCCGGGCGTCGCGCGCGCGTTCCAGGGCGGCCTCGGAAGGGGTCTGCTCGCTGGTGTCATCGCCGTGTACGAGGCGCCGGATCCATCCGAGCATCGGCTGTCACCTCCTCCTCGTCCGCCTGCCCCGGGCGGGGCAGTGCGGTGAGGATGTGCCCGCCGAGTTTCGCCAGTTCGAGTAGTTCTTCGACCTGCTCGTGCTCGACCTTGCGGGCCGCCTCGCTCTCGAGGAACGCCTGCCGCCAGTTGTCCCGGTCGGCGATGGCGTCCTCGTGGGTGCGTCTGGGGATGAGGCGCCCGGTGAGGACGAGCAGGACAACGACGACGAGGAGCGTGACAGCTCCGGCGTCGCCCGGGTTGACGCCGAAGACCTCGCTCACTGCGCCCTCCCCTGTAGTGGTAACGGTCTCACCTGGTCAGACGCGCGGCGGCTCGGCGGTGGCGGGAGCGGAGGGATTCGCCGGCGAGACCTGCACGCGGGCCAGCAGGGTGAGCAGGGCCAGCACGAAGGTGTTGATGGCGCCGACGGTGCCCTGGCTGACCTCGTAGCCGAACGCGGCCACGGCGGTGGCGCCAGCGGCGACGATCGCGGTGAACGCCTGCGGGGCGATCGGCCGGGTCATCGCGGCGGCGATACCGCCGAGGATCGCGGAGACCAGCGCGACGACGACGCCGGCCTGCTCTGCGGTCAGGCTCGTCACGCCGAGGGAGACGACGAGGCCGAGCACCGCCGACAGGGTGTTCAGTACGACGACCGGCTCTCTGCCGAACAGCTTCATGGTCAGGACTCCTGGTTCTCGGTGGTGACGTCGACGCTGACCTTGACCACGGCGTCGGCGATGGCCTTCTCCACAGCGGCGACGACCTGGGCGGTGTCGACGTCGGAGCCGACGAGCTGCGCCAGCTTGGCGATGGCGGCGGACTGGGCCGTGAGGCGGGCGTCCATGGCGCGGACCCGGTTGCCGATGTCCTTGATGTAGGACTGCGGCTGCCAGTTGACGTTGGTCTTGCGGTCCGGTGCGGTGTCCGGGGCGGCGACCTGGTCGGTCTTCCAGACGGCGTCGTAGATGTCCTGCTTGGTCATGCCCGCCATGGGGTCCTCCTGTACTGCGGTGGGTCGGGGTGCGCCGGCCTTGACCCAGACGTAGATGGGGTCGCCGGGACAGCTGGTGGCGTAGCCGTCACGGTGGCCGCCGAGCCACGTGCCGGCCGGGCCTTCCTTGCGGCAGTAGTCGATGGCGTCGCGCGCCCCGTCGAGCTGGGTCTCGGTCGGCTTGGTGAGGCCGGAGGAGCCGACCATGAGCAGCACGGCGTAGTCCTGGTCGTTGAGGGTGGTGTTGCCGTTCGCCGAGTTGCGGCGTCGCAGGCCGCGGCCCTCGTAGACGGAGCCGTGGGTGCAGACGACGAACGAGTAGCCGATGTCGGACCAGCCGTTGCCGTCCATGTGCTGGGCCTGGATCTGGCGGACGTAGTCGTCGCACTTGTCGTGCGGGCGGTCCGTGTAGGCGGTGCCGAGGTAGTGGAGCTTCACGCCGCGGCGCCGGGTGCCGCTGTACAGGGTGGCGCCGTTGGGCAGGCGGTAGGCGCGGGCACCCCACTGAGATCTGGAGACGAGCGTCATGCCGTCCCCCTTTCTGTGCGGGTCAGAAGGTGGTGCGGAGGAAGGTGATGTGGAGCCTGAGGTTGGTGCCGCTGCCGATGTCGTTGCTGGCGGTGCGGAGGGTGACGATGCCGTCGACACCGATCACGTAGCCGCCGTGCGCGGCTCCGTTGTCCCAGCAGCCGTTGATCGTGCTGTGCGTGGGGCGCCAGCTCGTGGGGACGGTCGCGCATACGGTGTCGGTGATGTTGCCGCCCGAGGCATCGATGGTGCCGCCGGTGCGGGTCAGGTACAGGTCGATGGACGTGACCCGGCCCTGCCTGTACCCGAAGAAGTCGTTGACGGTGAATCCGGCCGCCGCGCTGAGCCCAGTGGTGCCGCTGACCAGGTCCGGCTCGGGTGTGATCCATGCGGAGCCGTTCCAGATCTCGAAGCTGTTGGAGTCCTCCAGCCAGGTCGTCATCCCCTCGATGGGGCTGTCGAGGGTGGCGCCGCGTTCGGAGGCGGAGGAGAACCGCATCACGGTTCGGGGGATGATGCCGTCGGCGAGTGCCTGGGCGGCGCCGGGGATGGACGGTGGGTCCGTCATCTGCCAGATCTGAACGTCCTGGCCGTACTGGTCGGGCGCGGTCACGGGGCCCCCTCTCAGGTCGTTGCGAGCTTGCCGAGGACGAGCCAGTTGCCGTTGCCGAAGTCGGCGAGGCAGACCAGGTCGCCGTCGGCGGGGGTGGTGTAGGAGGCGAGGCGGCGCACGCTCATGTCGCCGTCGACTTCGACGAGGCCGCCGGTGAGTACGTCGGTGACGGTGGCGAGCATGAGCCGGGCCCCGCGGACTGACGGCGCGTTCTCGCCGGTGCGGCGCGCGGACCGCTTCAGGGCGGCGCCGAGATCCCGGTTGATGGAGTGCCCGGATTTCACGCGTCCTCCTTAGCGCTGATGGTCGAGATCGGGAAGTCGCCGCCGAGGTCGAGCGGCACGGAGAAGCTGGCGACCTGGTGGAGTTCGCGGGAGCCGTCCTCGTGCATGACGCGCAGGATGTCGCCGGGTTCGAGAGCCGGGTTCGGCAGCGAGGAGATGTCACCGGACGCGTTCGGCGCCCGGGCCGCCGCCAGCTTGAGCCGGGCCGCGTTCTGGCAGGCGGCGAGCGTGGTGAGTGTGCTGGACGAGTGGAAGCCGGGCCGGCGGCCGTAGGGCCCGCCCCAGTACGTGGGCGAGTTGGGGTCACTGTCGGTGGCCAGGTAGGAGACAGGCGCAACGCTGTCCGAGGTGCTCTCGCCGCGGGCGAGCCATCCGTTGTGGACTCCCTGGCTGGACATGGCCCGGTTGCCGGAGATGTAGACGCCGCCCTCGGTCGCCTCGACAGCCCACACGGGGTCGACGGTGGCGAGGTCCGGAAGCACGCGGATGACGAACACGCCGTCCGCGTTGGCGTAGACCTCGGCGCCCGCGGCGGCGGCGATCTCCTGGCAGCCGGCCCACGGGTCGCCCTCGACGTCGAAGTCGCGTGGGCCGATCACGATGTCGTCGATCTCGCTGACGACGTCGGCGTCGAGGATGCTGCGGCGGATCAGGCTCGTGACGGCGGTTACGACCGTCCCGGACGCCCTGTAGCGGGTGGTGAACTTGTCGTCCTGGACGACCGTCTCAAGGCCTTTTCCCTGGAGCGTCACCGGCCCTTCGGAGACGTCGCCGTCCGCATCGTCCAGACGGAACAGGCCGAGCGGCACCAGCTCCTGGCTGCCGTCGCCGTATTCGACGCCACGGGAGACCCGGAGTCGCGCCCCGTAGGTGGCGAGTTGGTCGGTGGGTGTGCGCGGGATCAGAGACGGGTCGGGGCAGGTGACCGTGCAGGTTCGGCGGATCGCCTGGCTGCGGTCCACGGTCACCGACCCGCCAGTGTGGGGCAGGTCGATGACCTCGCCGGTCGTCAGCCACAGCTCCACCTTGGTGACCGGGGTGTGCGACTCGGCGAGCCGGGCCAGGAAGCGTTTCGACACCGGGTACACGGCATCACCCCCGGCGGTCGAGCAGCAGATCCTCGGAAGTGCCGTACACGTCGAGCAAGTCCTGGCAGGTCGCGAACTCGGTGACCACGTCCTGACAGGTGCGGCCACCCGACCCGTTGACGCCAGTCGTGACCGGCATGTCCTGCTCGGTCAGCGGTAGCGTCCAAGCCCGCCACGACTCCTGAGCCAGCGGACTGACCCGGCTCTCGTCGATTTGGGCGACGGCCACGTACATGTCGGCCACGCCCATGCCTGCCGCCGCCTGCCACAGCAGCGTGTTGCCGGAGTCGAGCAGCAGATGCAGGGCCGTCCGCTCCTCTCCGCTGCGCGTCCAGATGACGAGGTCGCCCTCGAGTCCGCCGCGCACCCCCGACAGGACGACCGGGTTGCGGCGCCCGCGCACCCGCTGCACGGACTGCTCGATGGGCCGCTGCCAGTCGGGGGCCTTGTTCACCATCACCCGCAGGTTGCGCTGCGGGTTGCCGGGATCCTTCAGCCAGGCCTCGTTGATGTCGGCCAGCTCGAGAGTGACCGCCCCCGAGCTGCGGGTGGATGCGGTGGTGCCGTCCGCGTTGCGGATCACGATGCTGTAGGCGACCGCGAGGCCGAAGGGAGCTTCGTGGTCTTCGACGATGAGCAGGTCCGAGGTGATGGGCTGCATGTCGATCAGCCCGCTCGTGCCGCGCACCAGCTTGCGGGAACCGTCCGCGGCCGTGCGGTACACCGACAGGTAGTAGTCGACGGGCAGTTCGCGCAGGGTGAGCGTGATGTACCCGTCGTCGGAGTGCGCCTGAACCGCGGTCTGCGGCAGTACCTCCCACAGGGCGACGAGGTCGACATGCAGGACGCTGGCCGCTGCGGTCGCGGTGACGACCAGCTCGATCGCCGCCTGGGTCGCCCCGGCAGGCGCCTCCGCATCGGACGGCATGGCGTACCAGCTGCTGCCCGGCACAACGTAGTTGACGCCCGTGCTGGCGCCGAGGTCGTTGTCGTCCTCGTCGTACCAGCGGAGCCGCACGCCCACCGTCGACCACGTGCCGGCGTCCGGGAACGCGAGGATCTGGGCCCGCCAGTTCGTGTCCTCGGTGATCGGGAACTTGGCGGAGCGGATCGTCGAGACGCTGGCGGTGCTGGAGGTGATGGCCAGGGAGTAGGCGCCCTCGAAGAAGCTGCTGCCCCACGGGCTGGTGCGGGCGATCGTGGCCACACCGTTGGCCACCGTCCACCCGGCAACACCCTGCTCGAAACTCCCGTCCGCATAGGGCACGACCGTTCCGGCCTGCAACTCAGGCGCAGCGGTGATGACGATGGTCTCCAGTCGCAGCACCTGCCCGGCCGACGCGCCGTCGAGGCCCGCGGCGAGCGAGCACGTCGCCGCGTTGGCGGGCGCTACGGCGGAGACCCGCTGCCGGTACATGCCCGTCGCCGGGGTCGGCGGAGCGAGCGTGCTGCGGGTGGCCTGGATCTGGTTGTCGTTGACGTCGTAGTACCTGAGCTCGATCCACGCGGTGGACGCGACGGTGGGCGGCTGCATGTAGGCATAGGCCAGGTACTCCTGGCCCGGGGTGACCGCCGGCCGGTCCACGGACAGGATGCTGGCGTTGCCCGCAGCGACCGCGGTCATCGCCAGCGTCTGCCCGCCAGCGACGTAGTTGGTGACTGCCCAGCCCATCACCGGCACCTGGCGGGAGATGCTGGCGTTGACGACCGGCGCCCATCCGGATGCGTCGACCTCGCTGGACTCCGTGTTGAAGGGCAGCAGGTTGCCGAGGGTCCGGACGGGCGCCCCGAGGTAGATGTTCTCCCAGAAGTGGGAGACGGCCCCCGCCGCTTCCGTGCTGGACAGCAGAACCTGCGCCTGCGTTGCCCCCGCTGGAGCCGGGCCCGCCACGGACACGCGGTGCCAGGTCGCCGCCGCGGTCATCGTCGTGAGCGACCAGGTGATGGACAGCTCCGTCGCCCCGGCCATCCATCGGATGCCGATCCGCTCCGCGCTCGCGCCCGCGGCGTCCGCGAACGCGTAGTAGGTCGTCCCCGCGGTGACCGGATAGGAGGAGACAGTGCGGGCCTGCATCTCCCCCGCAGCGACCGAGCGCACCAGCAGGCAGCCCAGCCCGCCCGTCCGCCCGCCCGTGCCCATCAAGATCGTGCAGTTGAGCTTGCTCGTCCACCCCGACGTGTTCGGGTCGATGGTCTCCGTCGTCGAGCTGAGGAGGTTCCCGGGGATCGCCAAGAGGTCCTCCTCAGCTCGCGTTGAGTACCTGGATGAGCTCGCCCTGCGCGGTGCGGACCTCGGCCCGCGCGATGTCGGTGATCTGCTCGTTGCCGACGAACACCGCAACCTGCAGGTCGCCGAGCTGCTGCTGACCCGACCGTGCCGCCAGCGAGGTGAGCGCGTTGGCCTGTGCCGTGGTGAAGACCGGCTCCGGCCGCCCGGTGCCGTTGTAGGCGAGGTTCATGCCGGGCTGGAGGTAGCCGCCGCTGTCGTAGCTGCCGGGCTTGAAGCCGTACCACGACGTGAACAGGCGGTCGTTGTAGCCGCGCGCCCTGGGGCCCACGACCACGCCGTCACCGCCCCGGGACTCGACCTTGGTCTTGCCCAGCGTGCCCGCGGTGTGGCCGACGCCGGCATGCGTGATGCCGACTCGGAACGCGGACTGGCCGTTCTTGACCCAGCCGGGCGGCGTGCCGCCCTTGAAGGCGTGCGTCGACCAGCGGCGGTGCGGCTTCTGCCCGCGGATGACGGACTCGATCGCCGACATGAAACCGGAGCAGTCCCAGGAGGGGTTGCCGTTTCCGGCCCACTGGTAGGGCTTGCCGTTCTGGGTTTTCGCCCAGCGCAGTGCTGCCTGGATGCGGGGGCCGCCGATGCCGCCACCGCCCCGCTTGTCGGCCTCCTTGCTGTAGCCGAACAGGGCGTCGATGATGCGCGTAGGGATGCGCCGGATCATCTTGCCGAACCCGGTGTCCATGCCGGGGAAGGAGTTCAGCAGCGGGTTCACTACGTTCTTCACACCTGCACGGGCGGACGATTCGAGGGTGTCGCTGAGCCAGGACGCACCCTTCTTGACGAGGTTCCAGGCGTCGGAGCCGGCGCCGACCGCAGCGCTCGCGGTCTTCTTGATCCAGCCGAAGATGCCGCCGTCCGCGAACCGTTGCACCATGCCGCCATTGGCGTAGCGGAGCGAGCGGTCCGTGGGCATCGCCGGGTTGCCGCCCAGTACGGGCGCCAAGGCAGCCTTGACGCCCTGGGCGCCCTGGGACTTGGCGATGCGGTTGAAGTAGCCGACGAAGCCGGAGCCGACCGCGCGGGTGAACTCTGGCCGCATGATGGCCTCGCCGCCGCTGAGCTCCAGCTGGCCACCGGTCGGGGACAGGAACTTGTGGACATCGCGGCCCGGCGTGTAGCCGGGCATGACGCCGCCGCTGGCGAACTTGTAGGTCGACAGCTTGGGCGCCCCGAACGCTGAGGCGACCTTGTTCCAGACGGCGACGATGCCCTTGTTGTAGACGGTGTCGACGACGAACTGGACGGGCTTCCTCGAAATGGACTTGATCTTGTCCCAGGCCGTTCGGATGCCGCTGACCGCAGTGTCGAACGCGCTCCTCAGGCTCTTGACGATGCCCTTGAAGCGGTCGAAGACGGGCTTGATGCCCTTCTCCCACGCCCACTTCCCTGCCGTCACGATGCCGTTCCAGGCGGGCTTGATGGCGTTCTGCCACAGCCACTTGCCCCAGCGGCCGACCTCCTGCATGCCCTGCCAGATGAAGCGGAAGACCGGCCGGAGGACCTTCTCCCACATCCACTTGGCGCCGGTCTGGATGCCGTTCCAGGCCGGTTTGATGGCGTTGTTCCACAGCCACTTGGCCTTGTCGCCGATCCACTGGAACGTGGGCCGGAAGACGTTGGTCCAGAGCCATTTGGCCAGCCAGGCGATGCCCTCGAACGCAGGCTTGATCGCGTTCTTCCACAGCCACATCGCGACCCAGGCGATCAGCTTGAACGCCGCATACAGCGGCAGGAAGACGATCGTCACCAGGGCGGTGAGCAGGATCTTCCCGATGAAGACGATGCCGTTGAAAGCCGGTTTGATGGCGTTGTTCCACAGCCACATCGCCCAGCGGCCGACGGTCTGCAGGCCGCCCCAGATCGCGGAGAACGCGGGCTTGAGTGCGTTGTTCCACAGCCACAGAGCGCCCGTCTTGATCGCCGACCAGACGGCCTGTACGGCGGTCCGGAACCAGGCGAATCGCCGGTAGAGGTAGATGACGGCGATGACGACGGCGCCGATCGCGAGGGCGATCCAGCCCCACGGGCCTGCCATGGAGATCAGGTTGAAGGCCGCCATGGCGCCGTTCACGAGCAGCATGGCGCCCGCCCACAGGCGGGTCACCACGAACAGGCCCCACAAGCCGATGACGAGCTCGGGCGCATGAGTGGCGATCGAGCTGAGGCCCTCCGCCAACTTGCCTATCAGCTGCAGCAGTGGCCCGGCGACCGGTTCGAGGGCCTTCCCGATGTCGAAGAACGCGGTGGCGATCTTCCCGAGCGTTTCGGCGAGGAGCGGGCCGTGCTCCGAGCTGTAGGCCAGGAACCGCTCGAACGCGGGCGAGCCCTTCAGGCTGGTGCCCCATGCGGCGAACCGGCCGGTGATCCTCTGCATGCGCTCCGAGATGGAGTCCATGTGCGGGAAGAAGGCCTGGAGGATGCCGGCCATGCCCTTGAACACGCGGCCGAAGCTGACCCCCAGGCCCTCGATGGCGGGCTTGATGGATCCCTGAAGGTCCTGCTTGAACGTCTTCCACCAGGGCGACTTGAACCCGGCCGAGGCCCGGGCCTGGAGCCTCTTGATGGCGTCGGCGGCCTCCAGGACGAACGGGGTCAGGCCGGGGAGGGAGTTCTTCAGCCCGTTCAGCGCCCGCGTGAAGATCGGCATCACTGCGGGCTGTAGGGACTTCGACCACGCGCCGAACGCGGTACGCAGACCGAGGAACGCGTTGAACGTCTCACGCGCTGCCGGGGTGAGCTTCGCCAGCTCCTGCTGGTACTTGGCCTGCGCGATGGCAGCCTGATCGACGCCCCCGGCCGCCTGAAGCGACGCGGAGGCAATCTGGCGCTGAGCAGAGGCGATCGAGTCCGCAGCCGACTGCTGGGCGTCCGCCAACTGCTGCTGGGCTCGGGCCACCGAGCGGGCGCCGTCCTCCTGGGTGCGGGCGACGTTGCGCTGCGCCTCTGCGACGGCCTGCTGCGCCTCGACCTGCTGGCGGGCCGCGTCCTGACGGGACCGGGTCAGCTCCCGCTGCTGTTCAGCCACCGCCTCGTCGGCCTGCCGGAGGCGCTCCTGCGCGTCCTGCACGGTCTTGGAGCCCTCGACGCCCGCCTTGTCGGCGGCCTTCTTCTGCGAGGTCAGGCTCTTCGTCTCGGCCTGCTGCTCCTTGAGGCGCTGCACGGCCTGGTCGTAGGCGAGTTGCGCCCGCTGCTGCTCCAGCAAGGATGCCTTCGACCCGGATGCCTGTACGGCGCGCAGCCGGTCCCGGGCTTCTTGCACCGACAAGACCGCGTCGCGCTCGGACAGTTGCGCGTTGGTGAGGCGAGTCTCCAGGTCGGCGAGCTCCTGCGCTGCGTCACGGCGGGCCTGGTTCAGGTCCTGCTGCGCCTGCCGCGCGTCACGCTGGGCGTCCGCCAGGGATTCCTCTGCCCGGGCCACCTGCTCGGCGGCCTGCCGCTGCCGTTCCGCAGCCTGCTGAACGGCGTCCGCGAGCTGCTGCTTGGCCCGCCTGTTGGCCTCCGACGCGGAGCGCACCGCGTCTGCGACGCCTTCCTCGGCCTGTCGGATCTGCCGGGCGGCGTTGCGGTGCGCGGACGCCAGGGACTGCTGGGCTGACGCCATCTGCAGCGCCCGCTGAGCGCCCTGAGATGCGGCTTGGCCGCCCCGCATTGTCGCGTTCGTGGCGGCGTCCTGAGCGGCCTTCTGCGCCTGCATGACCTTGCCCATCTGGAGGAAGGCAGGCACAGCCACCAGGGCGATGGAGCCGACTCCGACGGCGGCGGCAGTTGCCGCAGCGGCGATCGCGCCCAGTCCGGCGGCCACCACCGGCAGGGCCGGGATCATGGCCGGGCCGAACATGATGGCCGCCTGAGTCAGCATTCGCAGGTTCGCCGCTGCCGAGTGGGTGTCGACGTCGACATTGGCGGTCTGCCCGTCCAGGCGGTTCACCTGAGCCTGGATCGCCGCGAGCGTCGTGGCCGCGCTCGCGGCGTCGACACGGATTGCCACGTCGGCATCCGACGCCGACAGCCTCTGGAGACGCTGCTGCAGGTGGTTGATCGCGGCGACCGCGTCGGCGGAGCTGATGTCGATGCCGATCCGCGAATCCTGCAGCGTCTGCAGCTGCCGGCGGATGTTGTAGATCTCCCGCTGGGCGTCCGTGCTGTTGGCGTGCAGTCGGACCTCGGGCAGGTTACGCAGGGCCGCTTCGAGGGTGGTGCGCAGCGACCGGGCGAACGTGCTGCCCGTCGCCTGACCCTGGCGTGCCGCAGGCGCTTGCGCAGTACGCCCGCCAGCGGTGACGCCGTTGCGGATGGCCTGCGCGACCTGAGTGGAGATGTGCCGGCCGATGATGCGGCCGACCTCGTCCCCGACCTGGTCGGCGGCGGGTATGAGGCTGCGCTGTAGCTGAGCTCGGATGCCCCGTGTGTTGGGGACGACGTCGACTTCGACGGAGCCCACGCTGATGGCGGCCACGGCACCTCCTCCGTGGCGCTACTCGGCGCCTCCCTGAATGAGCTGGAATAGCCGGTTGGCGCTGTTCTCGTTGAGCTTCGGCTTCGCCTTGCGCGGCGAGGCGCCGGGGCGGCGAATCGGCTCAGGCGGGTCCGGGCGCTTGCTCTTCTTCTCGATGTTCACGCAGAGCAGCACCCACTCCAGGCGTGCCACCCGGTCCGCGACGACCGCGACGAGCTGTTCCAGCTGGGACCAGCGGGCCTTCTCCGGCTCGCCGCCCTCGGCCTGCCCGGCAAGTTCTTCCGGGTCCGTGGCGTTGCGCAACGCAGTCCAGGTCGCCGATTCGGGCGGCAGGTGCTGGATCAGGATCCGGAGCCGCCGCCACGACATGCGCCCCCGGTGAACGTCGAGGACATCGATGCCCCGCTCGAGCAAGTCGGCTTCTACCGCTTCCGCGTGCTGCGTGAGGACCGCGAAGGTCCACTGGATTTCCCCAGGGACTCACCGCTGATCCGGCTGGCGTCGGCGACGAACTTGCCGAAGCCGTCCATGGTCGGGTCGAGCTCCTCGAAGATCTCGAAGTCGTCCGGGTGGAGGTTGATCTCCATGAAGGTGTCGATCTCGCCGGAGTTGAGGGCGCGGATCGTCGAGGCGCGCCAGCGTCCGGCGGGCACGCAGCGGACGTCCTTGGTGACGCCGTCGTGCCCGGCGAGGGGCACGGTGACGTACTCCTGCTCGTTGGCCTCGGCTTCCTGGGCGCGGGCGGCTTCGATCTGGTCCTTGGTGGCGGGCATGGCGCGGGCCTCCTTCTGTGCAGGGCGCGGGCAGGAAAGGGGGAAGGTGGACGGGCCGGGCCCGCGCCAGGGTGGCGGCCCGTCCACCGGCTCAGGACCCGGTGTACGCCTCGGTCTCCGGGACGCGGTCGAAGTGGTAGACGGTGTTGC
This sequence comes from Streptomyces sp. NPDC008137, assembly GCF_042957035.1. Taxonomy (NCBI): domain Bacteria; kingdom Bacillati; phylum Actinomycetota; class Actinomycetes; order Kitasatosporales; family Streptomycetaceae; genus Streptomyces; species Streptomyces sp. NPDC008137. The sequence goes on along the minus strand of NZ_JBIBHN010000002.1, from coordinate 286,148 downwards.
CGGCGGTGTCCGGGTAGGCGGTGATCGTCCACTCGAAGCCGGCGATCTCGTCCTGCTTGTGGGTGACGTCCGACCGCTCGGTGATCTCGCCCTCCGGCACGTAGAAGCCGCGCTGGAAGTTGTCGCCGTCGAGGACGACGAACCAGAACGCCCTGCGGTCCGGCACCGGAGAAGCGGTCTCCGCGAACGTCGTCAGCCCGGACGTCGGGGCCAGGTCCGCGCTGTCGATGCGGTACTGCAGTGACTGCACGGTGGTGCGGCCGGTCTCCCACACCGTCAGCCCGAACGTGCGCAGCGAGCTGGTGATTGTGGTGCGGATCGGGGCGGTGTAGCCCCACGGGGTGAAGGATTGGGTGTCCTCCTCGAAGCCCTGCACCAGGCCGTCGTCAGAGATGGCGCCGAGCGGCAGCCACGGCGACACCGGCTGAATCGCCGGGTCTCCGGGCGAGGTGCTACCGAGAGGGGCGACCCAGCCGCCGCCATTCGCACCGACTTCCAGAAGGTCCGCCGCGCGGGTGATCGAAACCATGAAGGGTCTCCAGACATGCGAAGACCCCGCGGCAGGCGGGGTCGGATTACAGGGTCCGGCGCGGGCCCAGCCGGTCAGGAGACCGGGTGACTGTAGATCTCGTAGACCGCCCCGACACGTCGCAGGGCGGTGTTCTCATAGGGGCGGACGCCAGGGGCGCTGATCGTGCCCACCCGGCTGAACACGGCCGCCTCTGTCGAAGAGCCGCGCAGTTCATCAAGCAGCAGGCCGCGGATCGTCGCCGACAAGGCGATCGCCTCGGCGCGCGTCGCGGCGTATACATCAATGTCGATGAAGGCCCGGTCGAGCCGGATCCCGTCATCGCCGCCCGACGGAATCCGCTGCACCTGCACCGTGGGCAGCTCGCCCAGGAGGTTGTTGTCCGTCTCGTCGCGGACGAAGACGTCGGGGTCGAGGCGGGCGCGCAGCCACACGATGACTTCCAGCTCGACGTCGACCGAGCCGACGGCGGCCATCAGTCGCCACCCGCGGCAGCGGCCCGCAGCAGGACATGGTGGGCTGGCACGCGCTCGGTGCCGTACTCCACCCACCGTGCGTAGTACGTCGGGTTCCGCACGTAGGCGACGGCCCGGTCACGGCGACGGCCGCCCCGGCGTGTACTGATCACTTCCCAGGCTCCCTTGTACTGGCCCGGGTGCGGGTCGCCTGAGCTGCCGACCGGCGAGAGGGCGACCGCGGAGGCTCGGATGTCCTCGGCTCGGCGCACAAGGTCGGCCCGGATCATCTCCGACTTGAGCAGCTGGCCCACGCCTTTCCGCTTCATCTTGAACCGCGCTGCCATACCCTCAACTCCTCACACTCAAGGGGGGGGCGTATGGACGTCAAAGGCGTGCTCGGCCGCATCAGCTTCGACGGCGAATGGGTCACCATCACGAAGACGCCGATCGGACCGAAGCCGGCGCCAGTGCGGATCAGAGCCGCAGACGTGACCGGCAGCCGCTTCAAGCCCGGCAACCGGCTGTTCCACGGCTACGTGCAGTTCCTCATGCCGGACAGCCAGCCCGCCCCGGAGAAGCCCACCGGGTCGTTCGGTGGCGGCAGGCCGCCGTATGAGGACCCCTACAGCCTGTCCATCCCGCGCAAGAGCAACGATGCCGCCGAGAAGCTGATCGCTGCTGTCGAGCAGGCCCGCGGCTAGCCCGTCACCCGGTCCGCCGCGAACTGCACGGGCCCAGGGAGCCCGGTGAAGGGGTTGCGGCCCCAGTCGCCGGGCTCGCCCGTGATCTCGCAGATCACGCCCCGGATGCGGGCCTTGTCGGTGGTGCGGATCTGTGTCCCGGCGGGTGCGTATACGGTCCAGCCGACGACGACCGTGTCCCGACCCTGCTGCTCCGAACCGCCCACCGTGGGCGCCGACTCCCGCGGAGCGACCACGCAGCCCGGCACGTCGAACGACTCGTCCGGGCCCGGCAGCGGCTGCCCGCGCGGGTCCCGCCCGGGCGAGGGGCCGGTACGCAGGATCCGCACCGTCTCCCCGAACGGATACGGGGCAGGCATCTACACCCACCCCCAGCCGGGCTCGTACTCCAGGGGCGGCCCGAAGTCCTCGTCCACCGGATACGTCGGCGATGGGTCCGCTGTGGCTGGTGTCGGGTCCACGGTGAAGGCGCCGCCTCGTCCGGCCGCGCTCTTCAGTGCGGCTTTGTCGGCCCGCGTCAGATACAGGCCGCCCGAACCGGACGGGCGCTGCACCGACATGGGGCCGATCGTCTCGTAGGACACCTGCTGCGGATTGACGTAGGCGCGGCCGGCGGCCGACAGAACCACGGCGGTGGCCTGTTCGGGGAGCGGCTTCACCACCGTCTCGCACAAGGCGACCGCATCCTGGATGAGCAGATCAGCCCGGGCGCCGTCGATCTCAGGGAGCCCGAGGTACAGGCCGAGCTCCTCCGCTGTGGGTGCCACGAACGCCATGCCGACCTCCTAGGCCAGGGCCTCCACGGCGTCACACCAGGCGGCCAGTTCAGCGGTCGGATCCAGCTCGGCAGACCGGACCTTGGCCCGCTTCGATGCCAGCCGGTACTCCGCAGGCGCGAGCAGCTTCCGCAGCACCGCCTCGTAGCCGGCCACGTCGTTGCGGTCGACGAACACCCCGGCCTCGCCGAGCGACTCGCACAGCCCGGGGGTGGGGTGAGCGACGACAGGGATTCCGGAGGCGAGCGCCTCGATGCCGGCCCGGCCCCAGGACTCGTAGGACGACGGCATCAGCAGCACCTTCGTGCGGCCGTACACCCGGGTCCGCATGTCCTCGCCGCGCACGTGCTCGACGATCTCGACGTTCGGCAGGTCCGGCAGGATCTGCTCCCCGTAGGCGCCCTTCACCGCGAGGAACTGCTGGTCCGGCATGCGGTGCGCCAGGGCCTCCAGGACCCTGCCGCCCTTCTCCGGATTGCAGTTGATCAGCGTGATGGCCTTGCCCGGCTTCGTCGCGTACTCGTCGGCGAACACCGGCGGGCGCACGATCAGGCTAGCGGCCGGCCGGACCGCCTGCGGGTACTCGGCGAAGAACAACTCCGCCTCCCGCTCCATCCACTGCGAGTTGTAGACCGCCAGCGCGGTACCGCCCGCAGCGGCATCCCGGAACGTGGGCCGGTGCGTGTTATGGCAGATCGCCACCACCGGCTTGCTGTAGCCGCGCGCCAGCGCTGCCGTATGCGGCACGCACTCCAGATGCGAGATGAGCACGTGCGCCTTGCGGACCGCCGTCGGGAAGTCGAGGCGGGCCTCCAGCGGCACCACGCGGATGCCCCGGTACTCGTAGACCTTGCTGGTCTTGCCGTACCGGGACAGCCAGACGGATACGTCGTGCCCACGTTCCACCAGAGGCCGCAGCATGGAGACGAGCATGTGCTCGGCGCCCGCGTTGTGCTCCGGCGGCATCGCATGAACGCGGGCCACGATGCTGAGCGGCGCGGTCCCGCCCGGCGCGGAAGCCAGGACCGCCCCCATCAGGAACCGCTCGGCGTGCCGGTGAACTTGACGAACGCCTCCGCGTCGCCCAAGACGAAGCCGTAGTAGGCCTCCGCAAGGAGGAGCACCAGGTTCTCCTGGAAGGCGCTGTGCACGCCGCCGTCCTCGTCGATGTACGTCGCCTCACGGGACAGCTTGACGGAGATGTCCATGCCCACGCCGTATGCGGCCTGTGAGAAGTCACCGCCGATCGCGCGCAGCCCGGAATCCGCCGAGGTGGACTGGCGGCGCAGCTTGCCCGAGACGCTGCGGGAGTAGGCGATCGGCTCGCCGATCAGCTCACCCTGCAGAGCGGCACCGGTGCCGGCACCGGGCTGGCGGGTCGCCACGAACAGCGGCTCGCCCGTGGTTGACGTGGCGGCGAGGAGCTTCGGCTTCAGGCGGTTGTCGGCGACGGTACCGGTGTAGTCCCAGTCGTCGTCGATGATCTCCTCCATGCCGGAGACGAAGTCGCCCCAGATGCCGCCCTGGTTCTGCGCCGTCGTGCCCAGGGACACCGCCTTCGAGGTCATGGCGAAGTAGTCGGCGAACGGACCAGTGCCACCCTTCATGTTCTTCCCGTGGATCGTGGCCATGTCGAAGGCCCGCGCGAACGCCGTCGGCAGGTCGCGCTGCAGCTGCGTCCACAGGCCAGCCGCGTTGGACTGGGCGACCTCCATCGACACCGGGATGAGGACGGCGATCTTCTTGCCGCTCATCTGCTTGACCTCGACACCGCCCGAGCTCAGCGGCTTGCGGCCACCCTCAGACACCCAGTCGGCGGTCGGCACGTCGAGCGGCACCGGCACCGCGGTGTTCGCCGTCATCGACAGCGGCACCCTCCGGGCCAGGCTCATAACCGCAGAGCCCTCGACGGACTTCTCGAAGATCGGGCCGACCAGCGTCTCCGGAAGGAAGATCGGGTCGACGGTGGACAGCTTGATCGGATTCGTGGCTGCCATCGGGGGCTACCTTTCTCAGCGGCCCCGTGCGAGGCCCTGGCTCATGAAGTCGGCGAACACAGCCGCCGGATCGTTGGGGGTTCGGTTGCCGTTGCCCGAAGAGCCCTGCGTGCGGTCCGCCTTCGGCGCCCGCGGCGAGGTGTCGGCCGGCCTGGCGAGGTGCGGCTTGCGCTTCAGCAGGTCCTTCAGGTCCTGCTGGATCGCCGCCGTGTCGACGTCGCCGTCGTCGTCCACGTAGGAATGGAGGTCGAGGAACGCGTGCGCGTCCTCCGGGTCGGCGAACTCGGCCGCCGCCAGGGCCTTCACCTCGGAGCGGACAGCCCGCTGCCGGAAGGACTGCATGCGCTGCTCGACGGCGGCGAGCTGCTCGGTGAGCCGCTCCTGCTCCGTCTTCTGCGCGTCCTCCAGCTCCTGCGCCTTCTGCGCCAGAGGCTTGGTCTCCTGGTACTTCGTGCGCCAGCTCGCGGACTCCTTGCGGAGCTTCTCGATCTCCTTGCGGGCCTTGGCGGGATCCGCCCACGGGTCCGCCGGGTCCTGCTCCGCCTCCGGGGCGGCCTCGGACTGCTGCGGCTCCGCCTCGACCTGCTCGGTCGTCTCCTCGTTCTCGGGCATGGCTAGTTGGCCCTCCAGGGGCTGAGAAAGGCCGCCACCAGGACGGCCACGGGGTTGGTCAGTTCGAGCCCGGCAGCGGGTTGCTGTCGTGCTCGGCGAGCGCCCGCCTGAACAAGCGCAGCTGATCGCCGGAGTGGCCCTGCGCGAACTCGCGGTAGATGCGCTCCCACTCACGGGCATGCGGGGACAGCTCGAACCGCTGCCCCTTGAACACCGGGACCACGCCGCAGTGACAGCCGTCGTGCGCCCGGAAATCCGATGTGTCCTTCTCGTACACCGCGCCGCGCGAGGCGAGCATCTTGCAGAAGGCACACGCCCCGCGAGCCGCCGAGCGCGCCCAGGCGGTGGCCTGCCGGTCCTGCCGCACCGCCTCCCGGACAGTGCCGCGCCCCGTATCGGCCACCAGCTTCTGAACAACCTGCTCGGCCTTCTTCCCGGACTGCGCAAGGCGGACGTCCATCGGCTGCATCTGCGCCGGGGTAGCTTCCTCCGGGTCCCGCGGCCACAGATCCTTCGTCGCCCAGCGCAGCGACGCCTCTGTCTGATCCGGCGGCGGCGGATCAGCGACGGGGACGGTGAACGAGCCGGGCACTCCGGCCGCTTCTCGCTGCGCCTCGTAGAAGTCCGCCGCCAGAGCGGCCGAGGTTCGGGCGTACTGGGCGACGATGGTGTTCACCGCGGTCAGCCAGTCCGGGACGCTCTCACGCAGCCGGGACGGCAGAATCAACCGCCGCACACCGCGCACGTCCCGCACCAGCAATCGTGTCAGGCCGATCTGCGCTGCCCGGTAGCGGTTCGCCTCGTCGCCGCTATCCGAGACCGTCGTCGCCACCGGACACCTCTGCTGCGGCGGGCGGCTCGTCCTCCTCGCTCATGGCGGCGAGCCGGTCCATGAGCTGACGACTGGCGGCCGTGTTGGCACTGCGGCGACGCTCGGCTGCGACACGGCGACGCTGGTCCTCACTCAGGCCCGCCATCTCCAGCACGACGTCACCGTCAGCCGGCAGGATGCCCGCCTGGACGAGCTTCACCGCGGCGTCGGCCTGGGCCGCCACCGTCGGTGTTGCAGGGTTACGCCAGACACACTCGATACGGCGTGACTTATCCGGCGGCTCCCCGTCGCGGAACCACAGCGCCAGCCGCATCGCGTCCCGGTGCGTCGCCGAGAAGCGCCGGATGCGCCGCTCCGCCTTCTTGATCTGCCCGTTGTCGGCAAAGCGGATCGCGTCCGCGCTCGCCGGGTTGTCGCTGGTGTAGCCGAGCACGTGCGGGGCCACAGACAGCTGCGACGCCATGATGCGGGCGTAGAGGTCGATGATTTTCGTCTGCCCGGACGGATCGTGGGCGGCGAACTGCCCGACCATGGGCACTTCCCCGTTCTCGTCCCGCTCCAGCGCCAGCACACGGCCGATGTACGTCTCCCAGGCCGACTTGGCGTTGCCCTCAGCGTCCTGGAAGGCGCTCTCCGACACCCCCAGGATGTACCGCTGCGGCGCCTGGAAGAACTCGGCCCCCACCTCGATACCCATCAGCCGCCGGCAGGCCGCATCCGTGATCGACATGACCTCGGGCGTAATCTCGGACTTTCCTATGCGGTCCGCAGTGCGCTGCCGGTTCGCCATCCGCAGCACCGGCACCATGCCCAGCCGGTGCTCGTCCCGGTCAAAGACCTCCCAGCCGCCGTCGACCTCAGCCGCGTACACCGTCTGATCCGGCAGATACAGGGTCGCGATCCGCACCCCATCCTCGACGGACTCCCGCAGCGCGGCCGTCGCCAGCCGCAGCCGGGCGTCCCAGAACATCGTCATGTCCAGCGGCGACTCGAACGTGATCAGCGGCGGGTCGCCCGCCTCACCCGAGCCGACCGACACGTACTCGCGGCCGTAGGTCAGCGCATCCAGGTGCGCCAGACTCGCCTCGTCGTACAGGTCGTTCGACTCGGCGATCTCCTCCAGATCGGACGGATCCGTGCCGTCCGCCCAGCGGAACGCCTCAAGGTCGAGGCGCTGCTCCAGCGACTCGACCCCGATGCGCGGCCAGCCGATCACTGTGTGAAGGCCCTTGAGCTGCGGAGGAATCGAGATCCCGAGGTCGCGGACGAGCTGCTCGCCGTTGAAGTAGGCGTCGAGCAGCTCCAGCTTGAACCGCTGCGACAGCAGATCCGTGCGCAGCGCCGTCAGCAGCTGCGCCTCGTCGCCCGACAGCGACAGAAGCGGCAGCTCGGGGATGGTCGCAGTCATCGGAGTACCACCACCCGTCCCTTACCGGGCGTACCACGCTTCGCCCACGCCGTCGAGTTCAGCATCATCCGGCGCAGCATCCGCGCCCCGATCGCACACACCGCGAGGTCGATCTTTCGAGCGGACTCACGGTGCTCCTTGCCGATCGTGTAGCCCCAGGCGTTCGTGCGCCGCCGCGCGTTAGCCACGTGCTGCCGCAGCATCCGGTGCCCGTCATGAGCGAGTTGCCGCTCCAGCACGTCCCGGTAGAAGCGGTCGACGGCCTCCGTGAACGCCTGCTGACGGCGCCGGTCACGCATGTCCCACAGCACCGCATGCCGGTTCGCGCCACCCGTCACCGCCTTCAGCTTCAGCTTCTTGCCGTACCGCTGCGCCCAGGCGTCGATGTAGCCGTCCCAGTAGCGCTCGCCGTCTGCGTCGTCGTGGCCGGCGCCCGGGTCGGCGAAGAACGCGATCGGCCGGTAGTCCGCGAACACCTGGTCCACCGTCCCGTCGACCTCCTCGCGCGGCACCCGCCACGGCACATCCGACGGCCAGTTCGCCGGCCGCTGCCACACGCCCAGCGCCGTAACGAAGCCGTCCGACATGCGACAGGCCGCCAGGCCCGTGGCGTCATCCGACTTGGAGCCGTCGAAGAAGAGGACGATCTCGTCGTTCGGTCGAAGCCCCGCATCTTCGCGGCGGCAGGCGTCCCACTCATACGGGGCGAGGAACGCGTCCTCCGCGGCCACGATCTGGTTGAACCAGAAGCGCCTCGACCTGCTCGGCGGGTTACGGACGTCGAGGATCGACGCCTTCAGCCGGTCCACGTCCAGCCACACCGAGTCCCCACGGACTGCCCGCAGGGTCGGGGCGATCCACGCCTCGGTCAGCTTGGCCTCAGCCGGAGCCTCCAGCGAGTCGTAGAACAGGCCCGTGTCGACCGCACGGCCCGACGCCGCCGACTCGAACGCCTCCCGGGTGCGCTCCGCGACACTGTCCTCACCCGGCTCGTAGGCGTTCGTGTTCGCCAGCGTCCGCGCCTGGCCGTCAGCCGACTTGGTCGCGTTGCGCTCGATGACCGCGGCCATCTCGTGGCCCTGGTTCGACTCGACCCAGTGGTGCGTCTCCCCCAACGACACGAACGTCGGCCGGCCGCCCTCCAGGGCGCGCGGCGACGACGTCACCGCCTCGATGCGAGCCCGGCCCTTGTCGGCGTAGATGATCTCCTTGCCGAGGTCGATGCGGTACTCCTCCAGCGCCCGCTTCGACAGGATCGACGGGAACAGCGTCATCGTGTTCCTCGTCTGGTCCTGGGACACCGCCGCGATCTGCACCCACGCCGCCGGATGCTGCACACCCAACGGCTGCCCGGCCGGCACGCCCCACTCGTTGCCCTCCTCGGCGACCCCGCCGAACCGGCACGGGCCGACGAACTCGAACGCCGACCACGTCGCGATCAGCGGATCCTTACCCCAACCCTTCAGGCGCTGGATCACACCGTCCCGCCACAAAAACCGGTTCGTCGCCGGATCCATCGCGTACCACCACAGCGTCAGCCGGGCCTGCTCGGCGGTGTACCGCCAGGGAGCCCCGACATAGTGCTGCAGGTAGGTCGCGGTCCACGCCAGACAGTGCCAGCCCAGCGTGTACTCGGGCAGGATGAACCGCCCGTCTGGGCCGCGCTTCCACGTCGGTCCGATCGTGAACGGCTCGACGACCTCAGGGACAGCCTCGTCAGCCACCAGCGAGGTCACGGTACGCGTCCAGCGGCTTCACCGACGCCAACTGCGGACCGGCCGGCTTCCGCTCCAGCTCAATCCGAGCCCGGCGTCGATCCCCCTCCGTGGTGAGGAGACGCGCCATCACACTGTCGAGCGCCGAGACGTACTGGCCGTTCGGCGGCCGGTCCGAGTTGAGGCCGCGCGACATCAGTTCAGCGGCGTAGCGGGCCATCGCCCAGTCCGACGGCTGGTAGAACTGCGCCTGCCCCGAGTCCTGTAGAGAGAGGTACCAGTCGGCGGCGATCGGATGCCACAGCGGGTCCGGGTCCGGCAGGTCCGGCAGATCAGATGGGGGGCCCGACGGGGCCTTGGTGATCGAGTCCTTCTCGTCCTTGGAGCGGTGCCCCATGCGCTCCTCGGAGCGCTTGGCGATAGGTCCACGTGCGCCCATGTCGACCTCCAGGGTCTCGGTGGGGGCGGCCCCGCCTCCAGGGCGCGGCCATGATCGTCAAACGGCGCGCCACCAGGGCGACCGGCCGCCCTAGGAAACCCGGGCGGGATGTCAGGTGCTATACGGCCCCGATCCGGAAAGATCACGGGGGAGGGGGTATGCCCCCTATGCCCGTTTCTCTTTGGATCATGGGTCATTGATCGTCTTCGGTCAGCTCCCTACCATCCAGGCTGTGATGGATCATGAGCCATCCGATCGAGCCGTCATCGCGTGTGATCGGCTTCGCTGTCGGTCCACACACGCAGTCGTCGTCGGCCGTGTGCTCCACCGCGTCGCCCAAGGGCACGACGTGCAGCACCCTGACCACTCTCCCCCGCGCCGTGGCCTGCGCCGTGCTGCCCCATGGCCGGCTGCCTACCGCCTGCGCCTGCCGACGTTGGCCCTGCTGCCTGTTCCTACTCCCGTGTTGCGGATGTGTAGGAGCTGGCAGTAGCCCTTGGCCCTGGATCCCATGTACTTGTGCAGTTGGCGTGTGCACCTGGTCCAGTCGCCGGGTGTGCCCCATCGGATCTTGGCTGCGCCTGGTCCTGTGCTCCAGTACCTGCGCAGTGTGGATGCGTTGCCTCGCCCCTTGCTTGCCACAGTGGATCACTCCTCTTGCGGCGCGGACTCCTGTACGTTTACCCGTTCGATGTGGGCTCCTTGCCCGCTGGGTATGGCGAGGCAGACACCATTGGCGTCCTCGAGTACCGCCCAGCCGGCGTCGAAGCGGAGGGTCAGGTCGGGGTCGTCGATGATGAGGTCGTCCCTGCGCTGGTCCCGGGGGTGGACGATGAGGTAGCGGGGCACGGGTTCACCTCAGCCCGGGGTGTTGTTCGGGGGGTCGTGTTCTTCCGGGCCGGGGGTTGTTGCGCTGGGCTTCGTTCCCTTCGGCGCTGGACTTGCGGTCGTGGCATGGGCCGCAGACGCCTTGGAGCCCTTGCTCGCCGTGGTCGTCGGCCTTAGCCACGATGTGGTCGCAGTGCGTCGAGGGCCGCACGCCGCACAGCGTGCAGATCGGGTCGCGTTCGAGGATGCGGGCCCGGATCTTCGCCCAGCCGGACGGCAGCCGGGCCTTACGGTCCGAGCCCTGCCAGCCGCCGCTCATGCGCGCCGACTCCACCACCACACGCCGAGCGTCTCCCCCCGCATCGACTGGACGTTCACGCCGAGTTCGGCAAGGACGGAGTCCATGTCGGCGGCGTCCCAGTGGTGGAGGTGCTCCTCGTGCGGGTTTCCGTCGACTTCGCCTTGCGGGGCTTCGACGATGGGCAGGCTGACGAGGATGTTCCACGCGCCGGCCGACTCCGCCTTGCGCAGGAGGTCGACGGCGTCGCCTCGGGCCATGTGTTCCAGGACGTCGCCGAAAATGACGAGGTCCCGGTGGAAGAGATGCTCGGGTGCGACGCGAGCGTCGAGGTTGTGGATCTCGTCGTACATGTCCTTGCGCTTGGCCGTGTTCTTCAGCCCGTAGCGCCGGATGTACGGCTTGTGGATCTCGATGGCGGTCCACCAGATGCCTTCGTGTGCGGGCCGGAACAGCTTGGCGTAGGTGCCTTCGCCGGGGCCGACGTCGCAGACGGTGTCGGGCTTGTGCTGCTCGAAGAGGCGGAGGGACCAGTCCTTGCCCTCGGCGATGCTGGTGGGCATGGCGGTCTCCTAGAAGCGTCGGATGAGGCGGAGGCTGGTGGCGTAGGTGCCTGCGCCGTCGAGAGTGGAGGCACCGCCGAGGTCGCCGAAGGTGGGCCCGTTGGGCGTCTTGCGCGAGTTGACGAACCGCGGGTGGCCGCCGGTGTCGACGCCGAGGTAGATGCCGTTGTGGTCGAGTTGCCCGGCGATGGGGTCGCTGCTGTCGGCGTCGAAGTGGGGCACGTCCCCGATCTGGATCGCGGCGAGCGACGGCGCAGCACCGGCGGCCTGGGCGACGATGACGCCCGGCCCGGAGGGCCCGATGTCTTTCGTCATGCGCGGCAGGACGGTGCCGTCGATGTCCTCGACCCGGACCATGGGGATGCCCATGTGGTAGCCGTAGATCATGCGGACGAAGCCGGAGCAGTCCATGCACCCGGTTTCCCCGGCGCCCGCGGCCTGTGTCTCGCCGTTGGGGAACGTCCAGTCGCGGCCCATGTAGTCGTGGAAGTCTGCGCCCTCGATCGGGACGCCTGCGCTGTCGAGCGGCCCGTAGGCGCACTGTCCGGCGACTTGGGCTCCGGCCAGTGCGGGGCTGGTGACGGGCGGGGCGCCGGTGACGTACATCATCGCGTAGGCGAGCACGTCTGGTGTGGTGTCCGTGGCCCAGGCGCGGATCTGGTTGGCCAGGGCCGGCGTCCAGGTGCCAGTGAAGGGCTCGGCGAGGACGCGGACCCACGTGGTGTGGGTGACGGCCGGGACGCTGTCCCAGCTGCCGGAGACGACCTGCAGGTCGTCGACGTGGAACAGTCTCGGCAGGCCGGTGGAGCCGCTGGAGGCGAGCGCCCGGAAGCCGACACGCCCCGCCGGGTTGGCGGTGGTGGTCGCGGTGTGCAGCCATGTGGAGGGCTCGATGGTGCCGTCTCGCCAGGCCCGGCAGCGAATGGTTGTTCCTGTGCGCTGGGCGCGGATGCGCCACCACTGTCCTGCGGTGAAGCCGGTGCCGACCTGTGTTGCGGCGCCGTGTGTGGTGACGCTCCCGCCGACCTCGGATTCGAGGGCGAGCTGCACGACCCCGGCGGTGGTGACGAGGAGCCTGGCCCGGTTGTGGTTGTTGGTGTCGGTGTAGCCGAAGGAGAGGGCGATCGAGCTGGTAGCACCGGCCGGGACGGTGGTGACGGTGACCTTCGCGGTGACGTCGACGTCGGTCAGCGTGTCGACGATCGTCGCGTGCCGACTGGAGTTGGCGACGTCGCAGGAGATCTGCCCGACGCTGCCGTTGACGGTGTAGAGGGTGGCGGTGCCGGACTGGCTCCAGTTGCCGCCGCCCGGGCTGGTGCCGAATCCGGAGCTGGATGTGCGGGTGAACTGGTCGACGAACGGGCGCTTGTTCTCGGTGAACGTGCGCTGCGGACCACGCATCGCCACGGTGCGGGCGCCGACCGTGAGCGTGGCCAGCACGCCGGAAGCGTCTGAGACCTGGAGTCGGTCGGGGCCGGTGAGCGTCTGCGTCGTGAGCACGGCAGGCGCCGGCTGGTACAGCATGACGCCCTCGTCGACGGTGAGGACCGCCATCACACCCCCTGCAGGTCGACCTGGATGGTGACCGCTGTGGGGCTGCCGGTGACGGAGCGGATCGCCACTGTGAGGCTGTCTCCGGCGGCGAAGCTGGCGTTCTGCACGGACGGGCCGGACAGCCACGTGGCGGCCGTGGACAGGGACAGGTCTGTGGCGAGGAGGTCGCTGGCGCCCCTCTGCGCGTTGATCGTCGCCCCGGTGCCGCCGACCCGATACCCGCGCACCGCCACGACGGTGCAGGCTTTCGGCGCCCGCCACACCATGTAGGAGACCGCCCCGGCGGGGGCGGTGATGACGAGGCTCTTGCTGACCGTGGTCGCCGCGGCCGGGAGGATGACGCTCTCCGCGGTGACGTTGCCGCTGGAGTCGACCGCGAACGTCCCGGGCCCGTTGACCGGGCCGGTGAGGGTCCCGCCCGCCTTGGGGAGGAAAGTCTCGTCGGCGTAGGTGCGGTCGCCGTGCGGATCCGTGGCGTTGGTGTGTGTCGTGACCTTCGCCGTGGCGTCCGTAGCCGCTGCCGCCCTGTCACCATGCGGGTCGACGGCTTCGACATGCGCAGTGACCGCGTCCGCCGCGGCCTCGTCTGCGACCGGTCCCGCGACCGCCGCGGCGATCGTGGACACCTCCGCGGTTGTCGCCAGGCCGGCCACGTCGCCGGTCTGCCCATTCACGGAGGACACGAGCCCTGCCGACACTTCGACGGTGCGGGCCTGCTGACCGGTGGTGACTTCGATGGCGTCGTCGAAGGCCTCGCCGGTGACCTCGATCCTCACGCGGTCACCTCCAGCGACATGACCACCCTGCCCTGCAGGAGCCGCACGACGGTGGATCCGCTGACCATCTCCAGGTCCCACAGCCCGTTGCGGGTGAGGGTTTCGGTGACCGCGGCGGGGAGCGCGAGCCGCACCGTGTCCCCGATGATCGTCAAGTAGTCGGTGAGGTCGAGGAGCAGCTCGCCGTTGTCGGAGGCCGCAGCCGACCGGATCTGGGCCCGTGCGGTCCAGCCGTCCCATGTGAAGCCGGGAACGTCGGCGACGCGGAAGTTCTGTACGTAGGTGGCGCCCTGCTCGATGCGGAGGTCGAAGATGCCTGCGGCCAAGCCAGCCACCTCCGGGATTTCGCTGGACGCGGCGTCTGCGGTGAGCGTCGCCTCGGCGGTGAGCGACGCTGCCGCGTGCGCGGACAGGACGGGCGACGCGGCGAGGCTGCCCTCGGCGGTCATGCTGCTGGTGGCGTGCGCGGCGAACTGGGCGGTGCCGGCGAGGCTCGTCTCCGCCGAGAGCACGGCCGCCGCGTCGTGGACGGCCCCGTCGCTCATGGTGTTGACGTTGTCGTAGGCCGCGTAGTCGGTGGTCCCCGCGTCGCGGTAGGCCCACAGGTCGACCGCCGTGTCGTCGACGCTGGCGGGGATCCACGCCGGGGTGGCGAGGGTGCGCCGGTTGGTCCAGGTCGTCCCGTCGGGGGACGTGTCCCAGTAGACGTTGGTGCCGTCCTCGCGCAGCCGCAGCCACAGATGATCGGTCGGACTGTAGGCGAGTTCGACTGCTGCGGCGTCCCAGTAGTCGACGTTCGACATCAGCCGCAGCACACCGGTGACCGCGTTGTACTCGAAGCCGACGCTCGTGCCGGGGGTGGCGCAGATGATCAGAAAGTTGGCGGTGACGTTCGTGCCGGTACTGGCGGCCGGGACGGTGGCGAGCTTCAGGTAGACGGTCGCCCCGGCGAACGTCCAGGCGCGGCCCGTCTGATATCCGGCGTAGGTCTCAGGTGCGCAAGGCACGCGGGCCTGGCCGCCGGCCTCGTTGGCCCCGCCGTAGGAGTCGCCCCAGTTCGGCCCGATCACGTTGTCGTTGAAGTTGTCCTGGAGGGTGGAGAGGCTCGGCACGCGGGCCTCCTATGCCATCGACAGGCCCAGGGATCCGGCGACGAGCCGGAGTTCATCGCCGGCGGCGACGGTGCGGGGGTCGTTGAGCGGGCCGTACCAGAGCCGCACCGGTGTGCCCGCCGAGTCCCAGACCTCGACGCCGACGACGGTGGCGGCCGGCATGCCCGTCCATACGAGGTCGGCGCTGTTGCTGGTGGCCCCGGAGACGGCCGCGGCGACAGCCAGGTCCTGCCGGGCGTAGGAACCGCCGGTCACCTCCGTGCCCGCCGCCGTGTCGCTGCCGTTCGCGGTCACCAAGGCCACCTGCAGCGGAGTGGTGGGCCGGGTCGGGGTGCCGACACCGAGAACCCAGTCGAGCGTCAGATTCTCGGCGGTGCCGGTCAAGTTGTCGGCCACGCGGCCTCCTTCAGGGTGGGCGCCGCGCGGCGCAGGATGGGGCCCCGCCGTCCGCGGAACCGGCACGAACGTCGGGAGGATCAGGCGGCGTGCTAGCGGTGCGTCTTGAGGTAGAAGGTGCGCTTACCGAAGCAGACGCCGACTTCCCACTTCTGCCCGTCGCGGTGGAGGTGGATCGGCGTCAGGTGAAGCTGCCAGAAGTACTTGTGTCGCCAGTAGGTGCGGTATCCGCGCGGCTGGGCGTGGCCGACGTACAGGGCCTTCCATTCCCACGCCTTCTCGCCGCGCCAAACGGTGCTCAGATGACGCGTGCTGTCGGCAGTCGTACTCACGGCGGCTCCTTGACGATCAGGCGGCTTTCGCTCCGGCCGGCAGGGGTGGCGGCTTGCCGGGCTCGATCAGCTCGCGCGTGTATTCGTCGCGGCGACCCTTCGGTAGGTCGAACACGCGGTAGCCCGCGGCCTTGCCCTTGCCGGTCTTGCTGATGCGACCCTCGGAGGCCCAGCGCCAGATCGTGCCGACGGGCACACCCGCGTAGTAGGCGGCGTCCGCGGCGGAGACGTAGCCGGGGAGCATGGGCACCTCCCCCGGAAATGGCGAGAGGCCCACCAGTGTGGCGGGCCTCAAAGCGCACGAAGGCTATCTGAGCAGATGATCGCTTCGGTGTGGCTGATCTGTCAAGTGACGAGCGTTTCCGGTGAGTCGCCCCCGCTGCGCTTCCTCGCTCGCCGCACTCGGCGGCAGAAGTTCTCTGGTGGGCCATGCAGCCTGCGCACCTCCCGCACATAGGAGAGAAGCTCAGGCGCTGGTTCGAAGAACTCCAGATGCGAATGGAACGGCGCGAACCTCCTGTGCAGTTGAGACTCTTCCGGCCGCGCTCCCGGCTCAGCGGCAAGCGCGACCATGCCGAGCTGGCTCATGCGTTTTGGAAGGTTGATGCTGGTGCCGATTTTGATCAGTCGCTCACCGCGTCGGCGAGCGAAGTACACGACCGACAGGTGCTCCCCTTCCCTCTCGGGTGTGAGGGAGCTACCGAAGTACCTCCACCATGTACGACCACTGCGCTCCAAGAAGTGTTCGACCGTGAGCGTTCCAGCGAGATGCCCTAGGAGCTTTGCCGCTTCGGTCTCGTGGTCCTGGCAGAGCCGCAGCGGCTCCTTGGTGGTGGCGAGAGTGCGGCACTCACCGAACGTGCAGCGCCGCACATTCGCTTGGTGCTCGCTGACTTGGATGCGGGCTCCGCAGCCGCATCGGAAGGCGTTCCGGCCGGAGCGGCCATCGGGGTTCATGGTCCGGCCGCATCCGCATTTGACGGATAACTGGGTCATGGGCGCCATTCTGTGGCACGGCACTGACACTGGATCTTGCTCTAGGTAAAGGTCGGTTGATCCGGGGCGACCTCCACCGGCATTGGCTGCCCGCAGTACTCCAGCGCCCCGACGAGCGCGGCCTGCGCCCCACTCGCCTCCCACGCCGCGGCAACATCGGCCCGGTCGAAGTGCAGCCGCAGCGTGCCTCCGGCGACGGTGGGGGTGGCGTGGGCGAGGAGGTCGCCGGCCGCGACACGGCGCAGGGACGTCGCGGCCAGGATCTGCGGCCACCAGATGGGGGCCGTCATCGGGCCTTCCGTCCAGCGCCGTCGATGAGCCATTGGCCGTATCGGCGGTCGGCTTCGTCGTGGATGTCCTCCTTGTTGCAGCCGTCACGCTCCGCTGCTTCGACTGCGGGCAGGACTTGGTCGAGGAGGAAGCTGTTCGTCTCGTCGCCGGCGCGGAGCTTCTTGTCGTATTCGACGCGAAGGTTGACGGCGGTCTCGAAGGCCTTAGGCATGGCACTCAGCCCCTTTTCGGGTAGTTGTGGCCGGCGGGCGGGTACTGCTGGGCGGGGTCTCCGGCGACGCCGAAGAGCAGGATCGATTCGAAGGAGCGGTCGTCCTCGAGGGCGGCGGTTCCGGCGTCGTTGTCGAAGGCGCGGTCGACGGCGTCGAGGAGGGAGTGGGTGCGGCGCTTATCGTCGTTGCGGGTTTCGCGGCGGAAGCTCATGAGGGTCTCCTAGAGGTTGCGGTCGTGGGCGAGTTGGGCGGCCTGGTCGAGGCGGTTCAGTACCGGGGTGGGGCTGGTTTGTGCGGCGTTCCAGGACGGGATGGTGGCGTCGGCAAGGTCGCGCTGGATGACGCCGAGCAGGAACACGCAGGCGTCGTGGGCTTGGTCGCGACTGGTGGCTTCGAGACGAATGGCACCGATGGGGCAGCGGGCGCTGCCTTCGTCGCGGAGGGCGTCGCGGCACCAGCCGTCGGTCTCCAGCCGAGCGCGGGCCCGGTGGAGCAGGGCGGCGAGCGGGGTGCTGTAGGGGTTGCGCGCCGGGGTGAGCGGGAGAGGCAGCGGGGCGGTGATCTCAGGGAGCGGCTCGGCGGCTGGCAGGTGGGCGGTGCGGACTTCGAAGGCGACGGCGGCCTCGTCGAGGCGGACGGTCATCGCGGCGTCGATCAGGGCGAGTCGCGCGTCGAGGTCGAGGGTCGTGTCGACGACCCGGGTGGCGATGGCGGTGGTCACGTCTGGGCCTTGCCGCTGCCGCCGCATTCGTGGCAGTCGACCTTGCGCTGCACGCCTCCGAACGCGGTGTAGAGGACGCGGTTGCCGGTGCAGCACCAGCAGAGGCCGCAGGCGTGGGCTTCGTCCGGGGAGAGGGTGCCGTTCTGGGCTTCCCACTGCTCATCGGTCATGATGGTGATCTCCTCGTCTGGTCTTGATCGGGCGGGGCGGAACGGGGCGCCCCTGGTCGCTTCCAGGCATTCGAGGGGCGCCCCGGCTCAGCTAGATGCGGCGGGTGCGGGGGTCGCTGGCGTCGCGGAGTCGCTTGTCGAGGCCGCGGAGTTCGGCCTCGTCGAGGTGGGCTCGGTAGTCGAGGCCAAGGGGGGAGCCGACCTGCGGGCCGGGCTCGCCGCTGCGCCGCATGTTGCGCGGCGGCGTGTCGTACACCGGGCCCCAGTTGCGGCAGAGTTCGGTGGCGGTCATGCCGCCGTCGGTCCGCGGTGTGCCGGTGAGGCGGGACCGCTCGGTGAAGACGTGCTCCTCGTAGCGCTGGGCGTCCTCGAAGCGGGCGCCGCGGGTTTCGAGGTCGCGGATCACGTAGTAGCTCTGGCCGATCTTGAGTTCGCGGACGAACTTGCGTTCCTGGTGGGGCTGCCACTCCTTGGGCATGGGTCAGGCTCCGTTTCTGGTTTGTGGTGGTTTGTTCTGCCTGCTCAGTGCTGCTCAGCGGGGAAAGGTGCAGGTCAGGGCTGCTCAGTGGCCTGCTCAGGCGCTGCTCAGAGCAGACGTTGAGCAGGCCCTGAGCAGCAGGCTGAGCAGCTGTGACCTGCGGGTTTATGGCCTGAGCAGGGCTGAGCAGGACCTGATCAGGGGTACATACTTCGCGTATCGGTCACAGCAGGTGACGGAGACGATCACGCTTGAAGCCGCGCGGATTCTTCTCCTCGCCGATCTGGCCCAGCGTGATCGGCCCTCCGGCGCCCGCCTTGGCCATCAGGGCCTTGAACGCCTCGACGTCCATCTCGCCGTAGGCATCCGGGTCGTAGTCGCGCAGCGCCAGGAGGAGCGCCTCGGTCTTCATCCGGTCGACGCCGTGCTTCTCCATGACGGCGACCGAGTCCTCGATGGCGGCACGCTCGGGCCCGTCCGTCAGCTCCGCTCCGGCGGCCGGCTCGGCGCCGCACAGCTTCAGCAGCTGGTCCCACGACAGCAGATCGACGGGGGCTGGCTTCTTGAGGTTGCCCTCGTTGTCCCAGACCGGCTCGACATACTCGGGCAGGTCCACGCCCTTCATCGCGTCGAGGCTGGTCTGGTCCGGCTCGAGCAGCCCTGCCGCCAGACGCTCCTCGGCGAGCTGGCGCAGCACTGCCGAGGGTGTCTCGTGGATGGCGTACTCGATCGGCTCGTCGGCCATGCCGGGCACGCCCTGGATGAAGATGTGGCCTGCGTCCTTGGGGTCGGTGTCGGTGGCGGGGGACAGCTTGTGCGGCAGGTAGCCCTCCTTGACGGCCCCGTCGCCGAACACGGCCCGGGTGTCGCCGACCTTGCACGGCCCGACCGCCTTGAGGGCGACCATCTGCGCGAAGTTCTCGCCGAGGTAGCCCTTCTGCCCGCCCTGGGAGGCGATCTCGACCTCGATGAGCTCCTTCCGTCCGACGAGCAGCAGGTCGAACGCCAGCTTCTTCGCCAGCTCCGTGGCCTTCGGGAACTCGTCGAAGAAGATCGTGACGGCGGGATGCTCGGGGCTGGCCTTCCACTTCTTGCCCATGCCGAGCTTCGCCCGCAGCCGAGCCCGCGCTTTCGCCATGACCAGGAAGAACAGCAGGACGGCTTCGATCTGCTCGTTGGTGCGGGCGGTGATCCTCACGGCGTCCCCGAGGTCTTCGAGGCCGTCACCGAAGGGGTCGAGGTCGATGGTGATGTTGTCCCGGCAGGCGGTGGTGCCCTCGGCGAGCGCCTGCAAGATGCCGGTCTTGCCGCCGCCAGACGCCGCGACCCACAAGCCCATCACGCCGGCGAGGGACACTTCGAGCGGGTCGCCGCCCACGGAAGTGCCGACCCGGAACCGGTCGGTGATCGACAGGGACTTGGGGGCCCGGTACGGCATGCCGGGGGCGGTGGCGAACGGGTCACCGTCGACGAGGCGGAGGATGGCGCAGGCTCGACGGGCCCGGATGGGCTGCGGCCGGACGCCGTTGGTGGGCAGGTCGAACTTGGTTTCGAGGTCGCCGCTCTTCTCGATGATCGCCTCGGGGGTGCCGTCGCTGACGCGGACGGTGCACTGCCAGCCCCACGGCTGCCGCTGCACATCCGACACTTCGACGATCGGCACGTTCTCGGCGCGGGCCGCGAGCAGTACACACTGGGCGAGCTGGTCAGGCGTGGACGCGTTCCGCAGCGGGTACGGCTTGGCGCTTTCGTCGAGCTGCTCGACGGACATGACGACGTTCCCACCGACGACCGGTGTCGCTCCCCCGGCCTGCATCGGCTCCGCCAGGAACGTGGCAGGCAGGGCCGGGGTCGGCACGAAAGGGACCTCACCGGCCTGCCCGTTGGAGCGGGCGACGAAGGGGCGGGTGACCAGGTACCAGCCGTAGCACGCGCCGGTGGCGACCACGGCGAGGAGCATGGGCTGGCCGGTGGCGGTCTGCTCGATCGCCGTGCCGAGAACGGACAGCCCGCCTAGCCCGCCGCCTGCGAGGATCGCGGCGCGTCCGGCCTTCTTGCCGGTGCGGACGGCGGCGATCTCCCGGTCGGTGGGCGGCAGTACAGGCGTGGCACGCAGGCTTTCGAGCTTCGCCCCTGCCTGAGCTGCTCGACCGCCGAGGGAGGCGATCTCCGGGTGTCGCCGAGGGTTGTCCTCTGCGTCGACGTGGGCCTTGGCCACGTGCAGCTTGCCTACGAGTTCACCGACGAGGCGTTCTTGCTGGGCGATTGCGTCGTCGTGCTTACGCTGCTTCTTCTCGGTCGCCATCTGGATGACGGTGACCGGGTCGAGGTCGCCGCCGGCGAGCCAGTCGCGAGTACGCGCGCCGGCGTGGCCACGCTGCTCGGCGAAGGCGGCCTTGATGCGCTGGCCGCGGGTCGGCTCGGCGGCCTCCTCGATGGGCTGCTGCTCGGTGTGCTGGGGCTCGATCTCGGTGGCCACTGGCCTGCTTCCTTCCTGAGGTGGGGGCGGGGCCCGGGTGCGGGCCCCGCGGGTGTGTGGCTTACAGGCCGCCGAGGACGTTGCCGAGGGAGCTGATGGCGGAGTTGGTGATCTGGTCGCCCATGGCGCCGATGACGGTGCCGGACAGGGCGATGCCGAACAGGCCGACCAGGACGGCGTCACCGGGCTTGATGTCACGGTGCTTCACGCGGACGAACACGACGATCCCGAGGACGAGGATCGCGACGACTCCGGCGCCGATGGCTCCACCGCCCGCCTTGGTCTGGATCTGCTGGGTTCCGGCGGGCACCTGCCCGGTGACGGGGTTCTGGAGCTGGGCGCCCATGCCGGAGTTGTCGGGGGTGAGGCCGTTGGTGATGCCGTCGGTGCCGCCCGGCGGGGTCTCCGCCTTGGCCATGGCGATGACGGTCGCCTCGTGCTCCGGGGCGGCGGCGGACGCGGTGGCAGCAGCGCCTCCGAGGAGGGCGACGGTCGCGGTGGTGGAGACGGCGATGCGGCGAAGGGTGACGTTCATGGTGGACTCCTGACGGGTGCAGTTCAGTTGGTGGACTCGGAGTTGTTCTTCACGTGGTTGCGGAGCCGGACGGCGTACTCGTTGCTGCCGCCGCCGATCACTTCGCGGACCTTTCGGGCGGAGAGCCGGTCGACGTCTCCGAGGGCGTCGGCGAGCTTGCGGACCTTCTCGATGTGAGCCGGATCGAGGGGCTTCTCGGGGGTCTTACTGGAGGTGCGCCCAGACCCCTGCTTCCCTTTACGCCCAAGGGCTGTAGGCGCCTCCGGGGCCTCCGTGCGGCGGGCCCGTGACCCTCCCCCCGCAGGCCCTCCAGTGCCCCCTTCTGCGGGCGCCCCGGACGGTCCGTCATCGCCGCGGTTCGGGTTGAAGGTGTGCGCGAGGAACAGGTCGACGGCGACACTCTCAGGGCTCCGCCCGGCATTCGCGAGGAGGCTCTCAACGGCCTCCCGGGCCACCTCGCGGGCGGCCATGCTTCCGGCCGTCACCGCGAGCGGCAGAGCGTGCATCGTGTCCCACGCCCGCTCCCATGCCGCGGCCCTGCTGATGCCGCCGGTCGGGTACGCGGCCATGATCCGCTCGTACTCTTCGAATTCGGCAGGGAACAGCTTCTTGCGGCGCCCGTCCTCGGCGCGCTCGACCTGCTCGCGCTCGCGGTCGGCCTTCGCCTTCTCCCGGGCCGAACGCCGGTCCTTGGCGCGCTGCTTCAGATCGCGCCCGTCCTCGGCCGCCTTCGACTCCAGCAACTGGCGGACCTCCGCCAGCAGAGGGCCGATCATCGACGTGGCCGCGAGGGCGTAGCCGGCGACCGGGCCGTACTCGGTGACACCGTGCGCATAGTTGATCCAGCCGGCCAGCGAGGCGAGCGTCGCGGTCAGGATCCAGAACGGCCACCGGGGCAGACCCTTGCGGTGCGCCCACCTGGTGCCCATGACGCCGACCCAGGCGAGGAGCTCCAGGAAGAACGGGATCGGCGCGAGCGTCCACGCCAGGCCCGGATCCTTGTCGTCCTTGCGGTGCAGCCCGAGGAAGTAGGAAATCTGGGCGGGCAGGGCGGCGAGCAGGCCGAGCGCCATGACCACGTTGACGAGGACCTTGAAGGTGGCGCCGTCCTCGTCGCGCTGCTCACGCCGCTTCGCCTCGCGGGCCTTCTTGTCGTCCTTGGCCTTTTCGGCGACATCCGCGAGCTGCTTGTTCAGCTTGGCCTGCTGCACCTTCTCGGCGAGCAGGACCGTATGGGTCTTCGCCTCGCCGGCGACGGCAGCCTGCTTGACGGCCTCGGTCTCGGCCCGGGTCTTGTCGGCCTGGGCCTTGGTCAGTGCGGCGTCTGCGTCACGCTCCCTCCAGGAACGGTATTCGCTGCTCATGGCTGTCCTTCCAGGACTCAGTGGGGGTGAACGGGCGGTGTGGGCGGGCGGAACGCTGAGCGGTTCCCCTCGACCGGGCCCGTGCGAGACGGGCCCGGCGGGCAGCCGACCGGCTACAGGTGACGGAGGACGCGCTCGGCCTGCTCCGGCGTCATCTCCTGGGCGACCCTCTTCGCGGCCTCCTTGCCGCCGGTCTTCGCGGCGGACAGGATCCTTCGGGCCATCGCCCGGTCAGCCGCACCCTGCAAGGCGGGGGCGAGCGCGGCGCCCAGGCGGGCGTTGTAGTCCCTCAGCGGGTCAGACATCCGATGCCTCCTCAGCGGCCGTGGACCGACTGGCCGGACTCGATGTAGGCCAGGGCCCGACGCATCTCGTCCGGGGTGAACTCCTTGTGCAGGAGGCGGTCGGCGGTGCTCTCCGGGATGGGCTCGCCCACCGCGACCACGCCGATCGCTGTGGCCCGCTGGGCGAGCTGCTTGTCCGTCCAGCCGGGCTTGTTGCTCGTGCTGCGCATGAAGATCCCTTCAGGTCGGTTGATGTGGGTGGTGCGCGCCCCGGGCCGGATTCGATCCGGCGGCATCGCGCTGGGGCCGGGGCTGGGTGCCGGGCGGGGCAGGGGGATGGACCCCGCCCGGCGGATCAGGGGTGCGGTGGTGGCCGGCAGTCACCACCAGCGGATCTTGCGGCGGTCCGGACAGCCGTTCATCGCGTGGTCCTCGCACGGCGGGCACGGCTCGTTGTCCCGGCCGATGCCGAGCCAGTTGCCGGAGTGCAGCCGGGCGTGCTCCTCGCACTGGGCGCAGCGGTCGGCCATCAGGCGGCGGCCGGGTAGTCGAGGTGCAGCTCGGCGCAGCCGGTCACCCAGTCCAGGTGAATCGGGCACGTCGACCGCTCGGCCAGCGGCACCGCGTAGGCGGTCTCCCGCCACAGGGCGCGGGAGAAGTCGTCGCCGAACAGCTCGGCCATCGCGTCGGCGACCGTCGTGGTTGCCCGGACGTGCTGGCCCAGGTCGGTGGAGGCGAGGTCGGCGGAGAACAGGAACGGAGACATGGCGGTGGATCCTCACTGGTCAGGTGGGGCGGGAAGGGGTGGGGTCAGGCGGTGGGGCGGGGCAGGGCGCGGCAGCTCTCGGCGTGGGCCTGGGCCCAGGCCCGGGCCTCGTCCTGGGAGGCGCGCGCCCGAGCGGACTGGTCGCGGTAGTTGCGGTACAGGCCGTAGTCCCATTCGTGCCCGTCAGCGCAGACGCGGCAGGTGCTACGGGTGGAGTACGGGTCGCCGTAGTCGAGGGTGGTCTGGGTCTCGACGTCGACGGCGAGGTCCTCGCGGGCCAGGGACGACCCTGCGACGGTGAGGTAGCGGGCGATGACGCCCTCGGGCCAGGCGGCGGACTCGGTGGTCTGGGTGGACGAGTGCATGGCTGATCTCCTCGGTTGGTCATGCCGGGATGGTCTGGGTGGAAGCCGCGGGCGGCGGGACGGGGGCGGACACCGCCACCCGCGGCGGATCAGGGGCCCTACTTGGGCCGGGACTTGCTCTGGCGGTTCGCCTCGGCGACCTTGCGCCGCAAAGCCTCGCGCTCGGCGTCAGTCACCGCTGCTCACCAGCCGGGACGACGATGAACCGGTCGGACTGCAGGTCCATGCGGACGGTCGCCGGGGTACCGGAGGCGGTCAGCTCGGCGGCCTTCTGCTCCGCCGGCCACGAACCACGTGGGTGCGATGCCGGGAAGTCGGCGAGGATCTCGCGGGCGCTCACCGGGACTCACCGCCGTCGATGACACGGAGCAGGATGTCGACCGCACCCCAGGCGTCGCCGAGCATGCGCAGCAGCTCGGTGCGGGACGCGGTACCGGTGTCGACCTGCTGGTCCCGGGACATCCGCTCACGCACCCGGGCAACACTGCCGCGGTCCGCCTCGTCCAACTCGATGCTGGTCACGCCGACACCTCGATGAGGTCCAGGCGGCCGGCGGCCTCCAGCTGGCACCGGCACATCCGCATCGTGTCCTGAGCCGCCAGACAGCCGTCGAAGTCCGAGGCGGCAGCAGCGGCCTGGCAGTGCTCGGCGGCGTCCCGGTAGCGGGTGGCGGCCACACGCAGCTCCAGGGAGCGCAGAGCCTCGACGGCGACCGGCGGCAGCGGGGCGGCCGGGTGCTCGGGAACGCTCGTCACCGGAACCACCGCCGCTTCTTCGGCTGCTGCGCCGGCTGCTGCAGACGCTGCGCATCGGAGTAGCAGGACTCGTGCAGGTCCAGCCAGAACCGCCACGCCTCACGAGTCGGCGCTTCATCGCACAGGGCGATCGCCTCGTCCGCCAACTCGGCGAACACGCGGGCCAAGGACTCACGGTCCGTCGCCGCATGCATCGCCGCAGCGAGGGACGACAGGTGGGTGCTCGTCGGGGTCGGGGAATCGGTGGTGCTGGTCATCAGGCCACCTCCGTGGCGGTCGGGGCGACCTTGGAACCACGCAGATACTCGACGACGGCGGACTGCGGGACCTTGAGGCCGGTACGGCGCTTGGTGCCGCTTCCGACTCGGATGGTGCGCAGCTGGCCGTTGGCGATCAGGCGGTAGACGGTCGCGGGGTGTACGTCGAGGTACTCGGCGACCTCTGCCGGCTTGAGCGCGCCCTGCAACTGGGCGAGCTCTCCAGCGAGTTCGTCGTTGGGCTTGGGCACAGAGGCCTCCGGGCATTAGGGCAGGTCAGGTCCAGGACTCCGAACTTGGCTATGCAAGTTCGACTGATGCAACCGTAGCGAGTGCAGCTTGGCTATGCAAGTGCCGCGACAAGTGGATGCTGACATGAAAAAGCCCCCAGCCGCCGGGCGGCTGGGGGCGTCAGGGCGACGGGCAGGAGCTACGGCACATCGATCACGTACCGGAAGGTGTGGCGATCGCACGGCACGATGGAGTCGAGGACCTCAAGGGCATTCCCTGCGGAGTCGTAAGCGGTGCGCATGACCTTGGCGACAGGGACGCCGGCCGGGATGTCGAGCTGCTCGATCTCATGCGGGTACGGCATACGGATGTCGAGGTCCTCGATGAACTGGACGATGCGACGGCCGATCGGCCCATCGGGGTTCTCAATGAACCCGTTGGCCCCGCCCTTGATGAGCTTTGGCTCTGCGAGCGGAGTGCCCTCGGCGAGGGAACGTTCGTAGTAGCTGTCACATAGCTGCATCGGCTGGCCGTCTACGAGGAACAGGAGGCGGCGGACGACCACGGGAGCGCCGGCCTCAATGCCGAACCGGTCCGCGACCTTCTCCGGCGCACCCGTCTCGACGACCTCGCGGATGACCTGCTTGGGCACCTGGCCCTGAGCTTTCGCCTCGGCGTTGTAGTTGGCCTCCCCCGTGGCCCGCCGGGCGCGGTAGATGCTGCCGGTCTGGCGGAGGCTCACGCGCGGCCGTTCGCGAACGAAGGCCCCCTTGCCCTGGTGTGAGGTGATCAGGCCTTCCATTCGCAGCTGGGCGATCCCCTTGCGGGCAGTGTCCCGGCTGACCTTGAAGCGTTCCTTCAGGTCGTTCTCGGATGGCAGCTTCGCGCCTGGCGCGAGGTCTCCCCTGAGGATCTCCGCGCGCAGTTCGTTGGCGACCCTCTCATAGGGGTGCTCTCGGGCCGGGTTCGGTGACATCACTCTCCTGTCGGATGGCTACACAAGTGAGCGTAGCCGGATGTCACGAGATTTCGTCTACCCTCGGTCGGCCGACCAGCCTGACCAGCGGCTTACGAGAATCTTGATCACGGGGCCAGCTGGGCGCTGCTCGCGATACTGCTCGTACTTGTCTACCAATGCGTCTACAAGTTCGCCTGCAAGTTCGTTGTCGATCACACACGCCTCGCCGTCCGCACGGACCCACCACAGGCGATCCCAGTCCGCGTCGAAGTGATCCACGAGGAGCGTGACGGCAGGGTTCTCCTCGATGTTGCGCAGCCTCTTGAGATTGGAGTGCCGCTTCGGCTTGTGATCGACGGCAATCGCCACAGCGTCACCGACTACAGCGAACGTGGCTGGCACGAGGTGCGGCTTCCCCTCGGCGTCCGCGGTGCCGAGCCGCAGCACCTTGGCCTGGGTGAATCGACTCCGTAGTTCCGCATCTGTGAACCCCATGCCGCGACGGTACCCAGCATCCGTTTCGTCGCACTACTTGCACGCTCCGCGACAGTGGCGCTACTTTCAGGGGGCCGAACTTGGCTAGCCAAGTCATTCCGGGTTCGGGAACGGCAACGGCCGGGGTGCGTCAACACCCCGGCCGTCGAAGACATCAGCGGCGCCAACCGCTGACCAGCAACTCAATCCGTCGAGATTGGAGCTCTGCCCATGAGCGTAGCAACCCCCGCGCCTCCCGTCGCCCCCGCCGGCCACCGACTGGTCCCGGCACTCATCGGACGCCCGGACAACGCTCAGCACGCATGGATCCCGTGCCCCGACTGGTGCACGATCGACCACGCCACCGACCGCCAGGTCGCCGTTGAGGACGTGTGGCACTCCGGCGACTTCATCGACCTGAACATGCCCCACCGTGACGGCGCCGAGCTGCTGGTCTACTTCCGCCTCGGCCTCGACCCCTACAGCAGCGACGAGGACAAGCGCCGCCCCTTCGTCTTCGCCGAGGACGGCTTCACCGCAGACGGCCGCTACATGGACCCGGCGCACGTTGAAGAGTTCTGCGACAAGGCCATCGCCAACCTGGAGAAGCTGCGTGCGCTCGCGCGCACCATCGCTACCTAGCGTTGTCAGTGCCACGCCGTAGAGTCCACCGTGCCGCCACCAGAAGGGAGTTGCTGTGCAGACCGAGATCCTGCGCGCATACCGGTTCGCCTTGGATCCGACCAAGGCACAACTGGAGACGCTGGCTCGGCATGCGGGTGCGGCACGGTGGGCTTTCAATCATGCAATCGCGGCGAAGGTAGCCGCGCATGAGGCGTGGCGGACGCAGGTCGCCGCCCTAGTTGATCAGGATGTTCTGGAGACTGAGGCGCGCAAGAAGGTACGCTCGCCGATCCCCTCCAAGCCGTCGATTCAGAAGGCTCTGAATCAGGCGAAAGGCGACTCGCGCACTAACACCGACGGCCTGTGTCCGTGGTGGCACGAGGTGAACACCTACTGCTTTCAGTCCGCGTTTATTGACGCAGACCGGGCGTGGCAGAACTGGCTCGACTCCCTGTCCGGAAAACGGGCGGGCCGCCGGGTTGGCTATCCGCGGTTCAAGAAGAAGGGCCGCGCAAGGGATTCCTTCCGCCTTCACCATGACGTGAAGCGGCCGGGTATTCGCCTGGTCGGCTATCGGAGGCTTCGATTTCCGACCATCGGTGAGGTGCGGTTGCACGGGTCGGGCCGGGAGTTGGCTCGGGCTGTGGAGCGGAAGCGGGCAGTGATCCAGTCGGTGACTGTCTCCCGGGCCGGCCATCGATGGTATGCGTCAGTCCTCTGCAAGACCGTCTTGGATGTGCGGGAGAAGCCGACCAAACGGCAGGCCGCACGCGGGACGGTGGGAGTCGACCTAGGCGTTAAGTACCTTGCCGCCTTGTCGCAGCCTCTGTCCGAGGATGAAGAAGCATCGCGGTTCGTCGCGAACCCTCGGCACGTGAAGGCAGCGGAGCACAGGCTGTCC
This sequence comes from Streptomyces sp. NPDC008137, assembly GCF_042957035.1. Taxonomy (NCBI): domain Bacteria; kingdom Bacillati; phylum Actinomycetota; class Actinomycetes; order Kitasatosporales; family Streptomycetaceae; genus Streptomyces; species Streptomyces sp. NPDC008137. The sequence goes on along the minus strand of NZ_JBIBHN010000002.1, from coordinate 257,961 downwards.
AAGGCTCAGCGTGCCCTTTCCCGCAAGCAGAAGGGTTCAGGACGTCGAGAGAAGGCGCGGCGTCGTGTGGCCCGACTGCATCATAAGGTGACGCAGCGCCGGGCCGGGGCGCTGCATCAGTTGACGAAGCGGCTTGCGACGAGGTTCGAGGTCGTTGCCGTAGAGGACCTGAACGTTGCAGGAATGACCCGGTCGGCGAAGGGCACGATCGAAGCGCCGGGGCGCCGGGTGCGGCAGAAGGCCGGCCTGAACCGGGCGATCCTCGATGCTGCACCCGGTGAGTTGCGCCGACAGCTCGCCTACAAAACTGCCTGGTACGGGTCAAAGCTGGCGGTCGTTGACCGCTGGTTCCCATCGAGTAAGACCTGCTCGAACTGCGGATGGCAAAACCCAAGCCTGACGCTATCGGACAGGACGTTTCACTGCACCAACTGCGAGTCAACAATGGACCGGGATCTCAATGCAGCCCGGAACATCGCGCGGCACGCAGTGGTGACTGATTCACCGGTCGCCTGCGATAGACGGGAGACCGACGACAAAAACGCCCGTGGAGCCCTTGTAAGACCTCCCGCCCCTCGGGGCGGGAGGCGAAAGGCGTCGAAGCGGGAAGACACCGGCCCTGGGCCAGTGCCACCTCAGCGGAGTGATCCGCTGACGCTCCCCACCTCAAACCGTGCAACAGTGACCGGGATCCAGACCTCACTGTTCTAACAGTGCAGACCGGGAGGGCTTGACCCGAGCGCACGGGGAGTGATCGCCGAAGCGGCGGTGGTTCAGGTGGCTATCGCGGTCTGACTTCAGGCGCGCGGGGAGTGATCGGGGCTACGGCGTGGACATCCAGCCGTACACCGGTCCAACCCGAGCACTCAGGGAGTGATCGTTCCGAACCCGTCCAAACCAGTAGATGCATTGTCTGAGCACACGGGGAGTGATCGGGTCCCCTCATGGCTACCGCCCGGCTCACCGTCCGGTCCAAGCGTCGAGGAGCGATCGTGGACGTCGTGACGTGGTTTGACTGAATCGGATAGACGCTGCAGAACGCCCCCGCCACCTCGGCTGGGGGCGTTCTGCGTGTGCGCCGCGTTAGCGCCCTTGTGCCGCCTTCGTGCGCCGTCGACCGTTGTTGTGGTCGATTGTCGGTGCACTGACAGGGGGCTGGAGTGCGACGCAAGTTGGACGACACGTTGGGCCGGTTACTCCTCACGCTGGCCGCGGTTCTGGAGCGTGGGGTGGCGAGCAAGACCGCGGTGAAGGGCTGGAAGCTGCGCCGGAATGAGGTGTTGCGGGCGGCGCATCGGCGGGGTGTTCCGGTGGAGGTGCTGGCGTCGCGGCTGGGGTTGACCCAGTCGTGGGTGCGGTACGTGATCAAGAACCCGCGAAAGGCGGCACTCGAAGAAGCCGCCTGAGCACGCAAAGAAGGGCCCACTCCCCCGGTCTGGGGAGTGGGCCCTTTGGCGTTCAGTGGGTGAGCCACCAGAGGAAGTCGGCGATGGCGACGCCGATCACGTAGCCGACTGGGGCGGCGAGGATGCACAGCAGGATGGCGATGTCGGTCACGCTGCCGCCCTGCGTGCCGGGGTGAGGTTGAGCATCGACGCGTGGTCGTACTGGGTCTGGCAGTGGCCGCACCGTATGCCGTCCATGTCGAGGCTGACGCGGAGGGTGTTGCCGCAGCCGCAAGCGACGGGGATGCGGATGGGCGGCTTCTCACCGGTGATGATGCGGCGGGCCTGGCCGACGATGGAGCGGAGCTCGTCGGCGAGTTCCCGGACCGCGGGGTGTTCGTCGCAGATCATGGCGAGGTTGAGGCCGAGGATGCCGCAGGCCCAGTCGACGACGGCGACGATGGTCCCGTAGTGCGGAATGGTCCAGTTCTCCCGTTCGCACAGATCGCGCGCCCAGCCGCCGACGACGCCTTCGATGCCGCCGCGGGCGACCAGGTCGAGTGTGTCGAGGCTGCACGGGAGGGGTGCGGTGCGGGTGGCGGACCGTCCGTCGCCGCCGGACCGACCGGGCATGAGGGCGTCGCCGAGCTGCCGGTACAGCTGCGGGAGTTCACGCAGGTTGGCGTCGATCCGTTCCCGGCAGCCGGCGTGGACACGGGTGCGGGACGGCTTGTCGCAGATGGCGCAGGGCTGCTCGGGTGCGTCGTCGGGGTACATCGCGGCTCCTTGGTGCGGCGGTGCGGGCTATCGGCGGGGCTGGGTGCGGTGGGCTATTCGCCGTGCTTTTCGAGCGGCCAGCGGCGGTCGTTGCCAGCCGCCTCGGCAACGGTCGGCCCGCCGTCGTCCTCGGATCCCTGGAGTGCGTTGAGGAACCGGCGGCCGATGGCGCGTTCGGTTTCGGTGCGCCCGGCGACGGACAGTTCGGCGGCGAGATCGCGGACGCGGGCGAGGGCGGCCTCGGCCTGCTCGGCGCGGCCTGCGTAGGAGCCGGCCGCTGCGTCGGCGGATTCGGCGGCGGCCCGCCAGTTGAGTTCGGTGCGGGCTTGGTCGAGTTCGGCGCGCAGGGCGTCGAGGGGCTTTTCGACGGCCTGCCAGACGGCGGCGACGATGTCGTCGGGGTAGCGGGCGGGGGTGTCGCGGATGGCGGCGGTGATGCGCTGCTGGAGGTCGCCGGCAGGGAGCTGTGTCTCGTGTTCGGCGGCTTGTTGGCGGGCCCGGTCGATGGGGCTGCGGGGCTGCCGCTCGCCGTCGAGGCTCTGTGCGCCCTTCTGGGGCCCGTTCTGACCCCTCAGGGTCTCTCGCTGCCCACCCGGCTCCCCAGGGGCGCTCTGGCGGCGTTCTGTGGCTTCCTGGGGCGCCTCGGGGGTGTTCGCGTTCGGTCGGGTCGTCATGCGGCTGCCTCTCGTGGCTCGTTGGGGATGTGGATCTGGTGCACGCCGAGCTCCCCCACCGCCAACGCGATCGCCACAGCCTGGGCTCGGTCGGAGGCGCCGAGCCGGCGGTAGGCCGCGGTGAGGATCTCGGCGACCGAGTGCGGGCTGACGCCGAGCCAGTTGCCGATCGCGACGTTCGTGTTGCCGTTGGCGGCGAGGAGCAGCACCTGCCGCTGCCGGGCGGTCAGGGATCTCACGGCCGCCTCCCTCGCCGGGCGCACCAGGGGCAGCCGTCGACAGCGGTGTGGTGGTGCTCGTTGTGGATGGCGGCCCGGCAGGTGCACCGGTCGCGGCCGAGGACGGCCACGGCGGCGTCTGCGGCGGCGGTGATGGCGGCCGGGTCGGTGATGCCGTACGGGGCGAGGGCGGCGGCGAGGGCGGTGTGCAGGGGGTCGGTCACGACCGGGCCCCGTCCTGCTGAGCCCCGGCGGCGGGCTGCGGGTCATGGGATTCGTCAGTGGCGCAGGCGATGCAGCCGGGCGGGCACGGCTTAACCGCGGGGGCGGAGGATGCTCCAGCAGCGGGCTGCGCCTCATCGGCCATGCGGCGCAGCTCGGCCTCCGCCTGTCCCGTCCGGAGGATCTCCGCGCCGAGCTGCTTGCGCACCTCGTCGAGTTGCCGTTCCAGCGCGAGGATCTGCTCGGACTGCTCCAGCACCCGCTTGCCGCGCCGCTTGCACTCGGCGCCGACCTCATCGCGGCGACGCTGGAGCGCCGCCAGCTTCTTCTCAGCCTTGGCCAGTTCGCAGCGCGGGCACACGGGCTGGCCGTCGCGCACGGGGACGTCCATGCCGTCGCGGCCGTGCCAGCGGAAGCCGCAGTCCGGGTGCTCGTAGAACGGCGACAGCAGGGCGTCCGCGTCGAGCATGCGGCGCAGCTCGGCGATGTCGGCGGCGACCGTCTTGCCCCACGGGCCACGGTCCGATTCGTCGAGGACGTCCTGAAAGCCGACGGCGTGCGCGGCGAGACGGCGGACGACCTCACGGATGCGGTCGAGCACGGCGGCCCGGTCGGTGGGCGCGGGCAGCACGGCCAACACCGCGTCGGCGAACTGCTCGGGGCGGCCGTACACCTCGGAGAGCACGCCTCGTTCCCAGGCGGCGGGCTGGATGCGCTGCTCTGCGCACTCGTCTTCGGCGAGGGGGCAGTCTGCGCCGCTGCACGCAGCGTCCCGGATGGCCTGCGCGGCGATCTCGCGGAGCGCGGCCCGGTCGGTGGCGGGCGCCTGGACGGCAGGAGTGGCGGCCCGCTCTGCGGCGATCCGGTCGCGGAGTTCGCAGCCCGCGCAGCCGAGGTTCGCGGCGAGGTTGTCGTGGCGGGCGACGGAGCCGTGCAGGGCGGACAGGTAGTTCTCAGCGTCGCGCAGGAGTCGGGCGGTCTGGTCGGTCACTGGTCCTCCAGGGGTGGGGCCGGCCGCGGGCGAGACGGCCGGCGATACGGTGGGTGCCAGGCCCGGGGCGCGGTAACGACGCCCCCGGGCTGCTGCGTGGTCACGGGGCGGGCTGGCGAGACTTATCCGCCGTGCCACTCCCGCCACGTCGTCCCGACCGGCGGGTCGTAGGGCGGGTTCGGAATCTCGTCGTCCAGCTCGTCCGTCTCGTCGTCGTCCGGGTCCTCGGCCGGGCCCGGGGCGAGGAACTCCCGGACCGCCCGGTCGGCATTCCCGGACGCGGCATCCCGCTTGGCGAGCGCCCGCATCAGGAACCGGCGCTGCGCCTGGAGGCGGCGGACTTCGGCGACGAGAGCGCGGACGTCCTCCGGGGCGTGGGCGATGAACTCGGCGTCGGCCTGGACCTGCGCCCAGTCCTCCTCCGCCGTCCACTCCCGGTGCGTCGGGTCGTTGTCGAGGGGCTCCTCGTCGAAGCGCGCGACGGTACGGCGGGCTGTGTAGCCGGTGCCGGTGTCCTTCAGGTCGGCGGCGACCTCGATGAGGCTGTCACCGCCGAACTGGTAGACGCCCCACGGCCCGGCGGTGGCGGCTGCGTGGCGGGCTTCGATGTCGTCGAGCTGCTGGTCGGTCAGGCGGTCGGTGCTCACGGTGTCTCCATGTGTGGGTGGTCAGGCGGGCGTCAACGCGCGGCGGGCATCAGGCGGCGGGGTAAGCGGTGCGGAGCCGGCTGGTGATCCAGGCGTGTCCGCAGTCGGGACAGCGGTAGGCGCTGCGTATCTGAGTGCCGTCGGAGCGCTCGGCGCGCGGCGGAACGTCGCGGCGGCAGCAGTGTGGGCAGGAGTCGGTCATGGCGATCAGCTCTGGGCCATGTCGACAAAACGGGAGTAGTGCCCTTGGAAGGCCGTGGTGATCGTGGCCGTGGGGCCGCCGCGGTTCTTCGCGACGATGAGGTCGGCCTCACCGGCCCGGGGTGACTCGCGGTCGTAGGCGTCCTCGCGGTGCAGGAGGATCACCATGTTGGCGTCCTGCTCAATCGCGCCGGACTCGCGGAGGTCGGACAGGAGCGGCTTCTTGTCGGTGCGCTGTTCGGCGCCGCGGTTCAGCTGCGACATGGCGATCACGGGGACGTTGAGTTCCGCAGCGAGCTTCTTCAGACTCCGGCTGATCTTCGCGACTTCCTGCTGCCGGTTCTCGCTGCGGCCGGCCAGTTCGCCTTCCATGAGCTGCAGGTAGTCGACGACGACGAGGCGCAGGTCCCGCTTGCGGGCGATGCGCCGGCAGTGGGAGCGGATCTTCGTAAGCGTCAGGCCGGGGTCGTCGACGATGTCGAGCGGCGCGCCGTCGATCATCGGCCAGACCTTGGCGAGGCGGGCCCAGTCATCGTCGGTCATGCCGTTCTGGCTCTGCAGGTGGTGCAGGGGGACCCGCGCCTGGGCTGAGGCGATCTTCATCTTCAGCTCGGTGCGGGACATCTCCAGGCTGAAGAACACCGCGGGCAGGCCTTCGACGATCGTCGCGTGGCGGACGATGTCCGTGCCGAGCGTGGACTTGCCGATGGCGGGGCGTGCCGCGATCACGATCAGTTGCCCGGGCTGGAGCCCGTTGGTCAGCGAGTCGAAGTCGGTGAACCCGGTCTTCACTCCGCGGGCCGGCCCGTGCTTCTGCAGGTTCTCCAGTTCCTCAAGGAAGTCCTCGCCGTCGGCGCCGATGAGGGTGTCCTGGTCGCCGTGGCTGGTGTCGTCGACGATGCCGTCGACTTCGGCGCGCAGGTCGTCGAGGAGTTCACCCGTCTCGCCGGTGCCGTCGGCGATCTCGTGCAGGGTCCGGGTGCATGCGGACTGCAGGTTCCGCAGCACGGCCTTCTCGCGGACGATCTCCGCGTAGAAGGCACCGTTGGCGGCGGTGGGCACCTGCTGGACGAGGTGGTGCAGGTAGGTGGCGCCGCCGACGCGGCTGACGTCGCCGCTTTTGGCCAGGTCGTCGGCGAGGACGATCGGGTCGACGGGGGCGCCGTCGAGGTAGCGCGCCATGATCGCGGTGAAGATCGTCTGGTGGGCCGGCCGGTAGAAGTCGGCAGGGTTCTTGATGATCTCGGTGACGTCGGCGATCGCGTCTCGCGACAGCAGCATCGCACCGAGGACGCACATCTCCGCGGGCGCGTCCTGGGGCGGCACAGACTCGCGGCGGGGCTCGGGCTCGTATTCGTCGTGGGTCACTTGCTCTTGCCCTTCCTGCGGTCAGCGCCAGTGAATTGGGCGACGGTGGCTCCGTCGCCGATGCGGGATGCGGCCCGGTCGCCGAGGACGTTGCGGATCTCGGGGATCGTCAGGTTCGTCGCGATGAGCGTCGGGCGGCGGTTCTGCCAGCGGGCGTCGATCAGCTCGCTGATGGCGTCCGCGGTCCAGTCGTTGACCGCTCGAGCGCCAAGGTCGTCGATCGCGAACAGGTCCGCCTCGCGCCAGGACGCGAGCCGCTCGTGGTCGATCGGCCGGTCGGTGGCGAGCTTGATCTCGTAGGTGGTGGCGATGCGGAACTGGCCCCGCCATGCGCGGCGGATGAGGGTCTCGTTGAGCTTCCACAGGTGCCACGTCTTGGTGGTGCCGATCTCGCCGGTGAGGATGAGCGATCCGTGGTGGCCGCCGAGGTAGCGGTCCATCCAGGAGCGGATGTCGGCCCGGAGGTCACCCGGGTCGGCGAAGGCCTCCGGTCGTCGGGTGAGGAACGCTTCGAGGCGGAAGGCGACGGCTTCGGCTTGGGCCTCGGCTCGCCAGACGTCGTGGTCGGTGATGCTCATGATGCGAACAGGTCCTCTACTGATGAGTTGGTGTAGTCGTCTGCGGTGTGCGTCTCGGCGCGAGAGCCGGTGCCGTTGACGGATCGCAGTGGCGGCCGGTTGGCGCGCTCGGATGCGTACTTGGCTGAGCGGCGAATCCACTTCTGCCACTCCGTGGGCCAGTTGGGGCGGCGGACGGCTTGGGCGCGGAAGTGGTCGATGAACTGAGCGGTCTCGTAGTCGAGGTCGAGGCCGGCGCCGAAAGTGCGGAGCGCCCAGGCGCGCATCGTGTCGTTCAGCTCGAAGCCGTCGATGTCGATGGGGGCGTCGCCGTCAGGCGGCGTGGCGGCCAGCCCGCTACTACCTGAGGTCTCATCCCCCACCTCAACCCCCACCCGGTCAGGGGTAGGGGAAGGGGCAGGGGCAGGGGCAGGGGTAGGGGCAGGGGAATGCGCGCGTGATGTGCGCGCGCGTCCGCGCGTAGAGGGTTTCGAACCCCCCTCGTCACCCCCTTCGGCAGGGGTATCGGAGGGGGTTCCCGAAGGGGTTGCGGAGGGGGTTCCGGAACCCCCTCGGGAAGGGTCAGGGGTAGGGCTTCCGAAGGCCTTGCGGAGGGCCTCGATGTGTCCCGCGACCTGAGTGCGGATGGAGGGTCCCTCGCCGCCGCGCATCTTGGTCGGCTCGTCGCTGAGCTCGTCGAGCGGGATCCGGTCCATCTCGGTGAGCAGAGCCACCTGCAGCCGGCGCGAGGAGATCTCCAGCGCGCCGGACACCATGGCGCCCATCACCTTCGGCATGCGCCACACGCCGTCGTTGCGGACGAAGGAGCGGATGAGGAGCTCCTCGGTGTCGTCGTCCATGACGATGAACTGGGCCTCGTCGAGGGACTGCAGGCGCTTCTCGACGTCGGCCGAGGTGAGGCCCTTCGCCTTGCGGGACCAGCGTCGGAGGGTGAGCGGCAGCAGCCCGGCGTGGTTCAGGTTGGGCTGCGAGATCAGGAACAGGTAGAAGCGCTGCTCCTTCTCGTCGAGCTTCAGGAAGTCGGCGTCCTCCCAGATGCTGGTGAGGATCCGGCCGTGGCCACGTGCCATGAGTGGGTGTCCTTTTGGAGAGTGCTTGAGGGTTGTGGGCGTGTGCGGCGGCCGTTACCGGGTGCGCCAGTAGCTGCTGGGGCGGTGGTTGTCGCAGCGCCAGCCGGCGGGGTAGAAGCGGGCCGGCTTGCCGCACCTCGGTCGGCCGGTGTCGCAGATGCCGGGCGCCGGCGGCGGGAGGGCTGGTGCCGTCAGCCCGGGTGCAGAGCTGCCGCGCTGCCGCGGAATGGACAGATCGGTGGCCTCGGCGCGCATCGCTTCGAGCTGCACTTCCTTGGCCCGGGAGTGCCCGCCTCGGCGGCCCTTTCGGGTCCACTTCGTATCGGCGGGTGTGCTGGTCTCCGTGACGGCCGGGCTGGCTATGTACGCGAGGTACTGGCCGTAGGACGCCATGTCGGTCCAGAAGAACCGGGGGGCTCGCAGCACCTTGGCGTCGACGACCGGCATGTAGGCGCCGATCGGGGCTCCACGGAGGACGTCGTCGAGCTGGCCGGCCGTGACCTGGCCGCGGGCGTGGGGCTTGCCGCAGCCGCTGAACTTGCCGTTCGGGCACTCGTGGCCCTCGCGCACGGTGCACGTGTAGATCTCGATGCGGTAGATACCGCCTCGGAACTCGTGCCGGTAGTTGGGGTTGAGGATGACCTTCGGCGGCAGGCCGCCGTCGGTGCGCAGGATGGGGACCTGGCCGCGAACCTTGTCTGTAGTGGCGTGCCACATGGCCGTGCGTCCGACTGCTGCTGCGAGGCGCGTGCGTTCGGGAGCGCTGTAGCGGCCGCTGGCGCTGAACGGGGAGTGCTGGTGTTCGTAGGCGATCGTGAGGGTGCCCGTCAGCAGGACGTCAGCGCGGGTCTTCATGTTCGGCGCCCACGCTTCCTTGCGCGGGTTGTAGCCCTCCGCCTCGCCGATGATGAACGCCCGCTCGTTCCAGGCCAGGTGCTCCGGCGTCTCCACGGGTTCGTAGTCGTGGTCCGGGCGGGACTCGCCCGACTGGTGGCTGACGACGCGGGTGCCAGCGAGGTTGTACGTCTTCAGCCACTGGACGTCGACGTACAGTTCCCAGCACTTGGCGCACTGGACCAGCTGGACCTTGGTCGAGTTCGCGTTGCGACCTCGCAACTCTTCCCATTCGCCGCTGGTGAGACCAGCCGCGTCGACGACGCCCCGGTCGTTCCGGCGCGCGTAGGCGCGGAGGCTGGCGTCGGTGACGATGACCTGGTTGTTCAACACGTTCGCGCTCCTTCCGGTGGGGCTGGGATGTCGGGCGGCTGGCCGGTCTTGTCGGTGCTGGCGGGTCAGGGTCCGGCGCGCGGCCGGCGGACCGCGGTCACGCGGCGAGCTCGGGTTCTGCTGCCGGCAGGGAGCTCCAGTCGGGGCCGCCCCATTCGCCTTCTTCGCCGAGGTCCTCGCCCGGGAGCGGCGTCCAGCCGTCACACCCGCAGGGCTTGCGCTCCTCGCAGGTGGCGCACCATTCGGGGCTTACGCCGCCTTTGTGGGCGCCGTCGGCCCAGCACTTGGGGCAGATGTCGCGGCCGTCCCGAGTGCGGTGCCAGCCGCGCTTGCTGTGGAACTGACGGACCTTCGTCGCGGTGTTGTGCCAGCGGTAGATGGCGAGCGCCTGTGCGAGGCACTTGCTGCCCTCGCCGCCGGGCTGACCGTCGCAGTTGATGCGGATCTCGACGCTCACGCCGCCACCTCGACCGCGTACTGGGGGTGGTCGCGGAAGGCGTGCTCGATGTAGCTCTTGCTGACGCCGAGGCGTTCGGCTGCGGCGGCCTTGTCGAGGCCGCTGAACCGCATGAGTTCGTTGGCGTCCTGGGCGACGATCTCCCGCTTCGTCACGCCGTACAGGGGCTGGAAGTGGGGGTCGTCGATGTCGTCGGCGTGCTGGTCCCAGTACTTCGGGGTGGGCCATCGGTTGGCTGCGGCGCGGCTTCGGGAGCGTCGGGCGTGGCCGGCTTGGACGCCGTGCTTCTCCGGTGTGAGGCTGCGGAGTTCGCCGTATGTCGTGGCGATCTTCTCGGCGTAGCTGGCCAGGATGAGCGTGTCGGGCCGGAGGTCGACCACCCACCGGTTGGAGACTCCTGCGCGTGCGGCGACCTGGCGGGCGGGCCACCCCATGGCGACGAGGGCCTGGATGCGGCGCAGCGTGCCGATCGTCGTGATCGGCCGCACGGCGAGGATCTTCGCGGCTGTTTCGGGTGTGGTCTTCCGCTGGAGGCCCCGCCTGGCGGAAGGGCGCGGGCGGAGGAAGTTGCCGATGGTGGTGTGGGCGACTCCTGCTCGGCGGGCGATGAAGGTGAGGCTGAGTCCCGCTTCCTGCAGGTCGAGGATGTGCTGTCGGACGGGCGTGGCGTCGACGAGGGTGCGGGCGGGCTGGGCGAGACCGGCGCGGATGGCCCGCCGCCGGGCGTAGAAGCGCTCTCGGCACTCCGGGAGTTTGCAGGAGTACCACTGCACGCACACGGTGTTGTTGTGGTGGGGGGCTTCGCGGACGGCGGTGGTCACGGCTTCTCCTTCCGGGCGGTGGGCAGTGCGTTGATGCGGCGGCAGGTGATGAGGGCGTCGATGTCGGTGGGCGGCAGGTTGTCGGGGGCGGTGGGGACACGGCTGCGGCTGCGGTTCTCGCCGCCGCGGACGGCGTGACGGATGGCCCAGACGCCGGAGATGACCAGGACGGCGCCGAAGAGCAGGGCGGGGGCGGCGGCGATGAGGCGGTCCGGGTCCATCACGGCGCCTCCGTTCCGTCGAAGCCGAGCTGCCCGGGGATCTGGGTGACGGGCTCGGGCGGCATGAGGGCGTCGAGGGCGGCCTGGTGGTCGATGTCGTCGGAGGCGCAGAAGATCTTGCGGTCGGCGGTGATGGTCCAGCCGGTGCCGGACAGCGCCTTGCGGGCTTCGTCGAGGTCGGCGAAGTGAGCGGTGTACTCGTCCTCGTCGAACTTGTACTTGCAGACGTCGCAGGCGACGGTGATGCAGGTGTGGGTCTTGATCGGCATCACGCCACCGCCTTCCGGGTGCGGGCGGCGTGGCGGCGGGCGGCGATCAGCCGGCCCTTGCCGGTCAAGGTCCAGACCGCTATGCGGTGCCCGTGGGTGTTCTCCTGCGTGGACGGCACCATCTGCCCGGTGTGGGCGATGATCCCGGTGGTGCGCAGGGAGTTGATGACGGCGCCAAGGAGGCCGGGGCCGAGGTCGGGCAGCTGCTCGCGGATCTGGTTGCAGCTGAAGGTGATGTATCGCTCCCCGAAGTGGAGGACGGCCTGCTCGACGAGGAACCGGTCCCATTCGGAGTGGCGGGCGATGTCGTCGAGGAGGGCGTCCTTCTCGGTGGACGCGAGCCGCTCGGCGACAGACAAACGCTTCGTCATCTGGTGTCCTTGGGGTAGCGGGGCTGGCCGCGATTCGGGCGCGGCCAGCGCCCCGGCGGGTTGGGTCAGTCGACGAGCTCGCCCTCGATGGGCTCGTCGTCGTTGGTGCTGCTGGCTTCGGCATCCATGCGCTCGGCGATCGCCATGAGCTGCTTGGACAGGTCGTCGCGGCCCTTCGGGTCGACGTGGCCATTGGCGCTGGCGCGGCGCCACACGTCCCGCACGTCGTCGGAGGTGAGGGCGCCCTCGGCCTCGGCGAGATAGTCCGGGCGGGGCGCCTCGATCGCGGCGACGGCCTGGCCGCCGGCCGGGTCCAGCGCGGTCGCGGCGGTCATCGGCCCGGTGAGCGCCTGCCGCGGGGTCACGCCGCGCAGCTCAACCACGACGACCGGGAACTTCTTCGTCTTGCCCTCACGGACGACCTGGCGGGGCTCGATCCGCAGCGTCACCGGGACGAAGCCCTTGCCGTCGGTGCCCGCGAGAACCATGTCGACCATGCCGCCCCACTCGGACGCGGCGTAGAACGAGTGGGTCTCGGCCCGCCACATGCCCATGCCGGACAGGTCCGGGAGCATGACGTTCAGGCGGGAGGTGGCGGAGCAGACGGTGCCCTTCTTCTGCTGGTGCCAGTCCTCACCGAACTGGCGGGCGCAGATGCAGGGCTGGCGGGACAGGAGTTCCATCTCGCCGTCGCAGCGGCGCTTACATCCGCCGCCGGTCCACAGCTCGTTGTACTGGTTGAGCGGGTCGCCGGGCGTGATCAGGGCTTCGATCGAGGAGGCCTTGGTGATGACGCGCCACTGCTCGATCGTCGAATTGAGCGGCGTCCACCGCTCGACCTCGCCACCCCACAGCTCGGCGGCCTTCTGGACGTGCTCCTCGGAGTGGGAGGTGACGACCCACGTCGCGGAGCGCATGGGGCGGGTGCCGTTGGTGTAGCCGGTGCGGAGTCGGCCGTGCTCGGCGGCGCGGCGCTGGATGTTGAGGAGGCGGGAGCCCATCGTCAGGCTGCCTTTCGGGTCGTCTGCGCGTCCGCGGCGGGCGGCAGGAGCGCGGGGTAGGTGGTGGGGGCGGCGTGCAGCCATTTGGTGGTCTCCAGCGCGCCGCGGAAGGCGCGGTGGGTGCGCCGGTTGCCGGGCATGGGCACCAGCGCGTGGGAGCGCTGGCGGAGGTTGAGGACGCCGGTGCGCTGTATGGGCGGGACCGGGCCGTCGGTGTCGTCCGGGAGCCACACGCATTCGGCGAAGCGCAGCGCGGCCAGCTGCATGGCGTTCTCGGGGTAGACCGAGGAGGCGGGCCGGGTGGCGGACGTCTTGTAGTCGATCAGCCACAGCTGCTTGGTGCGCTGGCCCCGAATGCGGCGCCGGCCGGTGCGCAGCAGGGCCATCAGGTCGCCGGTTCCGGCGTAGCCGAGGCGCCGGTGAGCGAAGGTGATCTCGGCGGCGACGATGTCCTGCTCGAGGTCGACGCCCCACCGCTCCCAGAACAGGGTGAGCTGGCGGGCGTAGGGGTCGACCTCGGGGTCGGGCTCGAACGGGGCGCGGAGGGCCATCTTCTCGGCGCGCTTGTGGATGCGGGTGCCGAGGTCAGCGGCCCGGTCGCGGGCGTCCCGGTGGACGGCCTTGATGTCCTTGAGGAGCTGCTCGCGGTCGTGCGGGGCGCGACGGGCGACGTCGATGCGGTTGTCGACGCAGTACTCGGCGGTGAGTTTGACGGCCCACGGGACGAGCGCGAACTTGGCGACGCCCGCGGAGAGCACGTTCGTCACGGAGACGAGGTCGGGGCCGCCGGCCGGGTCGCGGTAGTAGCGCCCGTGGTCGGTGTCGTAAGCGTGGCGGGGGTCGGTCATGCGACGCCGTCCAGCGGCACGGGGCGGGCGCACGGCTCGCACAGCGGCTGGCGGGGCGCCCCGACGAACGGACCGTCCTGGTCGCCGCACCGGATGCAGACCAGCCCGGCGGCGCGCTTGAGCTTGTCGATGCCGGTCTCGTCGTACTTGGCCATGCGGACGGCCTCCGCCTCGGCCGGGTAGATCTGGGCCAACTTCGCCAACTCGACCGGCGGGGCATAGGCGAGCAGGTCGAGGAGCTTCTGGTGGTAGTTGCCGGGCTGGTAGCCGCCGCGGTGACCGAACGTCCACAGCACGTGGCGGGCGGTTTCGGCGGGAATGGTGGAGCTGCTGGTGCTCATGTGGTCTCCAAATGGGATGGGTGGTGCCGGGCCCCGCCCGCCAGGGGGAGGGAGGGCGGGGCCTCGGCTGCCGCGGAGCGCTGGGGGGTCGCTCGACGCGGCGGTCTTCGGTTGTGGTTCAGGCGGCGGTGAGCCGGTCGCCGGCCGGGAGTGGCGTCTCGACGGTGTCCTCGCTGGCGGCCTTCAGCTGGCGGCGTAGTTCCTCGATCTCCGAGTCGCGGGCCATCAGCTGCTGGACTTGGCGTTGGATGAGCTGTTCGGCGAGGACGCGCTGCCCGTCGGCGATCTCGGCCTGGGCTCGGGCGGCCCGGCAGCGGGCGGTGACGTCCCTGAGCCGGGTCCGGTACCAGGCGAGGTCGTCGCCGAGTACCTGCAGCCGGGCCCGTAGCCGGACGTTGTCTTCTCCGGCCCGCCGCCTGCCCATCAGGCGGCCTCTCGGAGCCTGGCCGCGGCGTCCCGCAGCAGCGTCAGGGCGGCCTGCTTGCCGTTGCCCGGGTAGTCGCACCAGGTGGCCACCGAGGGGGCGTCGACGCGGGCGGCGAGGGCCTGCTCGGCGGCCCAGGTGAGCGGGTCGCCGCCGACGTGCCGCGGGGTGCCGTGCACGGCGACATTGAGGGCGCCGATCACGTCGACCTCGCACGTGTCCAGCGGCATGCCGGACTCGGCCTGGCGGACGTTGTACAGGTACTTCTTGCAGTAGCCGACCTTGTCGATGTGGTCGGCGGCCAGGTCAAGGATGGCGGCGATGTCGGTGTCCGCGGGCGCGGTCAGGGTGCTCACTGGTGGTTCTCCTTGCGGGCTCGGATGCGGGCGGAGACCTTCTCGCCGGCGAGGATCAGGAAGATGGGGGCGACGAGGATGAACGGGGCGAGGTAGATCACGCCGCCTCCAGGACTTGCCGGTACATGGCCGGGGTGGGTCGCCCGTTCTCGGCGAGCACGGGCCCGTGGGCGCTCAGCACGGTCGGCAGCGCCAGCACGGTCGTGATGCGGCTGTCGAGGCGCTGCATGAGCGGGTCGCCAGCGTCGGAGATGTCGCAGGTCCACAGCCAGCGCGTGCCGTCCAGAGCGATCTGCACGCGGTCCAGGTCTACGACCGTGCCGTCGAGGATCGTGGTCACGACGTCTCCTTGGGGCCGGTGTAGAGGAACTGGTAGAGGGCCTGCTGGAGGTCGATGAAGTCGAGGCCGTTGGTGATCTCCGGGTAGCCGTGCTGCTCGAGCACCTTCTTGACGTCGAAGGCGAGGCCGAGGGTGAAGCGGGGGTCGTCGTCCGGTTGCGGCCGGATCGGGTACTGGCGCTCGCTCACGACGCCTCCTCGGCGCGGTCGGCGGTGGGGGCGACGAGGCGTCGGATGTCGTTGGCGGCGCCGCGCATGACGCGGGCCCGGTAGCCCTGGTCGGGCTCGGCGGCGGCCCGCCGGTCGAACCAGTCGGCGGCCTCGCTCAGCGCGTCATTGCGGGAGGTGGCGACCTGCTTCCCCAGCTCGGCGATGCGGTCGCGGTTCGCCCGCAGTGTCTCGGCGGCGTCGGTGAGGGCCTCGTTCGTGGTGTGCCGCTCCGCCTCCAGCTCGGCGACGCGGGCCTCCGCCTGCTTCAGCCACTGCTGGTACGACTCGCGGTCCTTGACGACGCGGAGGATGCCCTCGCCGTAGGCCTGCGCCCTCTCACGGGCCGACTTCCATGCGAGGCGGAAGCGGTCGCGCTCGGCGGTTGCCTGGACGTATTTGTCGTCGTCTTTGGCTTGCTGCTCGCGGAGGCGCTGAATCTCGGCCTCCAGCTCGGCGATCCGAGCGGTCTGCTTCTCCTGGGCGGTCTCCGCCACGTGCAGCGGAGAGAAGACCTGCGTGCCGTACTTCGTGGCGGTGGCGCACGGCCAGCCGGTGACGGTTCCCTCGTCCTGGCACACCGCGCACAGCCACGAGTTCGGCACGCCGCAGTCGTCGAAGACGGGGACGTGGAAGCGGGCCGGGAGCTTCGCGTTCTCCTCCAGCGAGAACCCGGCGAGGATCTCGTAGTACGGGTGGTCCGGGGCGTGGAGGAGCGTGGCGCGCTGAGCGCACTCGTCGTGCTCGACTGGCTTGCCCTCTCCGGCGTTGCTGCGGCAGGTGCCGCACGCGGACGGGTCAGCGGCCGTGCTCTTCTCCGCGAGGAACTTGGCGCGGTTCTCGACCCAGAACGGGTCCGTGTCGACGTAGTCGCTCACGAGAGGACCTCCGTGGCCTGCTCGGGCCGCAGCGGGGACGCGGCGAGGGTCTTGTCCGCGCGGTGCCAGTCGGCCAGCACCCGCTCGCGGGTCGCCAACTGCGCCGGCCGGGACAGCGAGCACGGGATCTGCAGCCACTCCTCCGCACGGTCCGCATCCGCAGCCGCCTGCATCACGTGCGCGGGGGCGTTGCGGGCGGAGAACAGGCGGACAGCGTCAGGGGTGGGGATACGGGCGCTCATCGGGCCGCCCCCTTGACCTTCACGTGCGGGCAGCGGGCGGCGAGGTCGACCTCGGCGCGGTAGCGGTCCCAGCTCATGAGCTCCAGGCGGTAGCCCTGCCGCTGGTACTTGTCGCGCTCGCGCTTCAGCGGGTAGTGCTCCCGCCACGCCTGCTCTTCAGTGGCGAACGCCTCGTCGCCGAACGCGGCGGTGAGTGCTCCGCAGGGGCAGCCGCACGGCGCCCACGTGATCCACGTGCAGTTGGCCAGCGGCCGGATCTCGCCGTCGACCTGCACCATCAGCGTCAGTTCGCTCATGCCGCACCGCCCTTGGCGTCCGCGAGGAGCTCGCCGAGCTGGACCAGGCCGGTGACCTCGGTGATGCGGGCCTCGCCGCAGGCGCTGCACGGCTGTACCAGCTCGAACGAGGTGGCCTCGGTGGCGTGGTTGAACCGGACGCGGAAGAACTCCGGGCGGCCGGTGGCGAGCGGCGCGGTGGCCTCCTCGACGTCCTCCGGCAGCTCGTTGTGCGGGGTGTACGTCCACTGGAGCTGGTCGGCGGCGGCGTTGAAGCGGCTCCGGGCGGTGGCGCGGGCCATGACGAGGAAGTCCTCGCGCTCCTGCTCGAACCGCTCACCGGCCTCCTCCTCGGCGGAGTTGGCGTACTCGGTGTAGGAGATCTCGGCGAGCTCGACCAGGGTCAGCTTGTCGCCATCGATGGGCTGAGATGAGATCATGGACACGGCGGTCCCTTTCGTTGCGTGCTCTGGATGGGGACTGCGAGGTCGTCCCGTAGGCGCGGGGCGGCCTCTTTGCCGCTCAGGCGGCGGCGCGGGCCGGCTTGCGCGACATGCGCGGCTCCGGCGGGCGGGACTCGTGGACGCGGGCCTCGTTGGGCTCGCCGTCGATCTCGGTCTGCAGGAACTCGTCCAGCTCGGTGATCTTGTAGGCGAGCTTGCGGCCGATGCGGACCGGCTTGGGTCCCTTGCCGAGGTGGGCGTAGTTCCAGAGGGTCTTGACGCTGCGGCCGATACGGCGGGCCGCGTCGGGGGTCCAGAGGTAGCCGGCGGGCGGGGGCGTGGGGACCTTGGCGGGCCTGGGCACGTCCGCTCCTTCCTATGTAGGGGTGGTTCCGATGTCAGGGTGTCCCTGTTCTGGGGACGACGGGGGCATGAAAAGCACCAGCACGGCGACACCGAGGGCCTCCGCGACTGCGTGAGCTTCGTTGACATCGAGGGAGCGGCGTTTGCCGCTGACGAGGTGGCCCACCTGAGAGCGGGATACGCCACTCGCTTCCGCGAGGGAGCGGACGGTGTATGGGACTCCCCGACCTGGGCTTTTCATTATCTTTCTGAAGGTGTCCAGGTCTCTCAGGGTGTAGCGCACGCTCATGGATCTCCCCGTTGCGGAGGTGCCTTTCACTTCCCTTGACTTAACCAGAGCGGGGACGGTTCGTCAACAGATTCGGGACGGCCTACCGACGAGTATCGGTAAAGTTCGTGGCTAGATAGCATGCTCCCGTAGACGATCCGTCCCCAATGCCGGAAGGTTGTAGGGACTGACCTGCTATTTTTCCGGCGCACGCTCCTACTCATAGAGACAGTCGGTGCGAAGGTGACGCGAGAGGAAGAGGAAAACCACATGGACGCTGCGGCCACCGCCCCCCAAGCTGGTGCGGCCGAGGCACACATGGGCGCGCTCTCCCAGCTCATCCAGGAAGCCAACCACGCTAGGGGCCTCTCCTACCAGGACATGGCCAACCGGGCCATCGACCCAGAGAGCGGCACCAAGCTCGCCAAGCAGGCACTGCAGAAGCTGGTCAGAACTCCTCCGGTCAACCCGCCCTCCATCGAGCAGATGCGCGCCATCGCCAACGGCATCGGCCGCCCGCTACGGCACGTGCAAGAGGCCGTGGCCCGCCAGTGGCTGCAGTACGAGGCAACAGAATTGGCCGGCTACGACGCCGACGTGCGCATCATCGTGGCCCACCTCGCCGGGAAGTCACCGGAGGACGTCCGCCGTTGGCGCTACATGATCGAGGCTGAGGAGCGGGCCCGGCGCGAGGCCGGCGAATAGCTAGACGCTTGAGCCAGTGCCGCAGATCGATCGAGATTGTCCCTATGTAGATATTTCTACGACGGCTTGTTGACCACTCCCTGTAGACGTAGGCTTCACCAACCGTGCACTTTCGGCCGTTCTGGCTCGGAGTGCACAGTTGGCTGGGGAGGTTTCATGCTGGACGTCGCCTACGAAGCAGTGGATGATCTGCCGCCGGGAAGACTGGCAAAGATCGACGAGGACAGGGGCCGGATACGGGTCCGCCTCGACAAGAACGAAGCCCTCGCCGCTGTGGTGCGGCAGCTCAACATAGAGATCGATCAACTCATGTCGTCCGCCCGCTGGTTCCAGCTATGGGGGGACGAGATCGTTTCCCACGCAACCCCCGACTGCCCACTCCGCGTCCGCTACGTTTTGAAGGACTGGCCCCTCGGCGAGCCCGCCGTAGCGGAGGACCGAGGCGTCGTCAGCGTCTACATCAACCAGGGCCTGACCACCGAGCAGTTCGCCGCCGCGATGAATCCGGCCACCAAGGAGCAACTCGCCGGCGGTCGTTGGTTCCAGCTGTACGCCGGTGAGATCATCGACAACAGCCCGGAGCCCATGAGTCAGGTGTAAGAACGGGGGCCACGTTGCCCGGATACATCGAAGACCGCTGGTACAAGAAGGGTCCTGACGGCAAGCGCAACGTCCAGACAGAGCGCTACGGTCAAGGTAAGCGGTACAAGGTCACCGGCATCCCCGGCGTGCGGTCCCGGTCCTTCCCGGACAAGCAACTGGCCGCCGCGAAGAAGTGGCTCGCCGACGCTCAGACGGACAGCGGCCGAGGCGACTGGTACGACCCCCGCGACGGCTCCATCACGCTCGACGACTACGTCATGACCCACTGGTGGCCGACGACGCGCTACCCGCCCACCACCAAGGCGTCGGTCTGGTCGAAGATCTCGAACCACATCCTGCCCTATGTCGGCCGACTGTCATTGAACCGAATCGGCTTCGAGGAGATCCGGGCCTGGCAGACGTGGGCGGAGCAACGCATCGACGTCGGCACCCTGATCGTCACGTGGGCGCACTTCTCGACCATCATGCAGGCGGCCCACAAGGCCAAGCGCATTCCGGTGAACCCGCTGCGCGACGACGACCTGAGGGCGCCGCGACTGCCCAAGTCGAAGGCCCTGGCGTGGGAGCAGCAGGCGGTCCGGTCGGTAAGGCTCGCCCTGCCTGAGCGCTACCGGATCCTGGCGGACCTCGCCGTCGGGGCCGGCCTGCGGCAGGGCGAGACGTTCGGCTTCTCCCCGGACGACATCGACGGCGAGGACATCAACGTCGTCCGCCAGATCATCAAGGTGAATGGCCGGTTCGCCTTCGCCCCGCCGAAAGGCAACAAGGAGCGAGTCGCCCCCTGTGCGCCTGAGCTCGCGGAGGCTGTCAAGGAGCACGCCAACCGCTTCCCCACCGTCGAGGTGACCCTGCCGTGGGTGGACCCGGACCGGCCGAGTCTCGCGTGGGAGGCCCGGCCGCGGCGCACGGTACGTCTCCTGGTGACCACTCAGTTCACCGGCGGCGTCAACGGGGGCGCGGTCACGCGCGACACGTTCAACGACCGGCACTGGAAGCCCGCCCTGCGCGACGCCGGCCTGATCCCCCCGCCTATCGTGACGATGGTCGAGCCCAAGAAGGGCAGGGACTCGTGGCGCAAGGAAAAGTGGGACATGCCGCGCGAGTTCGGCTTCCATGTGCTGCGCCACACGTTCGCAAGCGTGGTCCTGGCCGAGGGTGAGACGATTACCCAGTTGGCTGCGTGGCTGGGGCATAGCGACCCGGCGTTCACGTTGAGGACTTACGTGCATTTCATGCCGAAGTCCGGACGTCGCGGCCGGGCGGCGATCGGCCGGTTCATGACCGGGGAGCTTGCCGAGGTTGATGAGGCGCCTGAGGCTCCCCCTGGAAATGGATCTCCCCAGATTCTCCCCAGCGGGGACGGATCGTGATTTCGGTGACCTCCCAAGCGCCCCGGGAGGTCACCGATCGGGAACGTCAGAGAGTGATGTATTCCCAGCTCACGGCGTGTAGACCGTCGGACGAGGAGCGGTCGCCATCCCGTTCCCGAGGAAGAAGCTCGGGTGCGGGGGCTGGTTGTACGCCGTGTTCTGCCAGGCC
>NZ_JBIBHN010000002.1:199996-237534 GCF_042957035.1 Streptomyces sp. NPDC008137 | reverse complement strand
CCAGGGCCGTGCGGTACTGCGTGTCGTGCAGCAGGGTGGTGATCTTCGTGCTGGTCTCGTACGGCGTGGAGTGGATCCGGAGCGCCTTGTTGTCGCTGGTGCGCCAGACGACTTCCTCGCGCCAGTCGCCGAGGAGGTCGCCGGAGAGGACCGGCGTGGACTTGGTGCCGTTGTTGGAGGAGACGCCGGAGCCGGTCAGAAGGCGGGTGTCACCGGACGTGCCGTACTTGTCGATGCGGGTGCCGTCGAGGAGTTCGCGGACGGGGTCGCCGTCCCACCAGGACAGGAAGTTGATGCTGGAGGGCTCCCGGCCGAGGGACGCGCCGGTCGCCGAGCGCAGGGTGGTGTCGGAGGCGGACCAGGACTCGGCGCCCGCGCTGCCGGCGTAGACGTCGGCGGAGACGCCCCGGCCGTTGTCGGCGCCGGAGGCGGTCTTCCAGAGGATCGCGCCGGTGCGGGCGTCGGCCATCCAGGAGCCGGGCTGGCTGGTGCTCTCCGAGACCTTGAAGTACTCCAGGCCCGCGCGGGACGGGTTCAGGTCGCCGACGTGGCCGGCGTCGCCGTGGCCCAGCTTGGTGGTCCAGAGGCCGCTGCCGTTGTCGTCCACGGTCATCGCGCCGTAGACGATCTCGTCCTTGCCGTCCGCGTCGACGTCCGCGACGGACAGGCTGTGGTTGCCCTGGCCGTCGTAGCCCTTGCCGCTGTTGGTGGAGGAGTTGGTGTCGAAGGTCCAGCGGCGGGTGAAGGAGCCGTTCCGCCAGTCCCAGGCGGCGATCACCGTACGGGTGTAGTAGCCGCGCGCCATGATCAGGGAGGGGCGCGAGCCGTCCAGGTAGGCCGTGCCCGCGAGGAAGCGGTCGACGCGGTTGCCGTAGGAGTCGCCCCAGGAGGAGACGGTGCCGCGGGCCGGGACGTAGTCGACGCTCTGCATCGCCTTGCCCGTCTGCCCGTTGAACATGGTCAGGAACTCGGGCCCGGCCAGCACGTAGCCGCTGGAGTTGCGGTGGTCGGCCGCGGAGCTGCCGATGACCGCGCCGGTGCCGTCCTTGGTGCCGTCGGCGGTCTTCATGGCGACCTCGGCCTTGCCGTCGCCGTCGTAGTCGTACACCTGGAACTGCGTGTAGTGGGCGCCTGAGCGGATGTTGCGGCCCAGGTCCACGCGCCACAGCCGGGTGCCGTCGAGCTTGACGCCGTCGACGATCGTGTTGCCGGTGTAGCCGGACTGGGAGTTGTCCTTGGCGTTGGTGGGCTGCCACTTGAGGACGATGTCCAGAGCGCCGTCGCCGTCGAGGTCGCCGAGGGAGGCGTCGTTGGCCTCGTAGGTGTACGCCACCCCGTCGGGGGTCGTGCCGCCGGCGGGCGGGGAGATCGGGATGTCCTTGTAGCCGGTGCGGAACTGGACCGCGTGCACCGAGTCGCCCTGCTCCGTGCCGTTCACGACCGCGCGGACGGTGTAGTCGGCCTGGGCGGGCGCTCCGGAGTGGAAGTAGTTCGTGGAGCCGGTGACCGGCGTGGAGTTGACCTTCGTACCGGCCCGGTAGACGTTGAAGGAGACGTTGTCCGGGTCGGTGCCGAGCCAGCGCCAGCTGACCAGGTTGCCGCTGCCGGTGTGGACGCTGACCACGCCCCGGTCGAGCTTCTCGACCTGCCGGGCGGTGGCCGCATGGGCGGCGTCGCCGGTGGCGAACGTGGTCAGGCCGGCGCCGACGAGAGCCGCCGTGGCGACGGCCACCGGGAGGAGCACACGGCGTCTGTGGTGCCTGTGGGGGTGCTTCACGTGACGGACCTCCTGGGAGGACGGGCGGGTTCCGCCTCTCAGTCGCCGCCGGGGGCACGGGAGTTGCCGTACCGTTCGGCCAGTTCGGCGACGGTACGGGCGATGCGCGAGCGCAGTTCGTCCGGGGCCAGCACTTCGATGCCCGTGCCGAGGCGCAGGAACTCGGCGTGGGCGTGCTCGACGGACTCGATGGGGACGGTGGCGCGCGTCCAGCCGTCCTCGTCCGTACGTCCGTCGCGGCGGACCGCCTCCCCCGCCGGGCCGGTGAGCGCCGTCCCCGGGGCCAGTCGCACCACCGCCTCACCGCGGTGCAGCCGGGCATGGAAGTCGCGCTGGTACGCCGCCCAGTACGCGGCCAGGTCGAAGTCGCCGGGGCGGGAGAACTCCTCGTCGCCGGTGGTGAGTTCGAGGATCTGGTCGACGCGGAAGGTCCGCGGTCCGGGCCCGGCGACGACGTACCAGCGGCCCGCCTTCAGGACCAGCCCGTACGGCTCCAGACGGCGCTCCACATCGGTGGGCTCGCGCCAGCGGCGATACCGGACGTGCAGCACGCGGCCGCTCCAGACGGCGTCGGCGACGGCCGGGAGGTACGGGGTGTCGTCGGCGCCGGTGTACCAGCCGGGGGCGTCCAGGTGGAAGCGGCCGCTGATCCGGTCGGCGTGGGCGCGCAGCTCCGGGGGCAGGGCGGCCCGCACCTTGAGCTGGGCGGCGGCCAGGACCGAGCCGAGGCCGAGCTGGGCGGCCGCGGCGGGGGCGCCCGCGAGGAAGAGCGCCTCCGCCTCGCCGGTGGTGAGGCCGGTCAGACGCGTGCGATAGCCGTCGAGGAGGCGGTAGCCGCCGGCGTGGCCCGCGTCGCCGTACAGCGGGATCCCGGCGGCGCCCAGGGCCTCCACGTCCCGGTACACCGTCCGCACCGACACCTCCAGCTCCTCCGCGAGCTGGGCGGCGGTCATCCGGCCGCGGGTCTGGAGCAGCAGGAGGATCGAGACGAGTCGGCTGGACTTCACTGACACATGGTGTCAGTGAAGCGGCTCTAGCGTCCCGCCATGAGCTTCACCGAGAAACTGCTGACCGTGCCGCCGCCCATCGAGGTGGCCGGGCGCCACGTCAAGCGCTACCACGTCACCGCCGACCCGGCGGGTATCGAGCCCGACGTCGAGAAGGCGGCGTACGAGATCCTGCCGGAGCTGCTGCCGGAGCCGGACGGCACTCCCCCGGCCGCCTTCGTCGTCCTGCACCGGGGCGGCGACGACGGCGCCTACCTGAACGCGTACAGCTGGGTGTGGGACAACGTCCTGCACTTCAAGGGCGCGGCGGCGGGCCAGCCGGTGCTGGGCTGCCCGGACCACGATCCCGCGCACTTCGTCGTCCCCGGCCTGCCGTGGATCGGCTGTGTCTGGGAGCTCCCGCCGATCCTGCACGAGCGGGACGCCTGGGTGCGGCACCTGCTCGCACCCGACGTCCCGGACCTCGACGGCTACATGACCGACTCCCTGCCCGAGGGAACCACTGGAGACCGCCCATGAGCAGCCCGCACGACTTCGACTTCTTCCACGGCGCGTGGCAGGTCCTGCACCGCCGGCGCACCGACTTCCTAGACCCGCACGGCGACTGGACCGAGTTCCGGGGGACCAGCCGGTGCCGGCCGCTGTTCGACGGGGCCGCCAACCTCGACGAGGTCGACATGCCCCGCCTGGCGGCCAAGGGCGCGACACTGCGGCTCTTCGACCCGCAGACCGGGCGGTGGTCGCTGAACTGGGCCTCCAGCATCACCGGGACGCTGTTTCCGCCGGTCTTCGGCCGGTTCGAGGGCGGGCGCGGCGAGTTCTACGGGGACGACGTGCACGACGGGAAGGACGTACGGGTGCGGTTCGTGTGGTCGGGCGTCTCCGCCACGTCGGCCCGCTGGGAGCAGGCGTTCTCCGTCGACGGCGGAGAGACCTGGCTGACCAACTGGACCATGGACTTCACCCGGGCTTCCGGAACGCCCGCAGGCTGAACACCGGGTCGGGGCGTGGCCGGTCCTGGTCGGGGAGTTCCGCCAGCCGGGTGGCGAAGCCGTCGGCGAGCGGGTCGCCGGGCGGCAGCGTCACGAACCAGCCGCGTCTGAGGTCGGCCACCGTGCGCCGGGGGCTGCGGCCCTGTCCGTGGCCCCGGAAGGAGGCCTGCCCGGCCGGGACCAGGCCGTGTCCGGCGGCGCTGGACACGACGTCCGCCGCTCCGTCCCGGACCGGGCTCGGCGGACGGGAGGACAGGACGACATCGATGTCACTGCCCACGTTGTGGGAGGCGGCCTTGTCGACCGTCGTGACGTAGACCCCGCCGGGCCGCAGCACCCGGGCGCACTCGCCGACGATGGCCCGCACATCGGCGGGCCCGGCGGCCAGGTGCAGCAGCCACACGCTGCTGACGGCGTCGAACTCCCCGTCCCGGAAGGGCAGCCGTCTGCTGTCGGCGAGCACGACCGCGCCGGGCAGCCGGGCGGCGGCCTGCCGGGCCATCGCGAGGGCGAGGTCCACTCCCGTCACCCGCATGCCGTCGCGGGCGGCCGCGAGCCGCCGGGTCACGATGCCGGTGCCGCAGCCGAGGTCCAG
This sequence comes from Streptomyces sp. NPDC008137, assembly GCF_042957035.1. Classification (NCBI taxonomy): domain Bacteria; kingdom Bacillati; phylum Actinomycetota; class Actinomycetes; order Kitasatosporales; family Streptomycetaceae; genus Streptomyces; species Streptomyces sp. NPDC008137. Next base: position 233,163 of record NZ_JBIBHN010000002.1, on the reverse strand, counting down.
CAGGCTGCGCACGTCCGGCGGTACGAGGCTCAGCACCGCTTCCGCGGCGGCGGCCGCCCTGGGCTCGCCGCCGCGTGAGGCGTCGTACCGCGCCGCTTCCTTGTCGTAGTCGAGCACCCGGTCAGTGTGCCCCGTGCCCGGGGGCCAGGTCCTCCACCTTGCGGGCGAGCTCGAAGTCCTTCGCCGTGACAGCGCCGCCCGCGCTGTGCGTGTGGACGGAGAGGGAGACGGTGTTGTAGCCGAGCGTGAGATCGGAGTGGTGGTTCAGCTCCTCCTGGACCTGGGCGATGTGCACGACCATCGCCGTCGCCGCGAAGTGCGAGCCGAGCCGGTAGGAGCGGGTGAGGCGGTCTCCGTCGAGCGACCAGCCCGGCAGCTCGGCCAGCCGGTCCTCGACCTCCTTCTGCGACAGCGGTTCGACGGGCATCGGCTGCGTCCCTTCCCTTGCTCCGGGGTCCTCGGTGTCCTCTCAGCCTGCCACAGCGGGGCGCCCGAGACCCTGGTCAGAGGCGTGTGCCTGTCCGGCACGGCCGGTTCTCGACTACGGTCCCGGCATGACCACTCACGCGTCCACGGCCGGCCAGGGGGTGGGGCCGCTGCTGCGGGCCTGGCGGGAACAGCGCCGGGTCAGCCAGCTGGAGCTGGCCCTGCGCGCGGACTCCTCGGCCCGGCACATCAGCTTCGTCGAGACGGGCCGGTCCCGGCCCAGCGAGGAGATGGTGCTGCGGCTGGCCGAGCACCTCGACGTCCCCGTGCGGGAGCGCAACGCCCTGCTGCTGGCGGCCGGTTACGCCCCGCGCTACCCGGAGACACCGCTGGACGACCCGGCGCTGGGCGCGCTGCGCGAGGGCATCGAGCGGCTGATCGGGGGCTACGAGCCGTATCCGGCTCTGGTGGTGGACGCGCTGTACGACGTGGTGGCCGCCAACCGGGGGATCATGACGCTGGTCGACGGCGTCTCCCCGTCTCTGCTGGAGCCGCCGCTGAACGCGATGCGGCTCGCCCTGCACCCGCGGGGCCTGGCGCCCCGCATCCGCAATCTGCGCGCCTGGCGCGGTCACCTGCTGGAGCAGATGGAGCGGCAGATCGCGCTGCACCGCTCCGGGCCGCTGCGGGAGCTGTACGAGGAGGTGGCGGCGTATCCGGTGCCGGAGGAAAACCCGGAGGCCGGGCCTGAGGAGGCTGCGGAGCCGGTGCCGTACTTCGCGCTGCCGCTGCGGATCGAGCACGAGGGGCGGACGCTGTCGTTCATCTCCTCGATCTCCACGTTCAACACGCCGATGGACGTGACCGTCGCCGAGCTGGCCATCGAGACGCTGCTGCCGGCCGACCCGGCGACGGCCAAGTACCTTCAGTCGCTGATGTCCTGACGCGCTTTCAGGGCCGTGTGCTGGAGGACGGCGAAGCCGGCCACGGTCAGGGCCTGGAGCACCGTCCACAGGGCGCCCGCCGTGCTCGGCGTGAGCCACAGCGCCAGGGCCGCGAGGCTCACCACCGTCCAGGCGAGGTTGGCCTCGATGACGGCCCGTACACCGAGCGCCGGCGGCTGCCGACGGGAGGCCAGCAGGCCGACGCAGGCGGCGTAGGCGGCGAGGAACGCGCCCAGTGCGAGCAGCAGCGTGGAGTGGGCGCCGAGGAAGCGCCCGAGAGGGCCGTGGAACGCGAGGTAGGCGAGGGCGTTGGCGCCGGTCACCACGGCGTCCAGGGCCAGGAAGCGGCGCAGCATCGACTGCGGCTCGGAGGTCCGGGCGAGTGCGGCGAGCTGGATCGCGGACATGGGCATCACCCTCCGTCGGGGCATGGTGCGGCTGGGACCGGGTCCCGGGCCGGAGTGCGCCGGCCCGGGACCCGGTACGTTCACGATCCCGTCCCGGCCGCGCCCGGTCGATTACCCGCGGGGTAATGCCCCGGCGACACGCTCTCTCCCGCGATCTCCTCACCGTCGGCCCTGGGAGACTGCCGGAGGTACGTGGCAGACTGATCGCGGGCTTGGGCGCGTTGGGGAGGCGTGGCGTGAGTGAACGGCGGGCCGCACCCACCGTGGGCCAGGTGGTGCTGGGCAAGCGGCTGCAGGAACTGCGCGAGGCGGCGGGCATCGGCCGTGACGAGGCCGCCCGGGTGCTGCGGGTCGCCCCCGCGACCGTCCGGCGGATGGAGACCGCCGACGTCGCGTTGAAGATCCCGTACGTGCAGATCCTGCTGACCGCGTACGGGGTGCCCGAGGACGAGGTGAGCGCGTTCGTCGACCTCGCCGAGGAGGCGAACCGGCCGGGCTGGTGGCAGCGGTTCCACGACGTGCTGCCGGAGTGGTTCAGCCTGTACGTGAGCCTGGAGGGCGCCGCCCGGATCATCCGCTCGTACGAGCCGCACTTCGTGCCGGGGCTGCTGCAGACCGAGGGGTACGCGCGTGCGGTGCTGGAGGCCGGGACCATCGCGAACGCGGGACCGGAGGCGGTGGAGCGGCATGTGTCGCTGCGCATGGAGCGGCAGCGGCTGCTGGAGCGTGAGAACCCGCCGCATCTGTGGGTCATCATGGACGAGACGGTGCTGCGCCGCCCGGTGAGCGTCGACGGCCGGGTGATGCGCGACCAGCTGGACAAGCTGCTGGAGTACGCCACCCGTGACCGCGTCACGCTGCAGGTCGCCGAGTTCGCGGACGGCCCGCATCCGGGGACGTACGCCCCGTTCTCGCTGTTCCGGTTCGCCGAGCCCGAACTGCCCGACATGGTCTTCACCGAGTATCTGACGGGCGCGCTGTACCTGGACTCCCGCAAGGAGGTCTCCGCGCATCTGGAGGTCCTGGACCACATGACGGCCCGCGCGGGCTCGGCACAGCGCACGGAGACGCTCCTGCGGGAGTACCGCGAGCGGTACTGACCCGTACGGGCCCCGCCGGCGGGTGTCCTCCCCGGCCCGCCCCTAGCGTCGGCATCAAGCGGCAGGCAAGGGAGCGCACGCGAAGGAGGTCCGATGCCCGGATTCGAGCTGCTGTACCAGGCGGCCGCGCTGTGCCTGATGTACCCCGACGACGACTTCCGCGCGCGGCTGTCGCTGCTGCGCGAAGCCGCCCCGCAGCTGAGGGAGTTCGCCGACCACGCGGCCGTCACCCCGCCCCGGGAGCTGGCCGCGCACTACGTCGAGGTCTTCGAGGCCGGGCAGGACCACAGCCTGTACCTCAGCGTCTGGCGCGAGGAGGCGCCGGCGCCCTCCGAGGAGGTCTACCGCGCGCACGGCCTTCAGACCACCGGCGAGGAACCGCCCGACTTCCTGCCCGCGGTCCTGGAGTTCGCGGCCCGCACGGGCAGCACCGAGCTGCTGACAGAGCACCGCGACGGCCTGGACCAGCTCCGGTCCAGGCTCACCGCCTTCGGCACGCCGTACGCGACGGTCCTGGACGCGGTGTGCGCGACGCTTCCGCAGGCGCACACCGGTCTCTAGGACTGCCGGGGACGGTCCGGGCTATGCGGCGCCGCCCTTCTCGTCCCGCTGGTCCTTCTCCTCGTCGACGATCTCCGCGTCGACCACGCCCTCCTCTTCCCGCGCGGTACCGGGAGAGTCCTCGGTGGGGGTCTGCTGGGCCTGGGCGTACATCGCCTGGCCCATCTTCTGGCTGACGGAGGCGAGTTTCTCGACGCCGGTGCGGAGGGTGGCGGTGTCCGCCTGCTGTTCCAGGTGTCCCTTCACCTCGGTGACGGCCGACTCGACCTCGGACTTGGTGTCGGCCGGGATCTTGTCGCCGTTGTCGCGGAGGAAGTTCTCCGTCTGGTAGACGAGTTGCTCGGCCTGGTTGCGGGTCTCGGCGGCCTCGCGGCGGCCGCGGTCCTCCTCGGCGTACTGCTCGGCCTCGCGCATCATGCGGTCGATGTCCTCCTTGCCCAGGGCCGAGCCGCCGGTGACGGTCATCTTCTGCTCGCGGCCGGTCGCCATGTCCTTGGCGGAGACGTGCATGATGCCGTTGGCGTCGATGTCGAAGGCCACCTCGATCTGCGGGACACCGCGCGGTGCCGGCGGCAGGCCCGTCAGGTCGAAGACGCCGAGCTTCTTGTTGTAGGCGGCGATCTCGCGTTCGCCCTGGTAGACCTGGATGCCGACCGAGGGCTGGTTGTCGGCGGCCGTCGTGAAGATCTCCGAACGCCGGGTCGGGATGGTGGTGTTGCGCTCGATGAGCTTCGTCATGATGCCGCCCTTGGTCTCGATGCCCAGGGACAGCGGGGTGACGTCGAGCAGCAGCACGTCCTTGACGTCGCCGCGCATGACACCCGCCTGGAGCGCGGCGCCGAGGGCCACGACCTCGTCGGGGTTGACGCCCTTGTGGGGCTCCTTGCCGGTGAGTTCCTTGACCAGCTCGGTCACCGCGGGCATCCGGGTCGAGCCGCCGACGAGAATCACGTGGTCGACCGCGGAGAGCTTCACCCCGGCGTCGTCGACCGCCTGGTGGAAGGGGGCCTTGCAGCGGTCCAGCAGATCGGCGGTGAGCTCCTGGAACTGGGCGCGGGTCAGCTTCTCGTCGAGATGCAGCGGCCCTTCGGCGGAGGCAGTGATGTAGGGCAGGTTGATCGTCGTCTCGGTGGAGCTGGACAGCTCGATCTTGGCCTTCTCGGCACCCTCGCGCAGCCGCTGGACCGCCATCTTGTCATTGCCGAGGTCGACGCCGTACTGGCCCTTGAAGCGCTTGACGAGGTACTCGACGATCCGCTGGTCCCAGTCGTCGCCGCCGAGGTGGGTGTCGCCGTTGGTGGCCTTCACCTCGATGACGCCCTCGCCCATCTCCAGCAGCGACACGTCGAAGGTGCCGCCGCCGAGGTCGAAGACGAGGACCGTCTGGTCGTTCTCCTTGTCCAGGCCGTAGGCGAGGGCCGCGGCCGTGGGCTCGTTGATGATCCGCAGCACGTTGAGGCCCGCGACCTCGCCGGCCTCCTTGGTCGCCTGCCGCTGCGTGTCGTCGAAGTAGGCAGGGACGGTGATCACCGCGTCGGTGACGTCCTCGCCGAGGTAGGACTCCGCGTCCCGCTTCAGTTTCTGCAGCACCCGGGCGGACAGCTCCTGCGCCCGGTAGCGGGTGCCGTCCACGTCGCCCCGGTCCGGGAAACGCCAGCTCGCGTCGCCCATGTGGCGCTTGACCGAGCGGGCGGTGCGCTCCACGTTGGTCACGGCCTGCCGTTTGGCGACCTCCCCCACCAGCACCTCGCCGTTCTTGGCGAACGCCACGACCGAGGGTGTGGTTCTGGCCCCCTCCGCGTTGGCGATGACCGTGGGCTCACCGCCCTCCAGCACGGCCACCACCGAGTTCGTGGTCCCGAGGTCGATCCCGACCGCTCGTCCCATCGCTGTCCCCTTCCGTCAGGGCACCGGCCACCCACTCCCCACTTTCCAGCACAAAACTTGAGTGCGCCGTTGTCAATGCCGCGAAGGGGTGACGGGCCCGCGCAGGGCCACGGCTCGCCGGGGCCGGTCCGTGACCAGCACGTCCACGCGCGGGTGGGCCAGGAATGCCCGCATCAGGGTGTCGTCGTTGACCGTCCACACCATGGTGAACAGGCCGCGCCGGGTCGCCTCGCGCAGCACGGTGGTCCTGGCCAGCCGCTGGTGCACGGCGACGCCGTGGGCCCCGCAGGCGCGGATCCGGCGGGCGGGGAACAACTCGCTCAGCCGGGTCCCGGGCAGCCGGGCCAGGGCGAGATCCTTGCGGTCGCGCCCCAGGGACAGCGCGGTGCGCACCCCGGGCAAGGCCCGTGTCACGGCGGCGAGGGAACGGTCCTCCAGTGTCGTCACGACGAGTCCGTCCGTGCCGAGCAGGGCCACCGCCCGGTCGACGACCTCCCGCTCGTAGCCCACCTCCTTGAGGTCCAGGTGGGCCACGAGACGCCCGGCGATCAGCGCCATGACCTCGTCCACCACCGGCACGTCGTAGCCGGCCCGCTCGCACAGCTCGGCGTGCGTGAGCCGGGACAGCGGCGGCCCGGCGGGCCCGACCCTCGGGTCGTGGTAGACGACCAGGACACCGTCGGCCGTGCGGCGGATGTCGAACTCGACGTACTCCGCGCCGGACTCCAGCGCGTCCGTGTACGCCTCCCAGGTGGCGGCGTCGGCGCGCTCGGAGCCGCCCCGGTGGGCGGAGACGGCGGGGCGTGGCGTCATGGTCGGGGGCTCCCGGAGGGCGGGCGTGGGGGCGGTACGGGTACGGCGTCGTCGTCGGACGCGGGCAGCAGTGAGCCGGAGCGGGTGCTGACGCGTCTGAGCAGGACGTATCCGATCACGACGAGGACGACGAAGGGGAGCCAGGCCAGCGCGTAGGCCGTGCCGTAGGCGCGCAGGTCGAGGATGGAGCGGTGGTCGTCGACGTTGGTGCCGTTCACGCCGAAGAAGGCGAGCAGCAGGGTCGGCGGCAGGGCGATCAGGGTGGCGGCGGCGACCAGGCCGGACACGGTGCGGTCGCGGCGCTCGTCGCGCTCGGCGAGTTCGGCGTCCAGGGCGGCGGAGCGGGCGCTGATCACCGAGGTCAGGCGTTCGACCATGCGGGCCGAGTTCTCCAGGCTGTCGCGGATGCCGAGCGCGTCACGCTGCGAGGACTGGAAGGCCTCCATGACCATCTCGGGGATCAGCAGGCTGTCGACGTAGGCCTCGACGCCGAAGGCGAGGTCCAGCTGGAGTTCGTTGACGCCCGCGGACAGGCGGGAGATCAGGGAGCGGATCTCGGTGGGCGAGTCGGTGAGGGCCTGCTCGTTGGCCTTCATCATGGCGAAGGCCGCGAGCCGGGTGCGCTGGAGCACGGCCAGGGCGGAGACCATGCCGACGGCGACGAGCATCAGGCCGTTCTCGACGTGCGGGGCCCAGCCCGCCTGGACGGAGACACCCCGGCCGAGGGCGGAAAGGGTGAGGCCGTGGTTCCTGACGTGCGGCGCGAGGCTCGCGTCGTAGGGCGTGGCGGGGTTCCAGGGCATCCGGCCGCGGTAGACGATCTCGTTCAGCAGGATCGCCTTGCGGGCGTCGTCGGCGCTGAGCAGTTCGCGGTGTAACCGGCCGCCGGGGAAGACGAGTTGGTGCACGTTCTGGCCGAGGACGAGCGGGCGGCCGAGCTGCTCGGTCAGCGTCTGGAGGAGCGGGCGGTCGTCGAGTTCGAGGCGCTCCCGGTCGAAACAGGTCGTGGCCAGCCAGGCGGCGAGGTCACCGGCCGTGGTCTCGCCCGCGAAGGCGCAGTCCACGACCAGGGTGGCGTCGCCGCGCGGGGTGGTGACGACGAGGATGCGCAAGGAAGCGAGGCCGAGTCCGTGGTCGCCGTGCGGCAGCCGCAGCCGGCGGGGCGCGACCAGTTCGTCGAGGACCGGGACGGGGAGCACGTCCTGGCTGGTCATCAGGTGGGAGGCGAAGCGCCCGTAGTCGTAGCGGTCGACGAGGGCGCCGAGGGCGGTGTCCCGGGGGCGGAGCCGTCCGGAGAGGCTGAACAGCAGCAGGACGCGGGTCCGGTCACGGGTGGCGGAGTCGAGCACCGTGGCGTTCGGGGACGTTCCCGGCAGCATCGTGTTCCTTCCGGCCCGTCGGTTCCGATGCGTCTGGTTCTACCCCGGGTGCGGGTGGCGAACCGACGACGTCGCGCGGGCCGCCCCGGGTGGGCCGGCCCGCGCGACGGGGGTGTTCCTGGTCAGGCGAGCTTGGCGGTCAGCGTGATGGGCGTGGCCTTCAGCGCCTGGCTGACCGGGCAGCCGGTCTTGGCCTCCTCGGCGGCGGCGAGGAAGGCCGCCTCCTCGATGCCGGGGACGGTGCCCTCGACGGTGAGGTGGATGCCGGTGATGCCCTCACCGGGCTGGAAGGAGACGTCGGCGGAGGTGACGAGCTTGGTGGGCGGCGTCCCGGCCTTGTTCAGGATGTTGGAGAAGGCCATGGAGTAGCAGCTGGAGTGGGCGGCGGCGATCAGCTCCTCGGGGCTGGTCTTCCCGTTCGCCTCCTGGGCGCGCGACGCCCACGTGACCGGCTGCTCGCCGATGGCACCGGAGGTGTCGAAGGTGACGACGCCGTTGCCCTCGAGGAGGCTGCCTTCCCAGACGGTGTGTGCGGAGCGCGTGGTAGCCACGGTTCTTCCTTTCGCGTGCGGACTCGCGGTGGGGCCCGTTCCCGGGTCCCGTGCCCCCCATCCGATCACACCCGTGGCGCCGCGTCCGCGCACGCCCCGAATTTCAGGCCGCGCGTTCCTCGCTGCTCTCCAGCGGCACCTGGGGACCGTTCGACTCGCGCAGCCAGCGGCGCAGGACGCGGTGGACGTGCTCGGCACCCACGAGTTCCTCCCCGTCCGCCACCGGCGCGGACAGGACGAGCGGGGACAGCAGGAAGGGTCTGCCCTGGGCGCCGCCGAGACCGCCGTGGGAGCCGATCTGCTCCTCGAAGGCGAGGACTTCTCCGTCGGCCGGGTCGTGGAAGGAGTTGACCATGATGTCGGCGGTGTGCGGGAAGGAGTGCGTACGGCGCACCGCGTCGGCCGCTCCCGGTCCGAACGCGGCGAGCGGGCCCGGGTCGTCGTCGAGGCCGGCCAGCGGGATCTCGGCGCCGTTCGCGCCGAGGACGACTCCCCCGTGCTCGTCGCTGCGGACCAGCAGGAAGCCGATGCCGGGATGGTTGGCGAGGGTCGGCAGCAGCGCGGGGTGGCGGGCGTCGATCTCCTCCTTGCTCATCCGGTGCGCGACGTCCGGGAAGGAGACCAGGCCGAGGTTGCCGGAGGCCAGCACGATCGGCTCCGGGCGGCGTGCGGGGCGGTGCCGCTCGCCGCCCTCCTCGACCGGGATGCGCAGGGCGGCACGCACGGCGGCGCGGGCCTCCGCCCCGCTGCGGGTGCGCTCCGCCCCGCGCGGCACGGGCAGTCCGCAGCCGGCCCGCACCAGGTCGCCGAGGGTGAGGCCGTAGCGGGAGCGGAAGGTCTCGCCGGGGCTCTGGCCGTGGTCGGACAGCACCACGATCCGGTACGGGCGCGGGGCGTGCTCGGCGACGTTCTCGATCAGCGCGAGCGACCGGTCGAGTTTCTCGAGGACCTTCTGCGCGTCGCGGCTCGCCGGGCCGGAGTGGTGGGCGACCTCGTCGTAGGCCACCAGGTCGGCGTAAACGGCGGTGCGGCCGACGAGCATGTCGCCCGTCACCGAGGCGACGACGACGTCCCGCTCCACGACCGTGGCGAAGGCCCTCACGAACGGGTAGAGGCCCGCGCGGGAGACCCTCGGCCGCTGCTTGCGCAGGCGGGCCCGGGTGGACTGGCCGATCTCCCGGCCGACGTCGGCGACGAAGGACAGGGCGGTGCGCACGGCGTTGGCCGGATCCGAGAAATAGGCGAAGTAGCCCGCCCGGGAGCGGTTCTCGCGGCTGCGGCGGCGGGCGGCGATGGACAGCACGAGGGCCTGCTGTTCGGCGCCGCCGCTGAACAGGTTGCCGCGGCTGGCGCCGTCGACGGCGAGCAGACCGCCGTGTCCGGCGTATCCGACGGCACGGCGCTGGAGTTCGGCGGCGCTGGTCGGGCGGTTGCACACGACCACCTCGCGGGTGTCCTTCTCGTACCAGCGGAACGCGGGGACGTCGTGGTTGCTGCCGTGCAGGATGCCGAGCTGGCTGGCGCCGGTCTGGCTGGACCAGTCGGTGCGCCAGGGGGTGAGGCGGTGGGTGGAGCGGCCGCCGTCGCCGTGGTCGAGCCAGCGGGCGACGGTGGGCATCAGGCCCTTGGCCACCGCGTCGAGCAGGACGTCGTGGCCGACGCCGTCGAGCTGTACGAACACCGTGCCGGGGCTGGACGGGCTGGGCGGTCCGGAGCGGCGGCGGCGGTCGGAGAGGCGGTACAGCCTGCGGCGGTAGGCTTCGTCGTCGCGCACCGCCAGGGCGGCGCCGGTGGCGGACGCCACGGCGGACATCACGGCGGCGACCACGACGGCGGTCTCCGGGGCGGCGGCGCCGCGCTCGGCGGGGTTGAGACGCAGGGCGAGCAGCAGCAGCGCGCCGTTCAGGAAGAACACCAGCAGCCCGAGCACGAGCGCCGGTACGAGGAGCAGCAGCCGGACGAGCAGCGGCCACACCACGGCCGACAGCAGACCGAAGGCGCCGGCGCCGAAGGCCGCCGTGACGGCGATGTCGGTGGCGCTGTCACCGTCCGCGGACCGGAGCCGGAAGTCCGGCAGGATCCCGGCGAGCAGGAGCAGGGTGACGGTGGAGACCGCCCACACGGCGACGCTCCGACCGACCTGACTGGCGACCCGCCGCCACCGCACGCCCCGCACGCCCAGCCACCTCACGTCCCGGCCCGCGGCCGTCACGGACCCTGCCCACAGTGTCACAACGCCCTGGAGGGTCCTTTCGTCCCCAGGTCATACCCCCTGTGCGGGATGTCAGCGTCCGTCGTACCCGGCCGTCGGCATCGACAGCCGGCGGTGCACGCACGCCTTCATCGCCGCGTCGTACGCCGGCTCCGCGTGCCCCGCCGTCTCGACCCGCACCCCGCGCTTCGCGCACTCCGCGGTGAACTCCTCGACGGAGGCGAGCGCACTCTCGAGTACCCGCCGGCTGGGCGCCACGAACAGGTCGAGGCCGGGCCGGACGCCGTCCCACAGGGCGTCGTGGTCGGGACGCAGTCCGCGGACGAGTAACTCCCGGCTGACCACATAGCCCCGCTCGGCGGCCCAGCGGGCGCACATCGCGTGCTGGCTGCGGGAGTCGACCAGGAACGGGTCGTCGTCCAGCTCCTCCAGCGGCGTCAGACTCGCGATCGCCGTGACCCGGACCGGCACCATGGCGTCCCCCTCACCTCCGGTTGAGCCGCCGACCCTACTCCTGCCCGTAGGCTTCGGGGAGTCGCGCGAAGGAGGCAAAGAAGTGCCGGTGGAGATCACCTGGTGGGGTCACGCCACTTGCACGGTCGAGGACTCGGACGTACGCGTGCTCACCGATCCCCTGTTCGCACGCCGGCTCGCACACCTGCGGCGCCGGCGCGGAGCCCTGCCGCCGTCCGGCGCCCGTGACGCGGACGTGGCACTGGTCTCGCATCTGCACGCCGACCATCTGCATGTGCCGTCGCTGATGCGGCTCGCTCCGGGCACGCGCCTGCTCGTGCCCCGGGGCGCGCGCCGAGCGGTGCCCGGACTGCGCCGGCTCACGCACCTGCGGGTGAGCGAGGTGGCGCCCGGGGACGAGACCCCGGTCGGGGACATCGTCGTACGGGCCGTGCCCGCGCGGCACGACGGGCGGCGGCTGCCGCTCGGACCGCACCGCGCCCCCGCGCTCGGCTACGTCATAGCCGGCGAGGCCCGGACGTACTTCGCCGGGGACACCGGACTGTTCGACACGATGGCCGAGGAGGTCGGACCGGTCGAGGTGGCGCTGCTGCCGGTCGGCGGCTGGGGGCCGTACCTGGGCGAGGGGCATCTGGACGCGGGACGGGCGGCGGAGGCGCTGGCGCGGCTGGCGCCGTGCAGTGCGGTGCCGGTGCACTACGGCACGTACTGGCCGATCGGGATGGACGCCGTGCGCCCCCATGAGTTCCACGCGCCGGGGGACGAATTCGTACGGCTGGCGGCCGGCCGCGCGCCCGGTGTGGCGGTGCACCTGCTCGGACACGGGGAGAGCGTGCGCCCGAAGGTGGCGCGGTGACCTGGACCGCGCCCGTGGCGCAGGCCGGTCTGCCCCTGCTTGCGGCGTCGGCCGTCACCCCGGCGGCCATCGTGCCGACCTCCACCCAGCAGGCGGTCGGCTATCCGACGCTCTTCCTGCTGGTGCTGGTCGGGGCGCTGGTGCCGGTGATTCCGACGGGGGCGCTGGTGAGTTCGGCGGCCGTGGTCGCCTTTCACCAGGCGTCGCCCCTCTCGCTGGCGATGGTGTTCCTCACGGCGTCTGTGGCGGCGTTCCTCGGGGACGCGACGCTGTACTGGCTGGGGCGGCGCGGGCTGAGGTCGAAGAACGGCTCGCGCTGGCTGGAGGCGCTCCGGGCGCGGGCGCCGGAGGACCGGCTGGCGCAGGCGCAGGAGAAACTCGCCGCGCACGGTGTGGCTGTGCTGGTGCTGTCCCGGCTGGTGCCGGCGGGGCGTATCCCGGTGATGCTGGCCTGTCTGCTTGCGGAGTGGCCGTTGCGGCGGTTCTCCCGGGGGAATCTGCCGGCGTGTCTGGCGTGGGCCGTGACGTATCAGTTGATCGGGATTCTCGGGGGGTCGCTGTTCGATGAGCCGTGGGAGGGTGTGGTGGCGGCGATCGCGCTGACGCTGGTGATCAGTGCGGTGCCGGCTGTATGGCGGCGGGTGCGGTAGCGCCGTATCGGTTTGCGGTTGTCTTCGGGGTGCGGGTTGTCGGGGGTTGGTCGCGCCCACGCGGCGGAGCCGCACATCGATACAGCCCCGCGCCCCTTGGACACCTACAGCACCTTTGAACCACCAACCGGCATGTCCCATAGGTTTTCCCGGGGCAAGCCCGTCTTCTCCCAAGCCGCTCGCACCCTGGTCAGGGGCTCCAGGACCGGCTCCGCCGACAGGACGAAGGTCGCCCAGTGCATGGGGGCCATCCTGGTCGCGCCCAGGTCCTGGGTGGCACGGACCGCCTCCTCCGGGTCGCAGTGGACGTCGCTGAGCCACCAGCGCGGGTCGTAGGCGCCGATGGGGAGGAGGGCGAGGTCGATGCCGGGGTAGCGCCGGCCGATGCGGGAGAACCAGTGGCCGTAGCCGGTGTCGCCGGCGAAGTAGACGCGCTGTCCGTCCCGGTCGGTGAGCACCCAGCCGCCCCACAGGCTGTGGCAGGTGTCGGTGAGGGTGCGCTTGGACCAGTGGTGGGACGGGACGAAGTCGAAGCGGACGCCGTCCAGTTCGGCCGCTTCCCACCAGTCGAGCTCCGTGACGCGGGTGAAGCGGCGGCGGTGGAACCAGCGGGCGAGCCCGGCCGGGGCGAACACGGGGGTGTCACGCGGGAGCCGGCGCAGGGTGGGGGCGTCCAGGTGGTCGTAGTGGTTGTGGCTGATGACGACGGCGTCGACGCGCGGCAGCTCTTCCCAGGCGACGCCCACGGGGGTGATGCGGGCGGGGGTTCCGAGGATCCGGCGGGACCAGACCGGGTCGGTGAGGACCGTGAGGCCGCCGATGCGCAGCACCCAACTGGCGTGCCCCGCCCAGGTGACGGCGATGGTGCGGGCGTCGACGCGGGGCAGCGGGCCGGGGGCGTAGGGGAGCCGGGGAATGTCGGCGAGGCCTTGGGGGCTCGGCCTCACGGAGCCTTCACGGGCGAAGCGGGCGATGGCCTTCAGGCCGGGGAGCGGGGCGGTCAGCCGGTCGTGGAAGGTGCGCGGCCACACTCTCCGCTCGGCCAGCGGCCGGGGTTCGGCCAGGGGCGGGTACGGGGGTGCGAGCGGGGACGGGAGCGCCGGTTCGTCGGTTTGCTGGGTGGTGGTCGTACCGGTGGTCGACTCGGACTGCTGCGTCATCGAGGAGACTCCCATCGCTGAGCTTCGTCGCGGAGATCGTCGAAGACCGACTGCAGCCGGCTCAACGCGCGTCGCACGTGCGGCAGTTCCAACGCTGTGGGTGAAGTGAGGCATTCCGCGCGTTCCGGGTCGGAGGCGGGCAGCAGTGTGCCGGTGGACAGCCGCACGCGCGGGGCTTCGAGGTCGTCGCCGAAGCGGTGGCCGCCGGGCGCGGGCATGCCGAGGCGGGCGGAGAGGAAGTCCTCCAGTTCCTGTGCGTCGCCCACGCCGTGCGCGGTCAGCGCGGGGCGCAGCGGGGCGAGGTCCACGTACAGGTGCCGACCGGCCCGCGGGGGCCGGGAGAGGGCACCGGCGGCGACGACGGCGGAGTGCGCGACGGCGGCCAGGCGCGCGTGCAGGCGTACGGTGGCGGCCACGCGCGCGGTGACGGGTTCCGGTTCGGCCAGGGCATACCCGGCCGCCGCGGCGACCGGGGCGGCGACGCGGGCGTCGAGCGCGGTGAGGACGTCGAGCACGCGCGCGTGGAGGCCGTCGCCGTCCTCGCCGGCCGGGAAGCGGGCCACGGCGGCGGGCCAGCCGGGCGGGAGCAGGGAACCGGCCAGGTCGGTGACGACGGTGACCCGCTCGGGCAGCATCTCGGCGGGGCTGAGCAGCACGGTGTCGTGCGGGTCGTGCAGGGTGTCGCGCCAGGTCTCGTCGCTGACGAGGTGCAAGCCCTCGCCCTGTGCGGCCTCGACGGTCTCGTGCAGCAGTTCGGGAGGGGCGACGGTCGCCGTGGGGTCGTCGGCGACGGACAGCACCAGCAGGCGCGGGTCGCCGCCCTCGGCGCGGACCCGGCGCACGGTCTCCAGCAGGGCGTACGGATCGGGGACGCCGCCGCTCTCGGGCGGGGTCGGCACATGGAAGGCGGGCCGCCCCAGCAGACGTGCGTACGGCGCCCACCAGGCGGCACAGGGCCTCGGCACCAGGACGTCACCGCCGAGTGCGGCGGTCAGCGCGAGCAGCAGGGAGGGCGCGCCGGGGCCGGCGGCCGCGCGGTCGGGGGCGCAGTGCAGCCCGCGCCGGTCCCAGTAGCCGCAGGCGGCCTCGCGCAGCGCGGAGCCGCCGCCGACCGGTTCGTGGTCACCGCGGGAGGCCGCCGCGGCGAGCACCGCGGACAGCTCCGGCAGGACCGGCAGCCCGTCCTCGGGGAGCGGCGGCCCGAACCGGACGGGGCCGTGGCCTTGCGGGTCCGTCCGCCGCATCCGTACCTCCGCAGTGCCTGGTGCCGCCGTGTTCTGGTGTTCCGTACGGTGCGACTCGTGCCCTCGGCCACTGAGTACCCAGGGTGCCGCCGCCCCATGGGCGCCCCGCCGGGTTGTGACGGTCACAGCATGAGCGGGCCGGGCCGGGGAAGCGGGGCCCTGCCGGGGGCGGCGGGGAACGGTCCGCAGCTCAGCGGTAGGGGTCGCTCTCCCGGTTGCGCAGCCGGTGCGCGGCGGCGCCGAACGCGCCCGCGATCAGCAGTCCGCCCGCGACCAGGGCCGGCACGGAGTCGGTGAAGGCACCGCCGTCACCGGCCCGTACCCCGCGCTGGATCACCGCCCCGCCGCACTCGGTGTCGCGGGGGTGGTGCGGTTCGTGACGCGGTTCGGGGCACGGCTTGTGGGTGGGCCGGTGCGTGGGCTCGTGGGTCGGCTTGTGGTGGCCACCGCCGCCGTGGGCCACCGTGAACGTCGCGCTCCACTCCTTGCCCTCCCCGCCGGGAGCCGCCGGACAGGTGCCGTCGACGGTCCACGCCGAGTCCTCGCCGGAGGCGTCCGGGTCGCCCTCGAAGTTCTCGGCGGACGCGATGCGGGCCGTGCCCCGGTAGGCGGGCCCGGACACCTTGTCGTCGTTGCCGGTGACCCGGCGCAGCGGGACCGTGCCGTCCTCGAAGGCCTGCGAGGTGGCGTCGATGGTGTCGGGCGGCGGCCCACCGGTCGGATCACAGCTCACCGAGACGGTGAGCGTCCCCCCGGGCTCGACGGTGGCGGGTGCGACCTCGGCGGCGGGTTCGGCGAAGACGGCGGGTGCGAAGCCCATCAGCGCGGACCCGGCGAGAACGGCGACGGACAGGGCGTGCAGGCTGCGGCGCATCGAGGGGACTCCTTCGGTGGTCATACCCCTCTGCCATCACAGCCCGCCCACGGCAGGGCCGCGCGGAACCGGACCCCATTAGCGGGACAGCACCCCCCAACAGAGTGAACGGCGACCGCCTAGGGGCGCGGGGAACTGCGCGACCAGCCACGACCGGCCCGCACTCGCCGGCGCACCGCATCCCCTACGGCGCTACGCCACATCCCGCATGACCTGCTCGCGAACCTTCCCGCAGCACCGGCTGATCAGCCGCGACACATGCATCTGCGAGATCCCCAGCTCCTCGGCGATCCGGCTCTGCGTCATGTCGGAGAAGAACCGCATGTACAGAATCGCCCGCTCCCGCTCCGGCAGCGCGGCCAGCCCGTCCTTCACCGCCTCGCGGTCCACGACCGTGTCCAGCGCGGGATCCGGCGACCCGAGCGCGTCGCTCAGGGAGTATCCGTCCTCGCTGCCCGGCAGTTCCGCGTCGAGGGACAGGGCCGTGAAGCTCTCCAGCGCCTCGAGACCGGTCTTGACGTCCTCCTCGCTCAGCTTCGCGTGCTCGGCGATCTCGGCCACGGTGGGCCGGCGGCCGGAGATGGTCTGGGACAGGTCCTGCGAGGCGAACCGGACACGGTTGCGCAGCTCCTGGACCCGGCGGGGCACATGCAGGGTCCACATGTGGTCCCGGAAGTGACGCTTGATCTCACCGGTGACGGTGGGCACGGCATAGCTCTCGAAGGCGTTGCCGAGTTCGGGGTCGTACCGGACCACGGCCTTGACCAGCCCGAGGGCCGCGACCTGGCGCAGATCGTCCAGGCTCTCGCCGCGGCTGCGGAAGCGCCCGGCGATGCGGTCCGCCATGGGCAGCCAGGCCTCGACGATCTCGTCGCGGAGCGCGTCGCGTTCCGGGCCGGCGGGGAGGGCGGCGAGCCTGCGGAAGGCCTCGCCGGTGTCGGGGGCGTCGTCGTGGGGGTGCTGCTTGGTGCGCGTCTGAGTCGCCATGATGCGTCGCGATTCCCTTGCAGGTGCTCTGGGGTGGACGGTCACCGTGGGAGCGCATCCGCTGCGGGACAGGGGCGCCGATGGGCGACGCTTCACGCCGCTCCCACGGGCGTGCCTCCTGTCCGAAGCACTCAGGTGCGCCTGCCCCCGGCCCTCACACACAAACCCGGAGAGCTTTTCCGCCGTAGCGCAGGGTGACCCGACACGGCCCGGCGAGCGACAGCCGGGCAGGACGTCAAGGCGAGGAAGCGGGGGTTCCCGCCGGAGCGGGAGAAGGAGCGGCGGCCGCGGAGGCGGGGGGTACGGGTACACCGGCCGGTTCACGCGGACCGGCGCTCTCCTGCGGCAGCAGCAGTTCCTCGTACCGGCCCAGCACGAGCACCACTCCGAGCATGAGCAGCGGTATGAGCACAGCGAGCATCGCCATGGCGGGTCCTTCCCCAGGGAGGAGTGGGGGGTGTGATGCGGGTCTCCCTGAGGCCGTGGCGCAAACCAGCGCGGGTGTGGCGATCCGGTGTGCCGAGCCCGTGTCGGCTTCCGGTGTTCGGGTACGCGGTGCGGACCCCCGAAGGTCTGGAGGGAGACATGCAGCGAGGCAGCGACCGGCTGAGCGTCCACCGGGACGACGAGATGAAGCACGAACTGCAGGGTCTGCTCAGGTCCGGGCACCCCACCCGCAGTGAGGAGTGGCACGACCCGGAGCCGGCCGCAGAGGACGACCCCGAGGTCGCGTACGGGCCGGTGACACCGAGCCGTGCGCCGACGCCTCTGGAGTCGGTGCGGCTGGACCTGGCCCGGCGCCTGGGCCGCAAGGCGTTCCCCGCGAGCTCACGTGAGCTGGCCCGCGAGCTGCGCGGCCACCAGGCGCCCGACACCCTCGTCGAGGCCCTGGAGCGGCTGCCGCGGCAGGAGCGCTACGGCAGCGTCCAGGAACTGGCCCAGGCCCTGATCCGGGCCCGCGAGACCGGGCCCGAGGAATACGCGTAGTGACCGCGCCAGGGGTACCGCGGCGCGCCGGCCGGCGCGCCGCGGTACCCCTGGCGACCTGGGAACGGAGAGAGGGCCCCAGTGATGGCCGAGTTGGTGAAGGACGTGATGACTCCGGGTGTGGTCGCCGTGCGCCCGGACGCCTCGCTCGTCGAGGCGGCACAGTTGATGCGCACGCAGAACATCGGCGACGTGGTGGTCGCCGACGGCCAGGACGTGATCGGAGTGCTCACCGACCGTGACATCGCGGTGCGGGCCGTCGCCGACGGCGCCGATCCGATGACGGTGAGCGCGCAGAGCGTGTGCACTCCGCGTCCGGTGACGGTCTCACCGGACGACACGGTGGCGACCGCGGCCGCGCTGATGCGCGAGCACGCGGTGCGCCGGCTGCCGGTGGTGGAGAACGGTCTGCCGGTCGGCATGGTCAGCCTCGGCGACCTGGCCGAGGCCGAGGACCCCGCGTCGGCGCTCGCCGACATCAGCCGCGCCGAGCCGGACACCCGGGGCGGTGAGTGAGCACGCTCCCGGGCCTCAAGGACATCCCGGGTCCCACGGACAAGAGGACCCGTTACCGGAAAGGACGTTGAGCGACATGCGTATCGCGTTTCTGGTCGCGCCCGAGGGCGTCGAGCAGATCGAGCTGACCGAACCGTGGCAGGCGGCGAAGGACGCCGGCCACGAGCCCGTGCTGGTCTCGACCGAGCCGGGGAAGATCCAGGCGTTCCACCACCTCGACAAGGCGGACACCTTTCCCGTGGACGAGGTGGTGGGCGAGAGCGCCCCCGGCTCGTTCGGCGGGCTGGTGCTGCCCGGCGGTGTGGCCAACCCGGACCTACTGCGGATGGACGGCAAGGCCGTCGCCTTCGTCCGGGACTTCTTCGAGCACGGCCGCCCCGTGGCGGCGATCTGTCACGCGCCCTGGACCCTGGTCGAGGCGGACGTCGTACGCGGCCGGGAGCTGACCTCCTGGCCGAGCCTGCGGACGGACATCCGCAACGCCGGCGGCACCTGGGTGGACCAGCAGGTCAACGTCTGCGACCACGGCGCGGGCAAGCTGGTCACCAGCCGCAAGCCGGACGACCTAAAGGCGTTCTGCGAGACCTTCCTCGACGTGTTCGCCGAGGAGGCCGGCTGAGCGCGCTGCCCGTGTCCCAGGGGCTCAGGTGCCGGGGGTCGTGGGAGTCGCCGACTCCCCGCTCCCCCGCTCCCGGGCCCCTTCGCGCGTGCGGCCCGCGGCCACCGGGCGGCTCGGGTTGCGGCGCAGGTACTCGCCCTCGAGCTGCGCCATGCGCTCGTTGTGGGCCCGCAGCGCGTCGTTCGACCCGTACAGCAGCGTGTCGTGGCGCGTGCGGTGGATGGTCTCCAGCTCCTTCATGAGCTGCTGGTCGTCCAGCCGGTCAGGGTCCACTCCGGTCATGGTGTCGCCCCGCTCGTCGTGTTCGTGTCCGCGGTACGGGTACCCGCCCGGTGCAATTGAGCACTACACCCGATCGGCACCCGGGAGGGAGCCATGGATCTCGCCTTTCTGCACCCACTCTACGAACACTCGGGCCCCTGGGCCTCTGTGTACGTCGACACCTCCCGGCACACGGAGGACACGCCTCACGAGCGGCAGCTCACGGCCCAGGCCATGGCCAGGCAGCTTGCCGCGCAGGGCGCGGACGAGGCGACCTGCGGGGCCGTGCAGAACGCGATCGAGGATCTGCGACACTCCTCCGAACCACACGGCCGGGCCTTCTTCGCGCGCGACGGCGAGGTGGTCCTCGACCTTCCGCTGGCCCACCCCCCGCAGGCCGGCGACTGGGCCGAGTGGGCCCCGCTGCCGCGTGTCACGCCCCTGCTGGAGCTGGCCGGCGAGGACCCGGTGTGCGTGGTGGCCTACGTCGACCGCAAGGGCGCGGACTTCGAGATGCGCAGCGCACTGAGCCGGGAGAACGCCGGGGGCGTCAGCGGGCGCCAGTGGCCGGTGCACCGGACGGGCTCCGCGGACTGGTCCGAGCGGCATTTCCAGCTGCGGGTGGAGAACACCTGGGAGCACAACGCCGCGGAGATCGCCGACGCCCTCGCCGTGTGCCAGGAGGAGACGCGGGCCGACCTGCTGATTCTCGTGGGCGAAGACCGGGAGCGGCGGTCCGTGCACGACCGGTTGCCGAAGCGTCTGCACGGCCTGGTGGTCGAGGCGCCGCACGGCAGCGGCAGCCGGCTCCTCGACGAGGACGTGGAGAAGGCCCGCGCCGAGCATGTGGCGTGGCAGGCCGAGGCGGAGCTGGAGCGGCTCCGGGCCGGGCGGAACCCGGACGACGAGGGCCGGGCCGGGGCCGTGGAGGGCGTTCCCGCGCTGGTCGAGGCGGCGCGTGAGCACCGTATCGACGAGCTGCTGATCAGGCCGAACGGGCCGGACGCGCACCGCGAGGTGTGGATCGGCGAGGATGCGGACCAGGTGGCTGTGCGGCGCACGGACCTGAAGATCCTCGGCGAGCAGCACTCGTGGCCCGCCCGGGCGGATGACGCGTTGATCCGGTCGGCCGTCGCCACGGACGCGCGTGCGCTGGCGGTTGCGGAGGAGGAGGTTCCTGTGGGGGGACTTGGGGCGTTGCTTCGGTGGAAGTGAACCGGCCGGTGTGCGCCCTGTGCGCCTCGTCGCCGTAGGAGTGCTTGCCGCCGTGCGGGTGCGGGTGCGTTGTGGCTGGTCGCGCAGTTCCCCGCGCCCCTGAAGGGCGCAGCCCCGGGGCGCGGGCCCCGGGGCTGCGCCCCTAGCGGGCGCGTTCCACTCGGCGTTCGTCCCAGACCGGGTCCGGGGTCTCCCGGACCCGGCCGTCGCTGCCGAAGACCAGGTAGCGGTCGAAGGAGCGGGCGAACCAGCGGTCGTGCGTGACCGCGAGGACCGTGCCCTCGAAGGCCTCCAGGCCCTCCTGGAGCGCCTCGGCGGACTCCAGGTCGAGGTTGTCGGTCGGCTCGTCGAGCAGCAGCGCCGTCACGCCCTGGAGCTCCAGCAGAAGGATCTGGAACCGGGCCTGCTGACCGCCGGACAGTCGGTCGAACGTCTGCTCGGCCTGATTCGTGAGCTCGTAGCGGCGCAGCCGGGACATCGCGGCGCCCCGGTCCTGCGCGTGCTCCTTCCACAGGATGTCGAGGAGCGTGCGGCCCTCCAGCTCCGGGTGGGCGTGGGTCTGCGCGAAGTGGCCGGGCACGACCCGGGCGCCCAGCTTCCAGTGGCCCGTGTGCGCCACGTCGCCGCTGGCGAGCAGCCGCAGGAAGTGGGACTTGCCGGAGCCGTTGGAGCCGAGGACGGCGACGCGTTCGCCGTAGAAGACCTCCAGGTCGAAGGGGTTCATCAGACCGGTGAGCTCCAGCTGCTCGCAGGTGACGGCCCGGACGCCGGTGCGGCCGCCCTTGAGACGCATCCTGATGTCCTGCTCGCGGGGCGGCTCCGGGGGCGGGCCGGCCTCCTCGAACTTGCGGAGCCTGGTCTGGGCTGCGCGGTAGCGGGAGGCCATGTCCGTGCTGTTCTCGGCTGCTTGACGGAGCGTCAGCACCAGCTTCTTCAGCTGGGCGTGCTTCTCGTCCCAGCGCCTGCGCAACTCCTCGAAGCGGGCGAAGCGGGCCCGGCGGGCATCGTGGAAGGTGGTGAAACCGCCGCCGTGCACCCAGGCGTCCGCGCCGGCGGGGCCGGGTTCCAGGGAGATGATGCGCTGGGCCGAGCGGGCGAGGAGTTCCCGGTCGTGCGAGACCAGCAGCACGGTCTTGCGGGTCTCGGCGAGCCGCTCCTCCAGCCAGCGCTTGCCGGGTACGTCGAGGTAGTTGTCGGGCTCGTCGAGCAGCAGCACCTCGTCGGTGCCGCGCAGCAGCGCCTCCAGCACGAGCCGCTTCTGCTCGCCGCCGGAGAGGGTGCGGACCTGCCGCCACTGGGCCCTCTCGTACGGGATGCCCAGGGCCTCGGTGGTGCACATGTCCCACAGCGTCTCGGCCTCGTAGCCGCGTGCCTCGGCCCAGTCGGCGAGGGCCTGGGCGTAGGCGAGCTGGGCGGCCTCGTCGTCGACGGTCATGATGGCGTGCTCGGCGGTGTCGACGGCCCGGGCCGCCTCGCGGATGCGGGGCGTGGCCACGGACACGAGCAGGTCGCGCACGGTCGTCTCGTCGCGCACGGATCCGACGAACTGCCGCATCACGCCGAGACCGCCGCCGACGGTGACGGAACCGCCGTGCGGCTTCAGCTCACCGGCGAGCATGCGGAGCAGGGTGGTCTTCCCGGCACCGTTGGGCCCCACGAGGGCCACGACGGCCCCCTCCCCCACCCGGAACGACACATCGCCCAGCAGCGCCCTTCCGTCGGGCAGGTAGTACTCCAGGTGCGCGGCTTCGAGGTGACCCATGAGCAGGGATTCTGCGGTGTCGGCTCCTGAGGGGCAACCGCATTTGGCACCGGCGACGCGGAACACGGTGAGGCGACGGTGTGCCCACCCCCCTCCGGGTACCCGCACCCCCATGACAACCCCCGACCTGGACCTCACCATGACGAAGCCCGGGCAGCACCCCCTGCGCGACCGCGTTCTCGCCCTGGACCGCCGACTCTTCGAGGGCGCCGCCGGCCGGCACTGGCCCGGGGCCGGACCCGTCCTGCCCCGGCTCAGCCGCAGCGCGAACCACGGCGTGCTGTGGTGCGCGGCGGCCGCCGCCCTCGCGGCGAGCCGCACGCCCAGGGCCCGCCGCGCGGCGACCCGCGGTCTGGCCTCGCTGGGCCTCGCCTCCCTCGCCGTCAACACCCTCGGCAAGCGCTCGGTACGCCGCCCCCGCCCCGTGCTGGACCCGGTCCCACTGATCAGGCAGCTGAAACGGCAGCCGATCACCACGTCGTTCCCCTCCGGGCACGCCGCTTCGGCCGCCGCCTTCGCCACCGGTGTCGCCCTGGAGTCCCCGGCATGGGGCGCGGCCGTCGCCCCGGTGGCCGCCTCGGTCGCCCTCTCCCGCGTGTACACCGGTGCCCACTTCCCGAGCGATGTCCTGGCGGGCGCGGCCCTGGGCGCGGGCGCCGCGTTCGCCGTGCGGAGCCTGGTGCCGACGCGGTCGCAGGTCGCCCCACCGGCCCGCCCGCGCGCGGAGGTCCCGGCGCTGCTGGAGGGTGAGGGGCTCGTGCTCGTGGCGAACACCGCCGCGGGAACCGCCGAGCGGGCCCGGGCCCTGCGCGACGAACTCCCCCGGGCCGAGGTCGTCGAGTGCGAACCGCAGCACGTGGCCGAGGAGTTGGAGAAGGCGGCGGGGCGCGCCCGGGTCCTCGGCGTGTGCGGCGGCGACGGCACCGTGAACGCCGCCGCCCGCACCGCCCTCCAGCACCGGCTTCCGCTCGCCGTGCTGCCCGGCGGCACCCTCAACCACTTCGCCTACGACCTGGGTGTGGAGGACGCCCGCGACCTGGCCCGCGCACTGCGCCAGGGCGATGCCGTACGCGTGGACGTCGGCCGGTTCTCCTGCGGCGACGAGCACGGCGTGTTCCTCAACACCTGCAGTGTCGGCGTCTATCCGGAGCTGGTGCGCGAGCGGGAGCGCTGGTCGCACCGGATCGGCGGCTGGCCGGCCGGTGTGCTCGCGGTCCGGCGGGTGCTACGGGCCGGCCGGCATCCGCTGGAGGCCGAGTTCCAGGGCCGCACGCGCCCGCTGTGGCTGCTGTTCGCCGGGAACGGCACCTATCACCGCGTGGGGCTCGCACCCGGGCGGCGGCTGGACCTCGCGGACGGGCAGCTCGACGTCCGGGTCGTGCACGGTGGGCGCCGGCCCGCCGCACGGCTGCTGGCCGCCGCCCTCGCGGGACCGCTGACCCGTTCGCCCGCCCACGCGGCCGTCCAGGTGGGGCGGCTGCGTCTGGACCACGTGGCCCCCGGCACGCTGCTCGCCTACGACGGCGAGGTCATCGACGTCGAGGGCCGCGTGACACTGGAGAAGCTGCCCGAGGCGCTGACCGTGTACCGGCCCATCACCGGCTACTGACTGACGCCTCGTCAGTCCATATGGCAGGATGCGGGTCTCATTATTCGACCCCGATGCGTACGGTGATCCCATGCCGACCGGAGGAACGGAAGGGGTGGGATCCGCCATGCCGGAACCACGGGAGACCGCCGTCTACACGCACGGGCACCACGAGTCGGTGCTCCGCTCGCACACCTGGCGGACCGCGGCCAACTCGGCCGCCTATCTGCTGCCCTGGCTCAAGCCCGGCATGCGGATCCTGGACATCGGCTGCGGGCCGGGCACGATCACCGCCGACCTGGCGGAACTCGTGCCCGGCGGACAGGTCACCGGCGTCGACCGGGTGCCGGAGATCCTGGAGCAGGCGCGCGCCACGGCGGCCGCCCGGGGACTGGCCGGCATCGACTTCGCCGTCGGCGACGTGCACGCGCTGGACCACCCGGACGACACCTTCTGCGTGGTCCACGCGCACCAGGTGCTCCAGCATGTGGGCGATCCGGTGCGGGCCCTGCGGGAGATGAAGCGGGTCGTCAGGCCCGGTGGCATCGTCGCCGTGCGGGACGCGGACTACGCGGCGATGACCTGGTATCCGGCGTCGGCGGGGCTCGACGACTGGCTGGACCTCTACCGCCGGGTCGCCCGGGCCAACGGCGGTGAGCCGGACGCCGGGCGCCGGCTGAGGTCCTGGGCGCTGCGCGCCGGGTTCACGGACGTCACGGCGAGCTCCGGAACGTGGACCTTCGCCACGCCCCAGGAGCGGGCCTGGTGGAGCGGGCTCTGGGCCGACCGCACCCTGGCCTCGACGTACGCGGACCGGGCCCGGCTGGGCGGGCACGCCGGCGAGCAGGAGTTGCGGGACGCGGCCGGGGCGTGGCGCGCGTGGGGCGAGCGGGAGGACGGCTGGTTCAGCGTGCTGCACGGAGAAATTCTCTGCAGAAAGTAAGCCTGAAAAGCCATTTCGGGGACACCCTGAATGCAGGAGGTTCACATAATGGTTCCCATTCTGCTGGTACTGCTTCTGGCTTTGGTTCTGTTCGGTGCCGGATTCGCGGTAAAGGTGCTCTGGTGGATTGCGTTGGCGGTTCTCGTCCTGTGGCTGCTGGGATTCTTCGTGCGTGGCACGTCGGCAGCCGGGCGCCGGGGCCGCTGGTACAGGTGGTGAGTCAGCCCGCTGAATCAGCGGGCTGACTCAGCCCCCGTCCCGGGGAAGCAGCGGTCCGAGCGGCCCGAGGTCCAGATTGAGGTCCTCGGGCCGCAGTCCGTAGCGCTCGCGCAGTTCCGTCATCCGTTCCTCGAGCAGCATCAGCGTGAGCCCGACCCGCTCCTCCTGCTCTTCGGTCAGATCCCCCACGTCGAACCTGCGCACCGCCTGGCGCTCCATGAGCTGACGCAGCAGTTCCACCACCGTCAGCACGAGTTTGACCAGGTCACGCTCGACGGTGTCGGGCTCCAGGTCCATGCGTTTGCCGCGCGGACGGGGATCGGGACGGGGTCGGGGGCTGTCGGCCGACGTCACAGCAACTCCTCGAACGGTGAGGACACCTGGGCGTTCACCGAGCTGATGAGCGCGTTGAGGTCGATCCGGACCAGGTCGACGTCGGCGATGCGCAGCGTGATGTCCCCCGTGATCACGACACCGCCGGCGAGCAGCCGGTCGAGCAGGTCCACGAGGGCGACCTCACGGCGTTCCACTACGGTCACGGCTTCTCTCCGTCGGTCATGTGGCCTCCCCGGCGGTCGGTCATGTGGCCTCCCCGGCGAACGAATAGGCCGCCCAGGGGCCGGTGAGCTCGATACGCATTCCGGGCACATCGCCCTTCGTACGGTCCACCAGTTCCACGAATTCCTCGGAATCGGCGCGCGGCACCAGATATGCGGCATTCAATACGTTCCGCCCGGTCGCCTTGGAGAGCGCGGGATTCTGCGGGGGATGCAGCCGGGAATCCTCCGCGAATTCGGAGAGGTTTTCGTGCAGTCGGGTCGAGAAGTGTTCGGCCTTCTGCCACATCTCCTCGTGCGACCTGGTCTGCATACGCCGCTGCCGCAGGTAGTCCCGGCCCGACGCGGGCTTCTGCGCGGGCCGGGGACTCTCCTGCTGCTCGGACTCGGCGTACACCTTCACGCCCCACTCGACCCGGCCCTCCAGCCGGTCGAGGGTGCGCTGGAAGTCCTCTTCCCGGGCCTCCATCATCATCCGTACGCCGCTGTCGTCCCGGAAGACGGTGCCGAGCCGCAGCGGCAGCGGGGTCGTGACGGTGGTGAGCGCGTCGATCACGCCCTGGTGGGCACGGGCGGTCTCGGTGAGCCAGTCCAGGTCCTCCAGATGACGGTGGAGCGGTTCCTCGGCGAAGTCCCGCTCCGGCACATGGCTCACCACGGCGACGAGACCGTGGTGGGTCAGCGCCCGGGGCGGATCGCCCGCCACCCCCGACAGCTGGGACTGGAGCGGCGTACCGAAGGGGCGGCAGACGGCGTAGACGTACCGCAGTCCGGTCACGGGGCCTCCTTCTTCTCCGCGCGGCCCGGCTCCAGCTCCTCCAGCCGGGCCAGCCTCTCGCGCAACTCGGCGTTCTCGCGGGTCAGTTCATCACGGCGGGCCCGAGAGCTCAGGTTCGGGTCGCTCTCCCACCAGTCGATGCCCATCTCCTTGGCCTTGTCGACAGAGGCGACGATGAGGCGGAGCTTGATCGTGAGGAGTTCGATGTCGAGCAGGTTGATGCGGATGTCGCCCGCGATGACGATGCCCTTGTCCAGCACCCGTTCCAGGATGTCAGCGAGGTTGGCGCTGCTCCCCTGGCCTCCATAGGGTTCGGGCATCCTGCTGGGCGTGGTCATCGACGGCTCCCGCTGTCGGCGTACTCGTCCTCTTCCTCGTACTCCTCTTCAGGCTCCTCCTCGGGCTCTTCCTCGCCTTCGGCCTCCTCGTCGTATTCGGCCTCGGCGTCTTCCTCGTACTCGCCCTCGGGTTCTTCCTCTTCCTCTTCTTCCTCGTCCTCGTACTCGTCCTCCGGCTCCTCGCCCTCCGGTTCCTCGCCCTCGGGGCGCTCCTCCTCGGACTCCTCCTCGGCGAGCGCGTCCTCGTGGCTGACGACGACCTCGCCGTCGCGGATCTCGCCGCGCCAGCCGTCCTCCGCCTCGCCCTTGATCGTGATGAAGCGGACGAAGTTCTTGAGGTCGAGCCGGGCGCGCCGGCCCTGGGCGCGCCAGATGTTGCCGGTCTTCTCGAAGAAGCCGGAGGGGTAGTACTCGATGACGAGCAGCACACGGGTGAGGCTGTCGGTGAGCCGGTGGAAGGAGACGACGCCCTTCGTGGTGCCCTTGGCCCCCTCGGAGGTCCAGGCGATGCGGTCGTCGGGGACCTGCTCGGTCGTGGTCGCCTTCCAGCTGCGGTTGGACCACCAGATCTTCGCCTGCCAGTCGGAGGTGGTGTCGTCGGCCTTGCTCGCGGACTTGACACCCTTCGCGAACGTGCTGAAGTCCTGGTACTGGGTCCACTGGTCGTACGCCGTGCGCAGCGGTACGCCGACATCGATGTGCTCGATGATGACGGTGGGCTTGTTGCCGGAGCGGCCCTTGCCCTTGCCCTTGCCGCCGAGGCCCTTGAAGGCGCCGGTGACCTTGTCCTTGAGACGCGAGCCGCCGGTCTCCAGTGCGGCTCGCAGCGGCCCCTTGCCCTCGGCGATCTTCTTGCCGCCGTCGAGGGCGAGCTTCGCGAAGCCGGGGCTGTTGCCCTCGGCGATGTCGTTCAGCTTGCCGGTGGTCTCGCCGAGCTTGCGGCCCACGCCCGTCAGCATGCGGGTGGCCTGGGCGGCGAGGTACTCCTGCAGTTCGGCCTTCAGCCGGTCTGCGGCCTCGCTGTGGGCCAGGTCGGTGAGCGGGTTCTTCGTCGCGCCGTTCGCGGCGGACTTCGCCGATCCCAGACTGTCGCTCATCCCTCACCGCCTCCCTTCGGCAGCCGGCCCCGGGCGCTGCCGCCCCGGTTGCCCGAGGTCGCCCTCTTCGCGGCCGTGGTCTTCTTCGCCGCGGCCTTCCTGCCCGCCGTCTTCTTCGCGGGTGCCTTCTTGGCCGGGGCCTTCTTCGCGGGCGCCTTCTTCGCCGTCTTCTTCGGGGGCGCCTTCTTGGCGGGGGCCTTCTTCGCGGCCGGCTCCGGCTCCTCGTCCTGCTCCGGCCCGGAGTCCTCGGGCTCCTCGGCCTCGGGCTCCTCGTCCTCGTCGTAGTCGGCGTCCTCGGCGTCGTCGTCGCGACCACCGGGCACCACGCCCGTCAGCTGGTCGCGCACCTGGGCCGTACGGCCGTGCAGCCGGTCGGCGAGGGCGTCGATCTGCCGCTCGACCATGGCACCGGAGGCGGCCTTGCCGACACCGCGCAGATCCTCGCGCAGCTGGTCGCCTATCTCCTTGAACTGCGGGTTGTTCCGCAGCTGCTGCTGGAGCAGCTCCGCGACCATGCGCGGGCTCAGGTTCAGCTTCTTCCCGGCCACCAGTCCGCCGATGGCGATCGCCATCTTCAGCTTTTTGGTACGTCCCAGGAGGTATCCGGCCCCCACCGCGAGGCCCAGTCCTGTTCGGTTCATTGTGCCGTCCCTTGTTGGCCTGTTCCCGCGCTCCCGCGCGAGGCGGTCTCCAGCCGGTCGAGGAGTTCGTCCTCAAGACGGTCGAACTCCTCCTCCGTGATCTCTCCGGCCTCCAGCCGCTCCTCCAGGCGGGCCAGTTCGGCCTGAATCGTGGCGGGGTCGTAGTAGATCCGCTCGGCCTCCTGGAGCACCTGTCTGACGGCCCAGGCGCTGCCGCGCACCGGTGCGAGCGGCAGCAGCAGCACCTCCGAGATCAGACCCATGTCGTCACCCCGCTCCGGTGGTGTCCGTGCCGCTCGCCACGGTGCCCGCCGGCTCGGCCGGGCCGGGCTCGACGAAGCTGTACGGCGGCAGCGGGCCGTTGACCCGCACCTCCAGGTGCGGCATGTCCTTGCGTGCCTGCTCGACCGCGGCCAGGAACTGCTCGGCCGACTCCCGGTCCACCAGGTACGACACGTTGGCCAGCCAGCCGGTGGACTCGGGGCCCACGCTGACGTCCTCGGCGGCGGAGTCCAAGACGCTCCGCAGTGCGGCGGCGTCGTCCGCCTCCCTGGCCTTGACCGCGGCCGCGACCAGCTCGCCGAGCCGGATCTTGTCGTCGTAACTGCCGCCGCCGGACTGCCGGTTGGCCTCGGCGAGAGCGCGGATGTCGGGACTCTGGGCCATCACCTGGTGCAGGACGGCCTCTTCGACGTGATTGGCCTTGAGGTTGTACTCGACCCGGCCCTCCAGGGCCCGCAGGCGTTCCTTGTAGTGCTCGGCCCGCTCGGCGAGCACCCCGGTGACCGAGCTCTCGTCCGGGGCGACACTGCCGAACCGCATGGGCAGCACACAGCCGGCCGCACCCGCCTCGCTGAGCACGTTCTGGTGGGCGAGCAGGTCCCTGCGCTTGGGCCGCAGCCCCTCGGGAGCGTCGCTGACGATGGCCGCCAGCTCGCCCTCGCGCAGGACGCGCACCGGACGGGGCGGGTCGCCCACACCGCCCATGCCCTCGGGCAGCGCCGGGTGCGCGTCGGCCGCGATGCCGTAGACGTAGGTGCTCACTCCTGCTCCTCCTTCCGGCGGGACGACGTGCTCTTACGGGCGCGGGGACGGGACTCGCCCTGACGCTCGGAGCCCTCGTCGCGCGCCTGCTTGAAGGCGTCGGAGATGGTCTCGGCGGCGCCGGACAGCGCCCCCTTGGACTTGCCGCGCGCTCCGGACTCGGTCATCTCACCGACCAGGTCGGGCAGGCCCGGGTCCTTGCGCGGCCCGGCCTCCAGGTCGAGCCGGTTGCACGCCTCGGCGAAGCGCAGATAGGTGTCGACGCTGGCGACGACGACGCGGACGTCGATCTTGAGGATCTCGATACCGACCAGGGAGACGCGCACGAATGCGTCAATGACGAGCCCCCTGTCCAGAACAAGTTCGAGTACGTCGTAGAGACCGCTGCTACCGCCTCCGCCGCCGGACTGTTGTGCCGGTACGACTGTCATGCCGGGTGTTCCTCCTCGTGTGTGGGTGCGGGTCCGGTCGGGCGGCCTAGCGGCCGCCGGACCTGCGCGCGTCGGATCGACCGCGTTCGTAGCGGCGGACACGCCGGTAACCCGTGAGCTGCCCGTCGGCGTCGAGCTCCACCTGGTAGCTCGCCATCAGGCTCATCGTGTCGGGCACGCGCTCGAGTTCGAGGACCTCGACCTCCAGCGCCCAGCCCTCGTCCGTCTGCTCGAAGGACGACACGGATTCGGCTTCCATACCGGTGAGTTCCGCGAGCTGGCCGCGCGCCTGACGCAGCACGTCCATCGGGCTCGGCCGCTTCCGGGCCGTCTGCTCGTCGTCCGATTTGCTCGAATTCTGTGAGTCCTGGGATTTCTGTGAACCCTGTGACTCTTGCGTGTCTCTTGTGTTCGACATGGCCACCTCCCCCTCCGTGTGGCCGCAAGAGTGTTCGCCAAACCTCTACGGACTCATGCATCTGCCACCCGCCGGGCGATACGGGTGGGGCTCAGCCGCGCAGCGCGTTCAGCCGCCGCCGGGCCGGTCCCAGCGCCCGGCCACGGTTCAGCAGGCCGGACCACGGGTTGGTGCGGGCCTGCTCGACGACGTCGGCGATGGTCCAGCCGCGGGCGTGCAGCTCCGGGTCGTCCAGCTGGTCCCAGGTGATGGGGGTCGCCACGGGCGCGCCCGGCCGGGGCCGGACCGTGAAGGGTGCGACGGCGGTCTGGGCGTAGGCGTTGCGCTGCACGTCGAGGTAGAGCCGCCCGCCGCGGTCCTTCTTGCGGGCGGCGGTGGTGAGCCGGTCGGGG
Organism: Streptomyces sp. NPDC008137; assembly: GCF_042957035.1. Taxonomy (NCBI): domain Bacteria; kingdom Bacillati; phylum Actinomycetota; class Actinomycetes; order Kitasatosporales; family Streptomycetaceae; genus Streptomyces; species Streptomyces sp. NPDC008137. Next base: position 202,832 of record NZ_JBIBHN010000002.1, on the reverse strand, counting down.
TGGTCGCCGGCGAGGGTGTCGGCGACGTCCCGGGCGAAGGCGCGCACCTCGTCGAAGTCGTGCCGGCCGTTCAGCGGCACGATCACGTGCAGCCCGCGGGAGCCGGTGGTCATCAGCGCCGAGGGCAGCTCCAGCTCGTCCAGGAGTTCCCCGAGCAGCCGGGCGGCAGCGCGCACGGCCTCGAAGTCGTCGCCCGCGGGGTCGAGGTCGAAGACCAGCCGGTCGGGGTGGTCGGGGCTGTCGGCGCGGGACAGCCAGCGGTGCAGGGCGATGCTCGCCTGGTCGGCGAGGTAGAGGAGGGTGGCGGTGTCGTCACAGACGGTGTGGCGGACGGTGCCGCCCTCCTTGGCCAGCTCGACGCGCCTGATCCACTCCGGGTAGTGCTCCGGCGTGTTCTTCTGCATGAACGTCGGCCCGTCGAGCCCGTCCGGGTGCCGCTCCAGCATCAGCGGACGGCCGCGCAGGTGCGGCAGCATGAAGGGCGCGACGGCCCGGTGGTAGTCCACCAGGTCGCCCTTGGTGTACTCCTTGGCGTCCGCGCCGCCGGGGAAGAGCACCTTGTCCGGCCGGTGCACCTCCACGGTCCGGCGGCCGGCCCGCACCCTGCGCGCGCCGTCGCCGCCGCTCACGGCACGACCGCCTCCTCCACCAGGAGCCGCCCCGCCGCCGCGATCGACTCGGCGTCGATGCCGGCGGCGTGCAGCGCCTCGGCCGGGGACGCCGAGCCGGGCATCGACCGTACGGCGAGCCGCACCAGGCGCGGGACGGGCCGTCCGTCGGTGAAGGCGTCGAGGACCGCGTCCCCGATGCCGCCCTCCGGGTGGTGGTCCTCGACGGTCACCAGGCAGCCGGTCTCCTCGGCGGCCCGGCGCAGGGTGGCACGGTCGACGGGCTTCACGGAGTACAGGTCGATCACCCGCGCCTGGATGCCCTCCCGCTCCAGGGCGTCGGCGGCGGCCAGTGCCTCGTGCACGGTGACGCCCGCCGCGACGAGGGTCAGCCGGTCGCTCTCCGAGGAGCGCAGCACCTTGCTCCCGCCGACCGGGAACTCCTCGTCGGGGCCGTAGAGCACCGCGCTCTCGCCGCGCGAGGTGCGCAGGTAGCGGACGCCCTCCAGGCCGGCCATCGCGCCGACGAGCCGGGCGGTCTGGTTGGCGTCGCACGGGTACAGCACGGTCGAGCCGTGCACCGCCCGCATCATCGCCAGGTCCTCCAGGCCCATCTGGCTGGGCCCGTCCTGGCCGATGGCGACGCCCGCGTGCGAGCCGACCAGGTTGATGCCGGCGCCGCTGACGGACGCCATCCTGATGAAGTCGTGGGCCCGGGTCAGGAAGGCGGCGAACGTGGCGGCGTACGGCGTCCAGCCGCGCGCGGCGAGCCCGACCGCCGAGGCGACCAGCTGCTGCTCGGCGATGTAGCACTCGAAGTAGCGGTCGGGGTGTTCCTTGGCGAAGAACTCGGCGCGGGTGGAGTCGCCGACCTCGCCGTCCAGGGCGACGATGTCGCCGCGGCCGGTGCCGAGCGCGGCGAGTGCCTCGCCGAAGGCGTTGCGGGTGGCGACCTCCTCGCCCTTGTCCCACTTGGGGAGTTCGTGGGTCCCGGTGTGGACGGCGTGCAGCATGCGGACGGCCGACGGCTCCTGCACCCGGACGCGGATGTCGCGCGGCCCGCCGAGTTCGGCGATCGCCTCCTCGGCCTCCGGCAGCGGCTTGCCGTGCAGGCCCTCGCGGTCCTGGACGCCCTCGACGCCCTTGCCCTTGAGGGTGCGGGCGAGGATCGCGGTGGGCTGGCCCTTGGTAGAGGCGGCCTCGCCGTAGGCGCGGTCGACGGCGTCCACGTCGTGCCCGTCGACCTCGATGGTGTGCCAGTCGAAGGCCTGGAAGCGGCGGGCGTAGGCGTCCAGGTCGTGGCCGTGCCGGGTGGGGCCGCGCTGGCCGAGCCGGTTGACGTCGACGATCACGGTGAGGTTGTCCAGGTGCTCGTGCCCGGCGTGCTCGGCGGCCTCCCACACCGATCCCTCGGCCAGCTCGCTGTCGCCGCACAGCACCCAGGTGCGGTAGCCGGTGCGGTCCAGCCGCTTTCCGGCCAGCGCGATGCCGACTCCGACCGGCAGGCCCTGCCCGAGCGAGCCGGTGGCCGTCTCGACCCACGGCAAGCGCTGCGGGGTGGGGTGCCCTTCGAGGCGGCTGCCCAGCTTGCGGAAGGTGAGCAGCTCCTCGTCGTCGATGGCACCGGCCGCCTTGTACGCGGAGTACAGCAGCGGCGAGGCGTGTCCCTTGGACAGCACGAAACGGTCGTTGCCGGGGTGCGCGGGACGGTCGAAGTCGTAGCGGAGGTGGCGGGCGAGCAGCACGGCCATCAGATCGGCCGCGGACATCGAGGACGTCGGATGCCCGGAGCCCGCGGCGGCCGCGGCGCGGACGCTGTCCACGCGCAGCTGCTGTCCGAGTTCGGTGAGTTCACCGGTGTTCATGAGTCTCCTTTCGTGGAGTCGTCCGGTGGGTCGGAACGCTTGACGGGGCCGGGGGCGACATCGGGGCCCGGGGGTGGTTGATCGTCAGGGGGCTGAGGAACGGGCACGGGCTGGTTCTTCGCGGGCTCACCACCCGGCTGGTTCTTCGCGGGCTCACCGCCCGACTGGTTCTTCGCGGGCTCACCACCGGGCTGATTCCGCGCGGGCTCACCACCCGGCTCGCTCCGCACAGGCTCACCACCGGACCGGCTCCCGGCGGCCTCACCACCCGACTGGTTCTTCGCGGGCTCACCACCGGGCTGATTCCGCGCGGGCTCACCACCCGGCTCGCTCCGCACAGGCTCACCACCGGACCGGCTCCCG